>JAQTPE010000001.1:0-11964 GCA_028748925.1 Candidatus Omnitrophota bacterium
CTCACTCGGTAAGGATAATACAGAACTGATCGCTGACAAAACATATGGTTTTAAGAAGCCGATTCTTTCATATACACAGCGTTACAATAAAGACGAATCCTTAAGCGATAAGATATGGGAGCCCGGCGTAGAGACTTATTACCAGAGCGTTAATAACGGCACGGGCCTTAGAGTGTATGATCGCGATATCGAAACCGGAAAAAATAAACGTCTATTGGAGGAGAGGACGACAGCCGCTATAAAAGGAACGAAAGGCCTGTTAGTTGGCGGTGAATTTGTTCAGCCGTTTGCGCGGGGATTTTTATTCAGAAAGTTCGGTTATCCGGGCGAAACGATGAACGCCGCCATAGATAGAGAACTCGGAAAAACAGGCGGAAGATATTATGCCGTAGAATACGGTAATACGACGCTTGTTCCAAAAGATCTGAGAGGGCAGATTGCCGTATGTTCGCTCGATGATCCGCAAGCAAAGCCTCTACTTTTTGTAAAAGAGGGCACGGCCCACGTAGAAGACGGTGAGATTACCGGACGCCCCTTATTTGCCGGCAGTCTTAGTGATGCGGCCGCCGCAGCAGAGCTTGCGCAGAAGAGTGGAGCCGCGTTATTTTCCGTTAAAGATAATGTTCCCGAGTACGATAAAGAAACAGACCGTTTTTATGAAGAGAAGAATACCGGATTATTCAACGTATATACGAACAAGGACGGTAAAGTTGGTGATCTGGTAGGCATCAGTATCGGCCGCGGAGGTAAGATCCTGGTGCGGATTGGTTACGCGGATGAAGCGCAGGTGAAAGCTATAAATAAAGCACAGGGCAAGCCCGAAGATTTTAAAGCCAAATATATCGTTAAACGATATGGCGATAGTGAAAGAGCGGGCCTCTGGAGAAATAAGGCGGTTGTAGTTTCTCAGGATGCGCCAGGCGCGCCTATATTATGGGTAAACGGAGATTTTTCTATTGAAAACGGTATCATCAAAGGGAATCCCGTATTCGTCAAGTCTTTTGTGCCGGCAGGAATCGGTTATGAGCAAAGGAGAGATGATCTGCATAAAGAGACCTCTAAGGTTCAACCCCCAACGCCGTTGTCCGTAAAAGAACCGGTGCAGGCAGTTCAGCCGGTAGTGGACGTCCAGATAGAAGCAAATACTAAGGCGCTCGAGCCTTACGCTCAAAAGTTTCTCGAAAGATTTATGTTCGAAAGAAGATTCATGCTTGAGGAGAGAGCTACAGAGGCGAGATTGCCCAGAGACTCATACGTCAATAGAAAACCTTCTCCAAAACAAATAATGATATTCGCAAAGCATCTTGCCTTATACAGCCGTACCTATGGATTAGACGTAGAATATATGAAGAGATGCCTTGATCAGGTAAATGATCAGGAAAGAGACGTTGAAGAGACGATGAAAGTTATGTATCGGTCTCAAGGTGAAAAAATTGAGCCCGGTGGCAGGTTGGGAGACGCGGTCACGATGCCTGATAAGAAAGAGAACGATGAATTGAAAAGGATGCTCGATAACCTGTCGGGATTAAGCCTGGCAGAATGGGACATACGCGTCTTTTTTGCGAGACTTGCCATCGAGATGCAGGATTTTAATAAGGTGGCCGCCAAGAGGTGGTTGAATGGGTCTAATGACATGTTAAGAGATATACTGAGCGGCGGGATTATGATAGCCGACGCCAGAGAGAATAGAAATTTTTCTAATCTTCTTCTTAAGATAAGGCAGGTCGAAGAATTGTATTCCGACAACACAGGAGGCGAACACCTCAATTTTAACGACCCCTTCCAGAGAAGGATACTTTTTGGGTGCGCAGTTAACTGGAATGATGTTAATAAGAACAATTTCCGTAGTAAATTCGCTAATATACGCGACCAGGCCGATAAAAGTTCCGTAGACATCTTATCAGCCGTGCATGAACTACGCGTTGTATCCAAAATACCTGTATTACAGGATAGCCTGACATTGCATAAGGCCAGCCGGCCGGAAACAATGTCAGCAACTTTTAAGGTGAAGCTTGCAAACGCATGTAAGAATGAGGGGCTGTCGGAAAACACACCGGCTATTTCGGATAGAGTAAAAGTCGCCGTTATGTGCTGGGATTATATCGGTTTCCTGTATAAGGACCCATTTGTTTCCTACAGACAGGGCGAACTGGTCGTTGATGTCAATAAGGCCGACATCGTGGATGGATGGATAATATTTGCCAGGCTAAATGACATGGATATGGCGCAGCTTAACAATTTCTTCGATTCTATGAAGGAGATGCGTTCAAAAATAAGAGCGCGCATCGCAAACGGCGATGGCTCGTGGGAGCAGTATGTACCCACGGAAGTGATAGATGAAAATCTCTGCGGTCAATTGAGATATCTTGAGAAGATGCGCCTTACCGATTGGGGAGTCGACTTCCTTGCCGGCGGTCCGAAACACAGACAGGAAATGACTTCAGAACTGTGGGAGATCAAACAATTGCACGATGAAGTAAAAAAGCTACAAGACGCCTATCTGTTCCGGCAGAGAGGTTTTGCCATGCAGAAAGAAATGCGCCAAAGGCGCGGTTCGGGTTTAGGTGGTCTCAGCTCGAGAGAGACCGATGCGCTCCAGCGCAGAAATACAAGGATGGAAAGGCCTGGTCAGAAACCGGATCCGGAAATGATGGATACCATAGAAATAGGCGCAAAGATTGAAGACTTGAAAAAGTCAACAGCAGAGATGTACGAACTCATAAATAGAAAAGTTGACATAGACACTCTTAAGTCCAACGCCGATCTTCGCAACGCCCTCTTTGCCTTAAAAAGTGAAGTATGGAGCTTAACCAAGGAAGTGAGAGTCGATTCCTATATAGAGAGGATACGCCTGACCGCTAAAGACGCTACCGAACAAGGCGCGCTTATCTACTGGGCTAAGCACATTATGGAGGAGGGCATTACAGCCGATGAGCTTTTACTGAGGATGATGGCGGCCAATGAGTTGGGCAAGCTGGGTATCGAAGCTCTCTCCAGCCAGAAAGGTGATGGCGTCAAGACTCTTAAGATAAAAGAAGGCCGCCGCATGTCGATAATAGCGCATATCCGTAAGAACGGAAAAATATCGCCGTGGGCAAAGTTTTTTGTTTTGACCATCTATGGTAAAAACAAGGTTGATTTGACGGTCAAAGGGAGCACTCCGGAAGAGAAAGAGGCGAATAAGAAGACCATTACCATGCTATTTAACGCTGCCGACCAAATGGCTAAAGAGGGAGTGCCTGCGCTTGTGGGCGAGGACCCTTTCACACAGGGTGACAGGACGTCATGGGCGATGAGTCTCGCGACTATGGATAGCGAAGAACTTGCTATTATATTGAACCCCGACGGAACCGTTAAGGATGACACGACGAGACTTATAGATTCGCTTAAAGGGCATGGTTCCGATAGTCCGGAGGATGCTCTGAAGCAGTTGATGGGGATTAAGGATGAGAGGGTGCTTACCGCTCTTCTCGAAGCCTTGGTGTCGAGTAAGGACGAAGATACGCGCAGGGATGTGGCAAGGGTTCTTGCGGAGCGCGCCGACGAAAAGAGTGTCGCAGGATTAATAGCGGCGCTCGAAACAGAAAAAAGCGAAGCAGTCTTGGTAGATATATTCGGCGCGCTTGCCAGAATAAAGGATAAAGAGACGGTTCTTCCTATAGTTAATGCCATGAAAGCGGCCCTTGAGAAAGAGAATTATGAGGCGGCAGCGGCCGCCGTAGACGCTCTGGGCGAAATAGGAGATAAAAATGCCATATCCGATCTTAGGAAGCTTACCCGGGAACAGAATGAAAAAGTCAGGAATGCCGTGAATAGAGCGCTTGAGAGTATACGTTCAAAGACCACCGATGGTAAACCTGAAGAGAAGAGAGCTGTCGAAGGCGCCGATCTTCCATTCTGGCCGAAGCCGGCTGAGCCGACAGCAGCGATATCCGGTGGAAATATGAGCATCTTGGCGATGTTAGCAGCCAATCTGATTAGTTCGGTGCCACGGGAAGCGCATACGCATCAGGAAGAAACCGAACGTCGGCAGATAGTCAAAGAAAATGCCGCTTATTTCAGCGAAGGCGCGGGCGTGGATCCGTCTACAGGGTTCCCATATAATCACCTTATTATCAGGAATAACCAGATCTCCGGAATGGGAACCTATTGCAATCCCACAGATATAGGCCTCCATATAGATGTTATGGCCGGTGTAGTAAAAGGTACGATAGAGATCGAAGGCATAACTAAGAAGCAGGCTGCAGACATGATCCGGAAAACATTAGTTACATTGGTTGGCCTGCAAAAGAATCCCAAAATGAATCAAAAAGGACTCTTCTACTGGTATCAGTTTAATGGCAGGGGCGTTAATGTTGACAAGGGGCATCCTATTGCTTCCGCGGCCGATAACGGCAAGCTGTGCTGGTCTCTGGCCGCCGTCATAGGCGCTCTAACAAGCGATCCGGAATATAAAGATATTGTTCAAACAGCTCGAGAAATTATAAATATACAGAACAGAAATAACGCCTGGGAACAACTTTACGATCCGCATAAAGGATTTTTGAGAGCCGGCTTTGACGCTGATGGTAAGGTTTTGGGATACTGGATAGATAGGAAAACCAATGAATCAAGGACAGCGGTTTTATGGGCAATCTTACATTCAAACGGTAAAGTACCGACAACCGCATTTACCAATATGGGAGCCCCTATCGCGCCCAAGCCCTATGAAACTGTTAATGGTAAAAAAATAATCAGTCCGTTAACATGGAATGGAGCCGTATTCCAGATGCTTGATACCGGATTGTGGATAGATGAAGGCGCTCTATCCGAAGAGTATAAAAAAGCTGCTGAAAATTTCTTAAGCGAACAGATAGATACTGCAATAGGGCGAGAAAAATTGCCGGCGCTCAAATCTTCATGTTTTGGTACGAACGGTAATTATAATAATTTTGGCGTACACGCTCAGGCAGAGACTGAAGTTGTATTTAGGAATAGCGGAGAAGTCAGCGATGGCGTAGGTAGCCCTCATGCGAATGCTTTAGCGTATCTCGTTTCCCCTAAAGCGGCGATAGCCATGATGATGAATTTAAAAGCGCGTTATCCACAAATACATACGCCGTTCGGATGGTTAGATGGTGTAGATAGAGATGGCAATGTCTCTAATACTATATGCGGCCAGAACCAGGGAATGCTTGTTTTGGCGTTGAATGGCCGCAAAAATTCGGAATATGTGGCTTCGTATTTACAGTCGATGGGGCAATATGATGAGCTTAAAGGTATTTATTCAGCGCAAAGATTTGAAAATCTAACGAGCGATACAACGCCCGAAGAAGTATTAAAGGATGTAATGTCGCGGTTACAGCAACATCCCGCGAAGGCCGATATTTCACCGCGCGCCCCTCCAAAGCAGATACAACCTGCACCCGCCATGACTACACCCCCCCCATCGGCCCAAAAGCCGGTAAGACCCTTGATTATGCCGTCGAGATTTGGTGACGGGAAAGAAAGGGGCCGTAGAGATATCGAAAGGATAATGGTCACGCGGATGATTCTACCTCAGCAAGGGGTGCTCAAGCTTTCCGGAGACGATCCGCTTACTGTTGGGCGGAATACCTCTTTAGCAACCAACCTCATCCTTTATGGCGAGAACTCGGATTTCGCGCGCTGGTTCTACGTGAATAGTGGGGATCCGGATAAGCCGGATGGCATGATAAAAGGAGAAAAGGAAAGAGCGGAGATGAACGAGCTGTTCAGCATATCCGACAACCTTGGAAATCCGGATCAAAATATTTCTTTCTTAATGGGCGATGACGCGGTTACAGACGGCAAGAGAGTAAGCTTGGCGAGAGTGATATTGTTGTATCCGGACACGCTGAAAATATTCTTCGACAAAGACGGTTTTGCCAGGACGAAAGAGCAGAAGGATAATGTTAAAGAGTTGTTTGACATGATATTACCCAATCTTCTCGCGGGCGTCGCCAAAAATAAATTGACTATGCCCGGCGCCAAATATGAACAGATGGGATTCATAATGGCCATCGCTATCGACCTCGTACAACTACCCGGGGAGTGGACGGGTTTCTTCGATGCCAAAGGCAGGATAGTGAATGTCGCCGCGGTCAGGAATTTGATTGAAGTAATAAAGAATGAGGATCTGCTGGACAAATATCTTATTCACATAGACAGACTGGGATTTTACCGAAGCCTTGCCGGAAAAGAGAATGAGCAGAAACGCAAAGGTATGAGGATGTCTATCGCGAGGGGCCTTGCCTATAAAGTATCGACGCGCGAGGAGCTAGAGAAGGAATTGAATTTCAGGCTTGAGATATACGACACCTCCAATGCCATGGGGCTGGAGTTCACCGACTCGGAGCTTGCTTACTTCTCCAAAACATTCGGGAAAATACTAAAAGAACGTAAAGACAAGTACAAAAGACTCACAGGGACAGAGCTCACCATAGATATTCTATTCATGAATATCAAATATGTTCTGTACGGAGACAAGACGCCGAAAGACGAAGGGGCAAGAAATATCTATCAGCGCGCCGGTGATGAACTGCTTGCGAAATATAAAGAAGGAGAGCAGCTTGACTGGGAAACTGCAGGGGAGAGGGAAGCCTTGCGGGCCTGCATACATGGAGGAGAGGATGCAAAATTCAGGTTGGAAGACGTCACAGACAGGGATGCTGTCGGGGAGGATGACCCTGAAGAGATACCGATAAAAGAAGGCGCTATGGAAAGACCGGTGGATTTTGCCTCTGCCATTTATCTTGGCGCGAAATACATGATAATGAAAGGCTATACAATTAAAGAAGACGAGCTGTTTAATGAGGTAAAGAGCGAAATTTACTATCAGTCCATATATATGATGGCCAATAAAGGGGAGAGATTGCAGAAGGGTGATATAGGACACCTGATAACTTTCCAAAAACAGGAAGGTTACAGTATGGAGGAGATGGGCAAGCTTCTCAGATATGGCGCTAAGTGCAAAGAGGCGTATAAAAAACTTATCAGGCATGTAGTCAATGAGCTTAAAGATACTCTAAAAGAACGGCTCGGCGAAGATGGTGAAAAGATGGGGCGATACCTCTTCCCGGATATGTCTGAAGGATGGATAGATGGTTTCGTTGCTCGCCTTGAGCAAAAAGGGTGGGGCCTCGCCAAACTGGAAGAGACCTTCCGTGATTTTGAGTTTATGATGGTCCAGGAATACCTGAATATGGATAAATTCCACGAGTGGGAGACTATATCTTCGCTTCTTTTAGAATTACGCGGCGGGGATGAAGATCCGTTAAACTATGTTGAAAAATTTCAGGCGCGTCGTAGATATCCTACCGTTTATACGACCAATCCGGCCTTCGTCAATAAAGGCTCTTACGAACCCTTTGGGCATTTATTGAGTTTATATTCGGCGATATTTGGTAAGATCCCGCCGTTGGAAGAGATCCATTCCAAGCTGGAGATATTCGGTCTATTGTCCGGCCAAGTAGAGAAGGAAGGACTATCCTCCCGGCAGATCATGATTCGTCAAAACCGGATGTCGGAATTTATGGAAAGGTTAGGAGGTATAAATAAGGCTTTTATGACAGCCGTGGGCCAGACGCTTCATCAGGCTAACCCGGAAAAAGATATCGGCCCTAAACTGGCACTTTTATGGATCGATTTTAACGACTTCATCACTCCGCGCCTTAAAAGAAATGTAGAAATGCAGCATGCGAGGCAGTATAGGATAGAAGATATGTTAGAGCGATTTGATTTACGGTCGAGCGCCATAAAGAGTTTCAGGGGGGATATAAAAGCCGAGAGAGACGCGAGGAGAGAGAGCTATAGAAATATTTTACTAGATGATAAGCTAAGAGCCGATGAGATAGAGAAACTGCGAAACCTGGCTCGCGAAATAGGGCGAAAGAAATTTGGCCTCGATATCAATCTGGTGGAGGGTGGCGCTATTTTTATCATGCAGGAGATGGCTCTCAAAGGCTATGGAGAGACAGAGGTAATTTATATATATGCCGTCATACCGGCTATACTGGAAGATATATATAAGAGAATTTATGAAAAAGACTACCTGACCCCTGAAGATAAACATGTCATATCCGCGATTTCAGCGAGTGTGGGGGATAACCTGGCCTTCATGGATTCTAAATTACGCGGGATGATGGAGGCGAAAGTAAGGGAAGCGAAAGAGCATCATTTTAATACCAAGCTTAGAGAGGAAGAGATAAGCCTGAAAGAAGCAAAGCTAAAAGGCGATACGGAAGAACAAACATTGATAGAGTACCGCATAAAAACTCTAAACAGAAATAGAGAAATGGCCAAAGATTGGACATTCGAAAAACAGATTATCACAGAAGTTGAAAACCAATCCAATATCTTCGAGCTTGCGATATATCTGCAGGATGAGTTTCTGGCTAAGATCGGCGTTGAGATCGATGATGATGAAGCGCGTATGAAAGCCGCTGATACCTACGGCGGCGGATTAATAAAGCAGGATATCGATGACTGGCTTGATATTGTAAAGAGACTGATAGATATGGGTCTTGACGCCAATGAGGCGTCATACAGGGCAGATAACTGGCTTAAACTTGGTATAGCGGATCTTACCGAACCGAAAGAGATAGATGAAAAAGATATCAGCGATGCCGTGAGCCGGGGATTAAAATCGTTAATGATCGAAGATGAGGCTCTGCAAAACAGGATTATAAGGATTATGGTAGCTAAACAGATTAAGCCGGTAGCCATTAAACTTCTTTGTGATAATGTGCTAAGCACACAGTCCTGGCTTGAAGAAATAAGAAAAGCCGACAAAGCTAAAGATATTTTTGATACTACTAAAAGCAAGATAGGGATAGCCGAGGTTAACAATAGAAATCTGCTCTTTTATCTCGATATGTCTAATCCCGATTCCGAAACCAAGTTAAATTTAATATCCTCGGACGCCGGAGTTGAATTTAACAAAACAGAAGAGGCCCTGCGGAAACTTCATCTTTTCCAAACCGAAAGAGAGCGATTGGAAGATACTGTCGGAAGAGGAGCGGTATACGAAGCCTCCAGACAGCAGACCGAAGAGATGCTGCGCAATGAACTTTCGAAAACGCAAGAAGGCCGCAATATTATGGAGAAACATGAGACTCCTGTTTCAAGGTTTTTCGCCCTCAATAAAGACGGTTTGAGGAATATCGGGAAGGCCACGATGTGGACTTTGTTGATAGTTAATGCCGTTGTATTTATTTCGACTCTCTGGAAGAAAAAGTATGTGGAACAATCTGAAGGGGGAAATAGACCGGGTTGGGGCAGCATACCTACGCCTCCGCCCTCCAAGATGACATCGGGCCACAACATTGCCTGGTTAGTAACTCGCAACGTGCTTAATGGCGTCACGATCTTCTTTACCTTCTATTTTCTCGCCTTGTTCAATCTATCATTTTACCAGTTTTTGGCCTTGGGCCTTACCATACCCCTATTCTGTTATCTTACCAGTACTTTTATCATGCTTTTTATCTCGCGTATTCTCACTATAACTCCTCCAAAGACGCTGCCCGAAGTCGGAGATGATTTTACCGGCGACAGGAGGATAGCGCTTGTCTATCCATTTTATACCAAATCAGATGACGACATAGATAGCCTTTTCGATGATATCCACACTGTATTTGATGGTCATGTTGGAGATCCTAATATAAAGATCATAATAGAATTCCAAACTCACACGAGTCGCGAGGCGGCTTTGTTCAGTAGAATCAGCGATGGACTCAGAGATATCGTAAGAGAGTATGGCGCCGGGAGAGTGTATGTTTTCCTTCGTCATTCACAAGTGGTTAAACCCATGGTTTATCAGAACCTGATAAGGTGGTTGCGATGGGGTGAGATCGGGCCTGATCCTACGGGGGAGATGTTCTTCAAAGGGATATTGACAGGTGAAGAAGGAGAATTGGCAAGAAGAAATAAGGTGATAAAACAGATCGCTGCCGCGGATAGTAAGGACGAGATACGCAGATTGATTAAAGAAGAACTGTTGAAGAGCGGAGACCCTATCAAAAATATAACCTCGGGAATATCCTCTGTTCCCTATCTATTTGTTTCCGATTTTGGAGATTTACCTGCCCAAGGAACGCTTACAAAGCTATCGAAGAAGATGGCGCATCCTGCCAATAAAGACTACATCCTATTCCAGCCGCGCATGAAGTTCCGTAACGGAGATGATACTCTATGGACGGCAATGAAAGCTCTCATGCAAATTATAATGTGGTTTTGCCAGGAAGGATTATTTAAAATATTCGGAAGGGCTCAGCCGTTTGGCAAGTTCGGTATAAAGGTGGATCTATATGATACACACATGCTTCAGAGCGGGCTATGGGCCAACCTCGATCAAGACATAAATTATGTGGAGAGCCACGATTACATGGAAGGATCATATATGAATACGGCTCTCTGCAATGATTGTGATTGGCTGGAATCCGCTCCGGCGAACCCCATCAGGGAAGATAGAAGAGAAGGCAAGTGGAGGAGTTTTGATATACAGAATGTCACCAAGTTCTTCTATGTCTTCCCGGTCATTCCGTTATTGACGATAGCTGTGACATTGGCTCTTTCCGGTTTTGCTTATATTTTGCGCCAGCACGATACAGAGACGCGGCTTCGAGAATATTCCAAGAAGGTATGGTTGAATATAAAACTCCTTCCCAATGCGGCATCCGCGAGATGGACTGCTCAAATTATGCGGGGCCTTGTCTCCGACCTGTTTTTCAGCGTCTTCCTTATTATAGGCTGGTACGGTGTTATGTTCCCCGGTGTTCAGGAGATGCGCTTTCAGCTTGGAGGCGAATGGCTCTCCATAGTGGTAATGACCTTATTGATAATCGTTCCCGCATACATTTCCGCTTTAGTAAATCGTATCAGGGATGGTGGCGAAAAATGGTATGAGTCGCGTATACTCGCGCCTTTCGTATGGCTGGCGATAGATGTGCCTCTGATAACCGGCGAAAAAGTCTTCACTACACTTATATTCCTGAATAAATTGTTCTTGAGCTTTAAAACCCAGAAATACGGGATTGGCCGGGCATATGCGCGCAGACTTGCCCATCTGAAGAAAGAGGCGCCGCATCTGGCGATAGGAGCACCGCCATGGGAACCCGCAGGCGTAGAAGGGCCTAACTACCCGTTACGGCTATATATGCTCGATTATAAAGTGCCTTTTACTTTTGCGGTATCTTTAGGCATGTTGTTTATTCTAGGATTATTTAATGTTGGAGCCACTGCAGGATTGATCATCGGCGTTTGTGTTGGCACGCTGACCGTAGTCTTTACTCATATTATCCCGATTCTTACCCTTACAAAGCAACAGGGAGCCGAGCCGCATAGTGTTGTCGGTACAGTGGTGTGGGGAGTTCTTGCTTTTTGCGCTCTGGCAACGCTTGGAATATTCTCTGCATCGATGTCTCCATACGTGCCTTTTCATTGGTTAATCAGATTTATGCCTCTCTATTTGGCCTTCCTCGGAGGGCCCTATGCAAGCTGGTTTGTAGGTGAAGCCTGGAGCGGCAAAAAAGCTAAAATCATATTGGGGCTGGTCGGCGTAAGCAGTGTTATAGTCGGAGTTACGGTATTTGGAGGAGTCACTGGGCTTATGCCGATTGCAGGGGCAACCTTTGGCGGAGATTCACTCGGTCCGGCCGCGCTGCCGATCATGCTCAACACAAAAGCTCTCTCTTTTTCCTATCATCTCGGACTTCCGTTATTCTTTACCCTTTTACATACTACGATTGCCGGCGGGATGGTAGTAGTGACAACTGTATCTTTGGCTTGGGCCTTGTTTAAATCTATCCCGGCCTTGCCCGGAGTTATTAAAGGATTCTTTGCCTTTGTTTATAAGGCCGCTTCCTGGGTCATAAGAGAATTAAAGCTGCCCAGACCCAACATCTCCGATACAGGTGATATGTCCGAAGCAGCCCATATGGAGATTAATCATGAGATAGCTTTAGCCCG
>JAQTPE010000001.1:12064-58103 GCA_028748925.1 Candidatus Omnitrophota bacterium
TAACTCTTATACACGCCGCGGTAGAATACGCCGTAAAGAAGACCGCAGGCACAAAATGGGACACAGACCTCGCCGATAAATCCCACGCTCTCGCTCTGGAAACGGAGACGAGATTAGGCCAGGCGTTGAAACGCATCCTGATTCCGTACGAAGACCTTCTGCTTAAGTTCTCAGACAGGGGTAAGGATACCGCCATATTAGAAGAGTTATTGGCTGACCCCTCAAGAGATCTGGAATTAGAGGATCGCATAAACCACATGAATGCGGCAGTGCGTATCCTGCCTAAGCTCAAGACATTAACGCCGGCCAAGCCAGTTATTTTTGAGGACGGAAGAGAAGCTCTCGATATCCATACCCAAAAGGCGGTAGATTCTTTAATCAATGGAGAGAACGCCGTAATCCTGTTTGCCGCAGGCGAGGCAAATAGATGCACGAATTCTTTAGTTGCCGCAGGCATTATTACGGAGGAAGAGGCGCAAGGACCTGATTACAAACTATGGAATCAGAACCTGTGGGATATCGCCACTCGTTACAACGATAGGAGGGATAAAGACCTAACCGAAGAAAGAATCAAAGAGTTAGGCCTGAAGACACCCAGGCAATATGCCATACCGTCTTACACGCGTAATCTTACGCTGGGCGTGCGGCATATCAAGGCTTACTTGGGAGGCATCGAAGATGAAATAATAAGATTAGGCGGAGGTGACCGTGACGTCCAGAAAGCAAAGAAAAACCTGAAATTCGTAATCACCGTAAATAACGATATCATAAGAGATGTTGAAAAAGATATGATCGATAATCACTTCTTTGGGCTTGATCCGTCCAATGTGATACTTGTGTTAAATGACCTGGCAAACGGCTTTGTTATTAAGGATGGGAAATACGTGCTGTCGCAGGATCCTAAACATAGGACGAACTATAACCATGGCTTCAATCTCATAAACGGTAATATACCCGGCTTCAGCTATAAGTACGATCAAAGTCAGAGAAAATTTGTACCCATGATTGAGGTGAGCGGGTTCGACTACATAAAAGGTAAAGGCGCGAAAACAGCCATAGTCCATAGAGTAAATGATCTTATACTTTTAGTAGGCAAGCACGCCGTTGATATAGATATGCTGGCCTTGTGGCAGAAATTGCGCGCCGAAAAGGGTGCCAACTGCATGTTCGAGGTAATGAATAATCCAAACAAACAGAAAGGCGGGTTAGCCTTTACTGAAAATGGATTCGACTTCCTCGTAGAAGGCACCTCTATCAAGTCGACTATTGTTGAGGCGGCCATGGGTAAACTGAATGACAAAATTGCCAAGGACCCGGGATCTCAGCTCTTGCGCGGCGTTCCTTATAACAGGTTATATATGTATTTTGATATCGCTGAAATCCAGGAGGCTCTTAATGAAAACGACGGCCTCATGCCTATGTCCATAAAACATAAAAATGGCGCTATCTCTCCTGAAATACCAACAGGCGATATTACCAGCATGCCTGGCGTAAAGGCTCTGTCAATAATACGTAAGAACGATCCCTTGATAGATGAAGAAATCATCAGTCCAAATAAGGATTATCCAACCCGCGGTGTCGGAACAGGAGCTACCGTTCATGACTTTAAGGAGTTAGCTAATTTAGAGGAAGCCCTGGAGATACTCGCAAAAGTAGATAACGCTACCGTTGAATGGTACTTGCATAACGGTGTAAGTGAGTACGGGTATAGAGAGCGCGAGGAACTCTCTGAAAAGATCGGAGTGCCGGTCCAGGATATGCTTGCCAGGTTCAATATGTCCGAAGAAGTTGTGAGGTTCTACAGAGACAAGGCTGACCCGGAAGTGAAAAAGCTCATTATGATGCTTCTCTATTCCGCGGAGAAAGAGAGAATCGACACCTTTGTTTATAAGGCCGCTTCCTGGGTCATAAGAGAATTAAAGCTGCCCAGACCCAACATCTCCGATACAGGTGATATGTCCGAAGCAGCCCATATGGAGATTAATCATGAGATAGCTTTAGCCCGGTCAGAAGGACGCGGCTACCTGTTAAAGGGAGATATCGCCGGATGGCAGAAAGCTCAGGACCATGACATGTCAAGGGTAAATAACATTATAGAACACCTGAATGCGATACCCGTCCAGTCACGGATGGTCAATTTACCCCAGGCCTTGGGAGAAGTTAACTTATATGATATTCTCAGAACCGCCAACGTAGTCCTTATCAATCCATCGTCTACCGCTCCGCCCCAGAAGGACCACGCGGGAGTTACTTACGAAAGTATATATATAATAGCGCCTTCACTCGACCACTTCACCGATAACGAACTCGCATTAACTCTTATACACGCCGCGGTAGAATACGCCGTAAAGAAGACCGCAGGCACAAAATGGGACACAGACCTCGCCGATAAATCCCACGCTCTCGCTCTGGAAACGGAGACGAGATTAGGCCAGGCGTTATCCAATCTTATTCCTGTTGCCGATTCCGGTCTCCTGCCGGTCCCTGAAAGGGAATACATATTAGAACAGAAAATTCTTGGAGTCATAGAGAAGACCAGGGGCTTGTCAGCCGATCTGCCGGGCGGATTAGGCAGAGTGGATATACATGAAGCTCTGAGATCGGCCGGTATTACCTGGGCAAAGGCAAAAGTATCGGCACAGGCTACTGACCTGGAGATTTTACAGGTAATCCTTGAGAAGATAGTCGAAACAGAAGCTAAGAAAATAGATCCCGCTTGCCAGATCGATGACTTTATTTACGGACGTATGAGCTGGTGGCTTGGGCAATTAATAGCAGAAGGAAGATTGGATTTTGATAATACGGTTCAGGAATTATGGGACCAAAGAATGCGCCGCGGAGGGGTATTCAGTTATACCTTTGACGCTGTCATGAACAAAAAGGCAGGCGAATTTGGAGTATCATATGTTGCCGGCCGCACCGAATATGATAAGGCGTCGGGGAGAAAGCAGTCTTTAGAAGCCGGCTCTGTTATACCTCCGCCTGTCGACCCTAATAAAAATTTCAATAAATTCCTGGAAACGGAAGGCCCTCAGAGGCGTTTACTCGATTTGGCTATAAATGGAATGCATATTGCTATTGATGTGAATAAAAACCCTATTATTGGGTATGGTTTTCTTATTATTCCGGAACCCGAAAAAGAACATCCGCAGTATTTTACGGATATTGCTCTTGAAGCACTTATAGCCGTGAAAAGATTGAGTAAGTCTGGAAATCTTAAAATAGGATTCAATTCGTGGGGCGGATCAGCTTCCATAAATCATTTACATCTTCAGGCAGGCTACTATAATGAAGACGCGCCTATTCAAAACGCGCAGAAGAAGACTGAATTTAATATAGATGGTCTAAGGGCAGGTATCTTAACTGGCTATCCTGCATCTGCTGTTTGGTTTGAGATAGACAGCAACGGCGAGTTTGTAAAACCATTTCTTGCATATCTTAAATTGGTTCAGGGCGAAAATCTTACACATCCGATTTCAATATTGGGCGATTATATCTATATCTGGCCGCAGGGAAAGTGGACAGGAGAATCTGTGTTTAGGTCCGACCGCCTGGGAAGTAACGAATTTGACGGCCTAATGTATGTAATGAAGCAAGATGATTTTAATAAAATAGATACAGAAGGCGTTGAACGTGAAATGAGGATACTTAATGTTAAGGAAGGTAAATTCGGAGAATTATTAGAGAGCTTTAGGGGTTCTCTACAGCCGAAAAATATCGATATAATGAAATTAGTAAGAGAAGCCTGTGATGCATGCGATAGAAGACATGATATGGATTGGGCCGATGTTGTAAATGCCAAGGACCAATATGAAAGAATTGTGCTCAGAGGCAATGCTACAGAAGACCATCTTGCGGCTCAGGTTAATTTGCCCGTGGTTTCTCGGGCTTTACAGGTTTTGATCAGCGGTGCGCTTGCGGCCAACTACAAAAAAGAGTCGCCTCATATTTATGTAAATGTGAACCGGAAAGATTCTCTTGCGGAGATCGAAATATCATACAACGGATTTAAAGAGATAGATATGCCGAAAGAGATATCGGACGCTCTTAATAAATCCGGAGCAAGCCTTACGATAAGGCCTAAATACTATAATGATGTTACCAGTATTACTTTACGTTTGCCGCTTGCAAATAAAAAAGCAATAGAGCCCCGGGTTGGGTTGGATGTCAACGTGGTCGCTACATCTATGTTGTTGGGATTCGCGTATAAAGCGATTTTTGGCCAAAAGGCCAATGATATAGCCGGTCATATGTATGCAGGGCTCTTTAGCGGCATACCGACCTCGATATTAGTTGCGGGCGCAGTTATTCTCGGCATCGCGATCATCGCCGCGCTCGTGATACGGTTGACTTCTCTGCGCCGGGCAGCTCATCCGGTCAGAGCAGGCCCGGATTTTGTCGTTGGTATTCTACGCACTACCCCCAATGACAGAGAGGCCGACGTGCGGGCCGCTTTCGCAGGTATGGGAATGACAAATGTCATTGTAGATAGGGTTGTTTCGCCCAAGAACTTTATGCCTCCAGCGGGCAAAGTCGGCATATTTATAAGTGACGACGTAAATCTGAAATACATCACCCTAGAATCGATTAAGGCTATAGAGCTTACCGCGAATTACCGCATTATACTTGCCATGACGAATATCGATCCCGATACGCGTGACCGTATAGCTAAGCTGATCAAAGAGATGCTTGGCGAAGTAAAGAGCATAGACGCGGCCGATATATTTAAAGCGGCCCAAGACCGCATGAAGAGAGATCCCAATTTTGCCGGAAAGGTCGGAGAATTAAGTTCGCTGGTCCAAACAAGAAGGGATGAGATAAGAGATGTCTATAATGACATGCCGATACCGACCGAAGCCCAGATAAATGGCAGGACTTTTGCGGTGGCAACTACAGAAAAAGTGGCAATGTCCGATATCTGCTTCGGTGAAAATGCAAGCCTTGCGACCAAGAAAGGCATAAAGAATGCATTTATATACGGAGATGATCTGAAGACCGATAAAGAAGCGCGCAACTTCGTGGTAGCATCAGGTTATACCGGTAATCTCGAGGAGATGATTTTCATCAATAAGAATGGACAGACATATGAGAGCATTGTCAACTACATCACGGGTCTTCCCGGAATAGGTGCGAGTGCCAAAGATGTTGGCGTAAGGGCAATCGAGGGGGAATTAAATATCGTCGCAACAAGGGAAGTGCCCGGTAAGTTGCTACAGATACAGTCGATAGAGATGAACGGCAAGCCCGTATATGCAACGATAAACTCTTATCAGACATTGTTAAATATGCTAGTGGCAGAAGGAGAATTGCCTCCAGGAGTTAAGGAGAGTGATGTAAAAGGCGTATTCAGATACATGCCGCGAACGTTGCCGATAGATTACGAAAAGGAGATCAGGACTTATATTGAAGCTATCGCTGTGATACGTACAGCGGCATAACGAAATTATGTAGCATGGGGATTACCCCCTCGTCTGCCTTCGCTTTTCTCAAAGGGGCCGCCAAGCACTCTTTGGGGAGGCGGAGGCAGGCTACATAATTAGTTGCTCGTGAATCTTTCAGATAGGTAGGGCAGATTAAAACCTGCCCTACGGTTGTCTCAGGGTAAGTGAAAATTTTTAAAAAGACCTTAACCAGGAGGTGATGTGACAAAGATAATAAAGCATATCATAACGGTTACGAAGCTCGCCAGGATCATCGACACGAGCGATGCCTGCCGGCGCCGCCACTCCTATAAGGTAGAGCGCTATTCACTACTCATCTGCAGAAGACTGAAACTCCCGGAACAGGAGATTAAGGTAATCAAGATAGCGAGCATGCTTCATGATATAGGCAAGATCGGCATAGATCTTACAATAATCAAGAAACCGGCAAAGTTAACCATTGAAGAATGGGAGCAGGTAAAGAGGCATCCTGAAATCGGCGCGAATATAGTCAGTCAACTGGGTTTCTTTGGAGAGGTTTCGGATGTTATAAGGCACCATCATTCCCGTTTTACCGGAGGCGGATATCCGGACGCGTCATTATCCGGGAATAGGATCCCGATCGGATCACGCATAATAGCTGTTACCGACGCTTTCGACGCTATGATCAGTGACAGGCCATATCGTAAAGCAATGTCTAAGGAGGCGGCGGTAAAGGAACTTGCGAGATGTTCAGGTACTCAATTTGATCCCTGTATAGTGGATGCATTTTTATCGGTAAATAAATAATGATAGAGATACTTGTTAAAAAATAAAAAACTTAGTTTATTTTAGTTGACATGCAATTCACAAATGATATAATATACCATACAAGATAGTAAAAAGTTAGTTATTTACAGAGCCCATTAATTAAGAAACAAAGGAGAGACCTTAAGTGATCTTAACAAATCTGCCGTTGTATAGACACATTAAGAGAGCAGTATCGCTTCTTGTCGTAGTCTCATTTGTATTCTCCAATGTCGCATTTGCCGATATTTCAAAAACTACCAGCCTTGATGCCAAAAAACCTGTAGAAATTACCACTGATCCGGATAAGATCGTCATCCCCCGTGATTACGGTCTCATAAAGTCCAAATATACAGCCAGAGATTCCAAGAGACTTGTCATTCACATCCAGGACGCGCACTGCAATTATGAAGCTCAATCCAATATAATAAAGATATTGGAGTGCCTTGTTAAGAATGACGGCTTGAGCCTGGTGTCGGTGGAAGGCGCCGATGGTTTCATCGATACCTCATGGTTTAAGGCTTTCCCGGACGCCGATATAAGGAAAGAGGTTGCCGATTATTTTATGAAAAAGGGCGAGATCACCGGCCCGGAATTCCTGTCCATAACGAGCGATCTGCCGATAAAATTATTCGGCGCCGAGACGCGTTCCTATTATATAGATAACCTCAATGCTTTTACCTCCAGCTATCCGCTCAAAGAAGACACCGAAAGATATTTTAACCGGATAAAAGCGGTCCTTAATAAACTAAAGATCACTATATACAGCGAAGAGCTGAAGGAATTTGACCAAAAGACGCAGGATTATGAGTCCAAGAAGATATCCTTCACGGATTATATAAAATATCTGGAGATCCTGGCAGCCCGGTATAAGGTGAGTCTGCGCCGGTACGAAAACCTCTTCAAACTCGTAAGCGTCCTTATTTATGAAAAGAAGATAGATTTTAACGTAGTGGATAAAGAGCGCGCCGCGCTGATCGATGCCATTACAAAAAAGCTCGATAAGGATCAACTGGCGGAGCTTGTTAACAAGTCGCTTGAATTCAAGGTCGGCAAGATCTCATCGGTTGAGTATTACAATTATCTTAGAGCGCTCGCCGCGAAATACGGGATCACGCTATCTTCGGAATATCCGAATCTCTTTAATTACATCATATACAATTCCGTATATTCAAGGATAGAGAACGAACATCTGTTTAACGATATCAAGAAGTTTGAAGAGGCCCTGAAAGAGAGGATGTTTGCCGATGATGACCAACGTACGCTCGACAAATTATCGCGCCACATAAACATATTACTTGGCCTTACCAATATAAAGTTATTGAACGGAGACTTTGATTATTACAAAGAGCGCAAGGAAGAGTTCTCCCATGAGGTATTCGCCGGTTTCATAAATAGGATGGCGGCGAAATTCGGTTTTGCTTATGAGATAGATCCTCCGTCCGAAGCGGTTGTCGAGAGCATGCCTAAACTGGAAGATTTCTATGCTATAGCGATAAAGCGCGATAAGGCGCTCGTTGACAATACGATGCAGGCTATGAAGAAGGAGAATGCGCAAATCTCCGTTTTAGTAACGGGCGGTTTTCATTCGGAAGGCATAACGAAGCTTTTAGAGAAACAGGGCGTATCGTACTTAGTCATCTGCCCGAATATAACAAAAGATGTCGAGACGCCTTATATAAAGATACTCACCAATCAGCGCACCCCCCTGGAGGAGATACTCTCCGATACGGGTGCCGCAACAGCCGATGCTAAGAATGTAAAGGGCAGCATGCTCGCGCCTTACCTTATTACTGCGGCCAGGACAGCTAAGATAGAAGAGATAGCGGATAGAACAAGAGAAGATCTTGAGCTGTGGGCCAGGATGAATATATCCCCATGGATTCCGGTAGCATTGTCCGATCTTGTAAAGATGGGGATCCAGCCAAAGGCGGCGATCCTTGTAGTCCGTTTTAACAGCGATGTGGACGCGGCCCTCAAAAGATACGCCAAGGAAAATGAATTGGAAGGGAAGGATCTCGAGGCTTTTAAGAAGAGCGCCAAAGAGGTTAAGAAAATAGCCAAAGGCATAATAGCCGAATTAATGGAGAGACAGTCCGCTTATACCGTTTCGGGTGCAAAGAAAATAGAATGGCCGGATCCGAAAGATGTGACTCCCGATAAACGTATAGTCATGCTTATTAGTGGAGGTGAAGCGCCGGGCGTTAATGAGTACTTCTGGCGCGACGCCGAGATGCACGCGGAACTGGGCTATTCTGTAGAGGTGATGCATTTCGGATTGAAAGGGCTATTAAAAGGAAAGCTGGAAGTTGGTAATAACGGGCGGACCTGGGTGAATTGGGAAAGAGCTCGGGGTATAAATGGAATGCCCGGGGCTTTTGCCGGCACTTCAAGAGTCAAGATGAGCAAGAGCGAGATATTCAAGATGTTATGGGATGCCGCGGATTACACTAAGACATTAGAGTTTATAGGTGGCAACGACCATTTAGGGGAGGCGGCCAAAGTAGGAGAGATAATTAATCAGATAACGGGAGCAGATGATTACGCAGATTTTAAAGGGGAAAAAGAGGAATTCGTTAAAGCACTGAAAGATATATTGAACAAAGCTGACATTTCACAATCTGAAATCGAGAGCGTCTTTAATGAATTGCATAAAAAGCTCAAGGATATGCTCGTCATCGCTTTGCCCAAGACTATAGATGGCGATACCAAAGTCTATCCGATGGGCGCGAGTACCGCTCATGACAGGAACGAGGAGCTCATCAGGCGTGCCGCGCATAATCCGTTCACTAAAGAAGAGATCGCGGCGGGCAAGAGGGCGTGTTCGGTTGTACAGGTAATGGGCAGGGATAACGGTTATCTTGCCGTGGTCGATGGCAATCCAACTTACCTATTATTACTGCCCGAATGGAGCCGGGGCGTTAAATGGGATACGGTACGCGAAGCCGTGAAGAGCAGATTGGATAAATACGGCGTCTGCACCGTGGTGACGTCCGAAGGTTTTGGCATAGAGTACAATGAAAAAGGCAAGGTCTCCGGTTGGCCGATTATAGATGAGATATTGGAGAGGTATCATAATCCTGTGCTTCAGGCAAAATATGATAACTTAGGCCGTGATGACCAGGGCAACCCGCTTGTTACCGAGCTTGCTTTCGCGGATTTTGTAGCTACAGCTTTAGGCGCGGATAAAGAGATGGGCCTTAAAAAACGCGGTCATGATAAGAATCTTTTCCTTGAGAATCCCGCATATAGTTTCAGGGATACGGAGCCAAACGATATCGATAAGGCGGTAGCTGAATTTGCTATTCCTATTGCCATAGATATAAGTACAAATCCAGCCTTGAGGCGGGAGTGGATAAGTAGAGGTGGAGTGTGTATAGCCGCGGACGCAGGCGCTATGACAATGGAAAAGATTAGGGATACGATGAAAGCGCGTTCGCTTACGGAAGTGACGGGCAAGATCAGTCTGAAAGATGACGTGATCTTTACGGAAGACGAACTGAACGAGATGAATATCATAGGTCATTCTGATTCGGCGGTGAATAGTCTGCCGGATATCAAAGATATTAAGGTTAAAGAGAGGCCCGCAGGCGTCAGTTTTAAGACGGCTGAATGGGCCACCGACTCTCAGGCTGAATCATTGCTGGATATGGCGCGGCCGGACTCTCGCATGATAAATATATGCGTAATATCGCGCAAAGACGAAAGCGAAGGCAATGCCCTTATAGGGGCGCTCAGGGATAGAAAGCCTGCCATGTTTAGTCCCGCGGAATATGTAAGGAATAGAACGAAATCCGTGGCATCCTATGTTACATCCGCAGAAGACATGACGCTCTATGAGTTGGCTAAAAGGATCGCCGGTTCTGTAGATAAAAAAAATATGGCGCATCTAATTATCTCGGATAAATTTAAGGTACACAAAGATGACGCGTTAATAAAACGATTGATGAAGAATCCTATATGTGCCACACTTCTTAGTAATGCTCAGGTAACCGAAGACGGAAAGAGTTATATCTTCGGCGCCCGGCTTGCGGACCTTCTCGACTATGCCTTTAAAGAAGCGCTGGGCAAAAAGATAAAGAAGATACGATCCAACATCCTCGGTGAGTCGCTCAACATGCTTCCGGGTGAGGAAGCAGGTCCGACCGCTCTCGGCGCGATACGCGCAAACGGCGGCGCATCCGAGCAGGGCGCAATTACTGTAGATGGCGCAGAGCTTACTGACTCGCAAAAAATCGAAATTAATGGTAAAATAAGATCTGATTTCGAGAGCGGCAAGGCCAGGCTTGTAGAGACCATAAATGGTGTTGAAATATATGAGATCCCGGGCCTGGAAGATCTTACATATCTGGTGGCCCATCCCGGCCGCGGCGGAGACGCATGTGATCATAAAGCGCGCCGTATATATCTTTCACCCAGTAAAGTAAGAGTATATAACAGCCTTTCACCGATAAATAAGGAGAAGTTCTTGAAGCACGAAATAGCTCACCTGGATAACCCAAGATTGGCCGAAGATATTATTGAAGTTCTTGCGCCGTCACATGATGTTCGCCTGGAGATTTTGACAAAGGATATGTCGGGCTCGCAGAAAAAAGCTATCGATGAAGTCTACAGCGATGTATACAAAAAAGCGGTAAATGGCGGAAAAGAATACGCGCCGGAAAATGTAGCAAGCGAATACGGAATATCCGTGGATATAGCGCGAGCATTACTGGATAAGATAGCCGAGGAGTCCGGGTACAACGCGATAAAGAGGGATATGTATCAATCCGTTATATCCAATACTCCGGCCGCCATAAAAGAGAGCTCTCTTTTAGACGTGTCAGAAAAGGGCAGGATGACTATCGAGTTTACGAGAGAGAATCTCGAAGACTTTGATCCGGTTAAAAATCCCAAAGGTATGAATCTGAAAAGTTGGCTTAAGAAATACAAGAAAGAAGCTTCCGTATCTACAGCCGGAATAAGAGGTCTGCAGAATATCTTGTTTCCTAATGATCCGCGGGAACTCATGGGGGAAAAAGCGATTATCCTAGCTAACGTAGCCAAGGCGCTCGTCGCCCGTTCTTCATACTCCGGTGAAGAGATACATAAATTTGCTTCTTCGGAAGTAAGGTTTAATTCAAGAGAATATGTAGAGTGTATAGCCCGTATACAGGCGGCATTAGGAATAAAGACGTGTGTACCGTTGGACGGAGCGACTACGCCTATATGGATGGCGTCATTCCTGATATTCAAATATGATCTGATGGGCGGCGAATATGTAACATCGAGCCACGCTATCAGCAAAAAGATCGCGACAAAAGACCTTAATTCAGAGGGTAGCCAGTTTACACCGGATGAATCCATACTGTTCGTGAAAAAGATCGAAGAGATAATAGCCCAGATCGAAGATAAAGGCGTATATTCCGTAATATTGGCCGCGATGAATGACGAGAATATAGATCAGGTCTTTATGAGAAAGGTCAATAATGGCATCGAAGATTATGTTAAATACCTTAAGACCGGTATAGCTACGCGTAACAATATTCAACTAATCAAAGAAGGTGAAAATAAGATCTTCATAGACGTTGTCGGTGGTTGTATGTACAGGACTATGAGTAAGGTATTCAACAAACTTGGTATAACTGAAAAATTTAGATGGCTGCACATAAAAGAAGATCCGTATTTTCATGGAATAGGCAAATCATGCTACAGGCTGAATACGGAAAATGGCAAATTGGGCTTCGAGGATCTTTCCTGCGATACCAGCATAGTCGCCATCAACGAAAAAGAGGATGTTGAAAGGATCATGGGCTTTGTAGAGAAATTCAAAGATAGTATATCCAAAAAAGCGGTGGGAACACAAATTTTGATACCGGTGCCTGGATCAAACAGCAAGATCTTCGGGCAGATAAGGGCTTCTAATGATCCGGATTTGAGGCTTTTGAAGAATGTCGTATCTGTAGATCTGGGCGAAGGGAAGCTTTTTGTGTGCGAAACAGGGATAAGGATATTGCCCGTTATCAAGACGATGGGCTATAAGCAGAGCCTTAAAGACGCGCCTGTGGGTACGGTTATAGAGCTGACCGATCCTGACGGAGATCGTCTTATAACGGCTCAGATAGTGAATATAGAAAAAAGAGAGATGCTCGAGAAGCTGGGATTGGCGTATGAAATACTCGATTCCAGAAGAGTGCTGGTGGTATTTATGCCTAACCAGTCTTTCCTGATGACGATCGATTTCAGGAAAGAGATGCTCAAGAGGGACGGGGAGTGGGCAAAGCGTAATTGGTTCATGATAAAGACTACCGCTTCAGCCGCCGCATGGGATGATTGGGCCGCTGCTCAGAGCGATAAATCGTACAAAATAAAATACACGGGAACGAATGATTGGGTTGACGCAAAGGGAGTTCCCGTGATAAACACTCCGGTCGGGTTTAAAGAGATAGCGAGCATTATGAAGAAAGCTGAGAAACAGATGCGCGAAGCGCCGGATCGGGATGTCATAATAGAGGACGTATTCGGAAATCAGATTAATCTGGGTGTTCAGCCCAGGCTTTTATTTGCCGGTGAGGAATCTGGCGGCGAGATATTCGGGCCTACGGAGTTGATCGAGAGCGTGAATGGCAGAAGAGCGCTCGCCATGAGAGAAAAGAGCGCGGGTGAAGCTATGGTTATAACGAGCGCTATGGCCGCCGACCTCGAAGCAAAAGGTATGACGTTGGTAGATTATTTAGTGAATATTAATAGTGAGAATAAGATCGTCAATCGTTTTGACTATAGGGAAGACATTATTTATTTCAATGAGAGCGAGCCGGATATCAATGTCAGGAAGGCGGCGGAGGCAGAAGGCCTGAAGATGAAAGAGGAGAACGATTTCTTCTTCCTGGCGATCGCCATCGCGTTGAGAGACGGTAAAATTACATTCGATCAGGCATCTGTCTTTTTAAGGAAGTTGTTCCCCGCGGTAGATTTCGAAGAACTTAAAGGCGTATATTTTGTCGGAGATGGTGTATATCTGAAGTTTACCGATAGGGTAGTTGAGATAAGGCCATCCGGGACAGAAGCTAAGACTAAGGGTTATGCCATGGGGGCGAGCCCCACTATGTTGGTAAATGACGCTAAGGCGCTTGCCGGATATTATTCAAATGAGATGAGAGACCGGTTAGTGGATCTCTTGGGCGCGGAAACGCATGCGGCATATTTTAAAGAATCGGAATTCATGGGCACGAAAATGCCGGCTGTAAAAGTGAGAGCTATGGAAATTTATAGCGCATACCTTGCAAATGGTGCGGAGACTAAACAATTTGTGCCGCCCACGGATTATAAGTATTTGAATGTGCCAATTTGGGCAAAATCAGAGAAAGAGAATGCCTCTTTTATAAGCCAGAAGCTTCATACGCCGCTCGTTGCCGCTACGCCCGAAATGGCGGCGCGATTTATGCAAGGCGGATATAACCAGGTTGGTTATGGTCTTCCCGCAGGTGCGGCGATAGACGGATCGTTCGCTATAGGCCAGGAAGGCAACCAGGGGTATTATGTAGATGGCGGCAAAAAGATATTCCTGGATACCGTCCAGAGCATGAAAGATTTCTTTGCCAGGAGAGAAGCAAGACTTGGTAAACAGATCAAATATGTCATAAAGCCGGGAATAGGCGGGCAGCATACTCCGTTCCAGGGTATCGCGGACGCGTTCCAGCTTATCGATGTTGCGACAGGAAAGGTCGTAGGAGAGTATGAGCTCGGTAAGGATTACGAGGCGGCCCTATCGGCTAACTTAAAAGAGCTCGGCTCCCGATGGGATCAGATCGCGGTTATTCCGAGTTCAAAATCCGGCTCTACCGATGAGACGATGATGATATTTACAGAGATATTCTATGTTCTCTTGAAGAATGTAGCCGCGGAAAAGGGAGTTAACGGCGAACTCTTCGCGCAATCGGTGCTCGACACTATGCATGATGTGAATTTTGCGAACGGCATAGAGCGTCCGGCAAAAGACTTATTTAAAGGATTCAGCGCCGCTTTGGTGGCGAACAAATTTGACGGCAGGCTGGGAGTCGGAGGAGTGAAGCAGATATTGGATATAGTGCTGGGGAATATGTTCTTCGAGACCACAGATAGGCCCCAACAGAGCCGCCTTTCGGCTTTTATAAGGAATTCGGAATTAACAAAGGAGCTTGATAAAGAAGATATCCCGGGATTCGGCGCCATGTTCGACAATGTCGGTGGGCGCTGGACGGCGGATCTTCATATGATGACATTTCTTGCGTATCATAAATTAGACGCCGAAGGATATTGGAATACTCGTTATGAGGGCATAAAAAAGGTACGTGAAGGAACTCATAAGGCAAATGAATTAGCCGATATAATATCGAATGAAAGTATTACGGACATAGCCCTTGTCGTTCCGGATGAGTTGTTCTGGTTCGGAAAAGCTATGGAACAGAATTTTAACGAGAGTATCTGGCAGAACGGTTTCGCGAACCTCGTAGCTATTAAGGAGAGCGCATGGGAAGTTCAAAAATCTCATTATGCCGGGGAGGCTTCAAGGCTCGTTATAAATATCTCAAGCCTTGATATTCCAGCAGCCTCATTTAATACCGCGCCTCTTGGTGAATTCAAGCTAGATGGCGTAGGAAAGCAGAAACTTGCAGACTCGCTGGGCGAATTATTTACGACATTCTACGGCATGACCCATAATGTGGGTAACAGGCTTATAGCAAGAGCGCTTGCCGAGAAAGGTTTTGCTCCGGAAGATGTAGATATAAATGATCTCGATAATCCTGTTACCAGGATATTCCAGCAGAACCTGTATGTGCGCCAGCCTTATGTAGAGCTTGGCAAGGGATTACTGGAGCATAAACTTAAGACCCTGCAGGCGAAGGGGCAGCATGCTATAGATGAGGAATTGAACAGAATAAAGGCCGCGGCGCGCGACAGGGAGATAGAGTCGAATACCCCGGAACTGAATCTTCCGGGTAAGATCGCCGATGTGGAACAGCTAACCGCCGCTATAATACAGGCCGCGGAGTTTGCCAAAGAGAGCGGACGGAAGTTCGTGCCGTTCATTTATCTCGAAGGCGAAAAGTTCCTCGAGATTAGGGAGCTATTGATAAGCTTAGGCGTTGAATGGGTCATGCAGGGTACCGGTGACCAGCATATAAGTTATCAGCAGCCCCTCGCTCAACCGCAGAAATACCTGCCTTTCATAATCTCTTTTGTCCCGGAGAATACGCTTTCAGGTCGTCCGGCGGTAGGATTTGCGAAAGGCTATCTGAATAATGTAAGCCCCAACATGGTGCGCGATCTTTTTGCCGAAGCTTCCTATAAAGCATTGACCGCTTATAGAAAGAATGAGGCCGGCGAGCATGTTAAGGGCGCGGCAGGGATATTCTTGCGCCTTACCGACTCAGATGATGATCGTAATATGCTTATAGAATCTTTTAAGGCAGCTATCAAAGCTCTTAAACCTGTGGAAGATAGCGCAGAAGAGCTGTCTCCTGTATCATCTGAGACATCTTCGATCGGAGATGAGATGGTGAGGATGATTGAAGAGAGAGAGCCGGAGCTTGCGCAAAATCCAAACTATCAGAAGTATGTAAGACCGTACATCGCCAATTTTATGGAGACGTTGGCTTCAACAGGATTTGATAACAAGACTAAAGAGGATGTCACTACGGTTTTAGCCCACGATACCGCGATAAGTCTTGAGCAGCAGGAGGCTGTGCAATTGATGCACAAACTTCTCGCGAAATATCTTGGCAAGTCGGTTATCACTGTAAGAGGAACGGGCGCCGCGCTCGTCGGGGCAATCGATGATAATATAAGATCACTACGCGCGTCCGGCAAAAAATTTGCCGTAATAGCGATGACAGGGAAAGATACATTTGACAAATACGGCCAGGGGGCAGATGGGCTTCTTGCAAAAATAAATGATGTGAATGGCTATATGAAGACTACGTTTAAGGAGGACGCAGAAAAGCTTCCGATCAGCGCGGTATTGAATGTACAGGATCGCATGCCGCTCATGCCGTTGTATGATGTAGCGTTGCGTTTGGCATATAATTTGGGCAGTGAGAAGATCCTCGAAGGCTTAAGAGCTGTAGCGAGAGACGAGAATAATCAACCCTTCACGAAAGATAACCTGCTCGAATTCTTGAAAAGAGGTTATATCTGCTTGAAGCCTATCGTGCCGATCGATTTCAACGCGGCTATCGAGGCTTCCAAAGCAGAATCCGCCGCTCTGAGATCATTGTAATAAATACTTAAAAGGGGTCAGGCGCTTTTTACATAGGCACCTGGCTCCTTTTTCTTTTTTTCATCGTACCCTACCGATATTCCCTGATCAACTAACCAAGTTTCTAACTTTCGTTTAAACTTTTTTCCCGCACAATTTAAGTATTTTGCAACAATTTACCTACTTTTTCCGTCTTATAGTATAGGGAGACATAACGCCTGTAAGGCAGAAAGGGTATGGTATATGAAAGCACTTATTCCGCAGGAAGTTGTGGAGAAGAGAATATTTTTTATAAGAGGCCAAAAGGTTTTAATGGATAGAGACTTGGCTGAACTTTATGGTGTGACCACAAGGCACCTTAAGAGGCAGGTAAGGCGCAATATTCAGCGTTTCTCCGAAAATTTTAGAGAGAGGTGATTTTATGCCGAGAGCACAAAGGGTCTGTTTTTCCGGAGCGTTGTATCATGTTTATCAAAGAGGTAACAATAAACAGGACATTTTTATTGACGACACGGATAGATGGCACATTCTGAAACTTTTTCTAGAGTCTAAAAAGAAATTTGATTATCTTTTGCATTGTTATGTATTGATGAGAAATCATTTTCACATAACGATCGAAACGTCGAACGCAACACCTGTTTCTAAAATCATGCATTACATAGACGCCGGTTATGCAGCGTATTTTAACGCCAGACATAATAAAAAGGGGCACTTGTTTCAAGGGAGATTCAAAGCGTCCTTGGTTGAGAAAGATTATTATCTTTTGGAATTATCCCGTTATATTCATCTGAATCCGGTCAGAGCGGGACTTGTCTCGATGCCCGAGGATTATAGTTGGAGTAGCTATCGAGTATATATTGGATGCAAAAAGGATGCTTTGGTTGACACCGAAACTGTGCTTGGATACTTTGATGCCTACGATAAAGAAAGAGCCCAGAGAGAATATAGAAAGTTCGTTGAAAGTGCTATTTCTTCGGTATTTGAGAAGAAGGATTGGATCGAAGAGAATTTAAAAAGACAGCGTTTTATCGGATCGACAGACTTTGTGAGAAAATATCTAACTAAAGAAATTTCAAAAGAAGCGCCAGGCGCCTACCTAAAAAGCGCCTGACCCCTTTTATTATTTCCGCTGTTATGATATACTCGTGAGCATAGAGTATAACCCTGCTGTATAAAAGGAGGATGCATATGACACATGAAATGCACAGGCGGACTCATTATCTGGTAAAGAAGAATTTTCAACTCAAGTACACTCTTGCGATAGTGATAATGATATTATCGGTAATGCTCGTAAGCGGCGCAGGGATATATGTCGGCATGTGGTCTTCCATAATAGAGAATTTTTCGAAGTTCAAGGTTTCCGAGAACCTCGAGACGGCCGAACGTATAGCGGGTTATGAGGAAGCGAGATATGGCAAAGGCGACTTCAGATTAGAGAAGATCTTCAGAGAAGCGGAATTGCTGAGCGCCCAGGAACGGGATACCCTACATAACGCTTTAAATTCAGTCAATAGGGCGCTTCTTCCCAAGATAATAATACTCGTAGCGATAATATTTATCGGCGGCATATTCGTCTCACACAGGATAGCCGGGCCGATGTACCATTTTGAAAAATCGGCGCGGGCGATACGCGACGGGGATCTGAACGTAAACTTCAATATAAGAAAGACGGATGAGATGAGGGATGTCGCCGTAGACCTGGAGAAGATGGTTGAGTCGCTGCATGACGACATCGCAAAGATAAAAAAAATAAATCACGATCCGGAGATTGCCGGAATATTGTCTAAATATAAGACATAATGTCAAATAGAATAGTTGCGTTAATTCTTGCCGCGGTCTTCTCAGCAGGCATTTTATCCGCTCAAACCAATGATAGCGTTCTTTCCACTTCCGGCGTGGAAACAGGTTCTTCGGATGAGAAGTTCCTCGATAAGATCGAATACGATTCCATCCTCTATTTTGTGCGCGAAATGAACCCCGCAAACGGCCTTATCAAGGATAGTTCGCGGCCCGGATCTCCCGCGAGCGTGGCGGCGGCCGGATTCGGGCTTACGGCGATATGCGTCGGTGAATCCCGCGGCTGGATCGCCAGGGACGACGCATACTATCTGGTGCTGAAGATCCTGAAGACATTCCGTGACAACGTCCCTAACGAAAGAGGCTTCTTCTATCATTTTCTTGATATGAGAACCGGTAACAGGGCATGGAATTCCGAGGTCTCATCGATAGATACCGCCCTCTTTCTTGCCGGAGCGCTCTTTGCCGGCGAATACTATAAAGGCAGTGAGGCCGAAGCGATAGCAAAAGAATTATATGAGCGTGTGGAATGGCCGTGGATGCTTAACGGCAAAAAGATCCTTTGTATGGGTTGGAAGCCCGAAGAGGGTTTCCTGCGGTACTATTGGGATTCTTATTCCGAGGCGATGATATTGTATGCGCTCGCCATAGGATCTCCGACATATCCGATCCCCGCGGAATGCTGGTTCGAATGGAAACGGCCTGTCGATTCTTACAAGGATTACAAGGTCATCTATTGCACCACGGGAAGCATATTTACGTATCAATATTCGCATGCGTGGATAGATTTTCGTGAACTCTATGAAGGCGATACGAATTATTTCAATAATTCCATCAGCGCCGTTAAGGCTAACAGGCAGTTCTGTATCGATAATTCCGGTCTCTACAAAACATACGGTGAAAATTCATGGGGATTGAGCGCCTGTCTGGGGCCGGAAGGATACAGGGGCTATGGCGCCAAACCCGGAGAGGCTTTTAACGATGGTACTGTACCGCCCTGCGGTATCGCGGGATCGTTTCCGTTCGATCCTATAGCGTCCCTGAACGGCTTGAAAAGATTATACACCGACCATAAAGATTTTCTATACGGCAAATATGGCTTTAAGGATGCTTTTAATCTCGATAAGAACTGGTGGGCGGAGGAGTATCTCGGTATAGATGTCGGTATCACCGTCTTAATGGTAGAGAACTACAGATCGGGCCTTGTGTGGGATAAATTTATGTCTATTGCTCCAATAGAGAACTGGACCCTTGCATGTTTTGCAAAGAGGGAATAATGGCAGTCGGTGTTTAAATGTTAGCTGTAATATGTTGTTGGATAGCGTAAGTCATTGCTGTTTGGATAGTTACGTAAATAGTGAACATAAATAAAAGTTAGAACAGATATTGACAAAAGACCAAATTATGGTAATATAATATAGTATGTATAGACCTACACAAAACGGGCATAGGAGGATCATTATCCTCATCGGCATAGCAGCTCTATTACTGATTACCGTATATGGGGATTATGCTGATGGGGCCGACTTCAAAAGCGAAGATGAGCTTATCGATGAGACGCGGGCGAAGGTTGAAAGGCATTTGAAGGATGAGTTTAGGGCGTCATCCCATACGGTTAAAGAAGAGAATGCTTTTGAAGAGCCGAAAATAATCAAAGAAGCTCCTGTAGCGATGAATGAGCCTGTGCCTGCAAAAGAAGCGCCAGCGTCCGTGCCGGCGGCTGAAAATAAGCCGGTCATCATAGAAACTCCTGTAGCAGTACAAGCTCCGCTATTGCCGAAAGATCCACCGGCAGTGCAAGCTCAGCCCATCTTGCCGAAGAAAGATCCGCCTGTAGCGCAGGATCCGTCGAACGCAGTAAAAAAAGAAGATCTCCCGTCCGATGTTATCACGATAGATCCTGAAAGCAATTCTGTAACTAAGAGCGACAAAGAGGCCATTGGTGAAGATATAGAATTTATATCCGGCATTAAAAATCCGGTACAGGTTAAGCCGCTTGTGGAACCTGTGCTAAAAAAGATGGACGTCAGCAAGATAGGGGCGAGTCCGTATTATGAGACTTATGAGGGCTTGAGGCTCTTAAAATATTTTACTGTGGCGCAGAGAGTTGAGATATACCAGGAGGCCAGGCCTATCGATTCGTATATACTGGATGCGTTCGCTATAAGATATGGAAATTGGCCTCATTCTCGATGGAATGCCAAGAGCGACTATAGGAGCCAGCTCACTCCGATATTCACCCGTGCATACGGGACCGAGATCACGATGAGTAATCCAAAGAATAAAGAGGGTCAGATTCGGTATACTCATGACTATCGTGAGATATACAGGAACTATTATCCGAAATGGCCGCAAATAAAGAGAGAGATGTGGGACCAGAACGAAGTGCTCTTCATGCATTCCAAGCAGATAGAGCCCATAGGCTGGAACTACACATCCAACCTGGGGTATAGATATTCTACTCTGAGCGATAAAGAAGCTCCGGCAAATATTTATAACTCTTATTACAATATCAGGCAGACATATTTTGGCAGCCTGTCGCTTGCGCCTAACGAGAAACTGGAATGGTTCGGCCAGGCGGAATATTATAAGAGCAAATACGTAAAATGCTCATGGGCCTATAGTCCCGATCATTTCCTGGGAAGGACCGAGCTCAGGATAAAATCGAACGACATGAAGACGCTCTACGTGCCGTCATTCAGTTATTCTAAAGACTACTATTATCCGTTTGCGAATACATACCAGAAGTATGAGATACAATTCAGGGTAGGACGTGATTTCACAAAGCGGTTCAGCGCGACGAGCACTATTAAGTACGCGATGGGTTTAAGGGATGAGCCGGACCATGACGATTGGCCGGGCGGGGTACGTACAAGGAGTCCGTTCAACGATAAAGCTTATGCCATTTCGCTGGAAAACAGATTTAGTTACAATATATACGATAGGCTTTATCTGCAGGGAGGCCTCGATATTTCAAACGGCCTCAACTGGTCGATCTTTGATAATTTTGCCATGTTAGCGGGCCTTGAGTATTACGCGCCCGGCATGATCAGGGTCGATTTTGGATGGACAGGAAACTACTATTATAATCTGCAGGACTTTATGTCCTCTCTTTACTTTAAATTTTACCTGTTCATGTAAGGGTATTCTATGCGATCGATCGGATCTTCGGTCTTTGTATTGGTTATATGTTCTTTGATAGCTATGAATTCAGGATGTTCAAGTTCCTCGTCGTCTAAAGCTTCCGCTTCCGGCGGCAAAGGCGCCGTCGAGGTTAGAGTCGCTTTCTGGGGCTCGCCCGATGAAGTCAATATAGTTAACGACATCATCGGCGCCTGGCAAAAATCGCATCCCGAGATAATAGTGAAACTGGACCATACGCCATATCGCGGTTATGTCGATAAGCTGCTTACCAGGATCGCCGGGCGTTCGGCTCCCGATATAATATGCACGGAGGTAGACCTCTTCGTAACGTTCCAGTCAAAGGATGTGCTGCTTGATCTGACGCCTTTTATGAAAGCCAACCCGGAATTCAGCACAAAGCAGTTCTATCCTGAAATAATTAACAGATTCACGGTTGACGGCAAACTATACGCGATCCCTAGAGACACAGCGCCTTTTGCCTGTGTCTATTACAACAAAAAGCTCTTTGATGAAGCGGGCGTTCCTTATCCGAAGGATGATTGGAACCTGGACGACTTATTGGATAAAGCACGGAAGTTGACGAAGACGGACAAGGACGGGCGGGTCACTCAATACGGATTCTACGCTTGGGCGTGGCCGAATTTTGTATACGCCTTTGGCGGAAGCATGGTTGACGATGTTAAGAACCCGTCCAAGTGTACGCTAAATTCCGGGAAATCGATCGCGGGGCTGCAATTCTATTCGGATTTGATAAATAAGTATAAGGTGCATCCGACTTCGACCGCTATGACGAATCTCGCTATGGGCGTTCAGGGAATGTTCATGACAGGAAGGCTCGCGATGTTCTCATCCGGCATATGGGAGACGCCGGGTTTGAGGAAGATGGCGTCACTCGATTGGGATGTAGCGATGTTTCCCAAAGGCCCCGGCGGCATAAGGGCTTTCGGTACGGGCGGTTCAGGTTACTGCATATTGAAAGAGACGAAGAATCCCGAGGCCGCTTTTGAGGTGATAAAAGCGCTTGCCGGCAGATCCGGTCAGACGATGTTAGCCGATACGGGCCTCGCGCAACCGGCCATAAAAGATATAGCACAGAGCGGGCATTGGGCGTTTGACAATAAGAAGCCCAAGAATAAATCTATGCTTGACGAGGCGATGAAGTATGTCATATATGAACCTTTTCATCCCGCATGGAGAGAGGCCAAGGAGTTATATATAAATCCCGAACTTGATATGGTCTTCAGCGGGAAGAGGAGCGTGGAGGATGCGGTAGAGAATTTTACCGTTAAAGTGGATCGTTTGTTGAAAAACTTGGGGAAAAATGGAAAGGGGGAGTAGTTATGTTTAAAAGAAGCATGTGTATCGCGATGATTGCTGTCTTGTTGGCTGCGTTCGCGCCGGTCAGCTCTTTCGCGGCAGTAAAGTCGAGTTCGAGTGAGCTCATGGTGGCCGATTTCAATACCGGCGACAAGCCCAGCAATATCGGGGGTGATTTCGGATCGTGGAATAAAGATCCCGCGGACTTCACCCAGGGCTGCACCGAAGCCTTCGACAGCGCCAACAGGCATGGCGATGCGGGGTTCGCAATGAAGCTCGAGTATAGCGTAGATTCCAAGAACCCGGCGTATAACGGATTCTGGATGGCGCTTCCAAATATCGATGTCTCCGGATACGATAATTTGGCTTTCTGGGTGAAGGGAGATGCGAAGTCCGGATACACCACCGTATTTAAAGTCGAGCTTAAGAATGCCGGAAAACAGATCGGTCGTTACTATGCAACGAATGTTACCGACCAGTGGCAGGAAGTAGTTATACCTTTATCCGAATTCAAGGGCTTGACGGACACTTCCAATCTGACGGAGTTCGTCATAGTATTTGAAGACAGGATAGCTTCGAATAAGAAGGGCATCATTTATATAGATGATGTCAGGTTTACGAAGAATAAATAAGGGGTTGTTAAACTGAAGATAGCGGGGCAGGTTTACCTGTCCGCCGTAATCCTGGCGAAGGCGAAAACCCGCCCTGCTATCTATCATCAAAACTAAAACAATTTATGAGAAAAATATTATTTTTTTGCTTACTTTTTACCGCCTTTTTAAATAGATCGTCCTATGCGCAGGATACCGCGGATTATAAATTTATACCTCCGCTCGTCCTCTCTGATTATAACGATGGATCCACAATGAACAATCTTGGGGGTATTTCCGGAGGAGACGCGGAGCTGCCCGGTACGGCATATGCCGCGATAGTTTCGGATAACAGTTTCCGCCGCGGCGAATCCGGCTCGGCTCTCAGGATAGATTACGATGTGCCGCTTCCGGGAGATTACTCTTTCTACTGGATCAAGATGGGCAAAGAACTCTACGGTAAGCCGGGCGTCACAGCGGCATTCGACATGGGGCTTTATAATTATCTCTCTTTCTGGATAAAAGGGGACCCCGATATCAAGAATATTAAGGTAGAGGTTCACCAGGATGTCGATAATAACGGCATATTTGTATTTGGCAAAGATGTTACGGCCTTCGTATATACGGATCCATATATGGACGGCGTTGTTGATAAGAACTGGAAGAAGGTAGTGATACCGCTGGCGGATTTCCCCTTGATAAAAGACTGGTCCAAGATAATCGAGATCGTCTTTGTCTTTGAGAACAAGAACGGTACCCCGAAAGGCACGCTATATTTGGATGATATGATCCTCGGCTATAGGCCCCCTCCTGTGTTGATGTCAAAAGATATAAAGGAGATAGCCGCTCCGATAGAGTCATCATTCAAAGTGAACGGCGCAAATTCCAAACAATGTCTTACATTCAAGGGTTCGAATGTTCTTACTATAAACACCGGGAACGTATACGATAATCCATATATTGAAAGTTTCAGGTTTGAATACAGCGCAGATAAAGGAGATACATGGAGGACCATAGGGACTGATTATGATGTTTCAAAAAATACGCATAATTTGAATTGGAATCCGGATAATTCGAGAGAACTTCTGCGTTATCAGGTGAGGGCCGTCGCTTCCGATATCCGCGGCAATGATAAGGCGACCCGGGTCCTGATAGACTGTCCCGTGCAGCCTATTACCGACGATGAATTCCTCGATATGATAGAGAAGAAAGCATTTGACTTCTTCCTTGACCACCAGAACCTGGGCACAGGGTTATTCTCCGACACTACCGGGGGCGGTGACGCGAGTATCGCTTCCACGGGTTTCGGGCTCGCCGCTCTGTGTATAGGGGCCGAGCGCGGATGGATCTCAAAGTATGACGCCCAGAAGAGGATCATACTTGCGCTTGACGCTTTTCTGCCTAAACCCGGAAACGAAGAGTCTATGGCCGCCGGAAGATACGGGTTCTTCTACCATTTTCTGGATATTAATACCGGTAAACGAGCCGGAAAGAGCGAGATATCCACTGTCGATACCGCCATACTTGTGTGCGGAGCCATAACGGCCGGGGAATATTTCGGAGGCGATATTAAGAAGAAAGCGGATAAGATATATGAGAGGGTGGAGTGGGAGAAATTTTTATGCCGGGACAAAGGCCCGTTTCTTAATATATTCTCGATGGGCTGGTCTCCCGAGCGGGGGATGCTGGAGTCGTACTGGGACTATTACACAGATGAAGTTATAATCATAGATCTCCTGGCTATAGGGTCTCCCACGCATCCGGTTCCTCCGGAGGCATTCTACGCGTGGATTAGAAATAAGGGCTCTTACGGCGGCGGGAAAGAATTCATATACACATGGCATGGCGCCCTCTTCTCTTATCAGTATGCCAATGCATGGTTCGATTTTAGGAACCTGGTGGATAAGAATGGCGTCAACTGGTTCGATAATTCCACGAACGCGACTTTGGCTAACAGGCAGTTCTGCATCGATAATGCCGATAAGTTTAAAGGGTATGGCCCTAATGGCTGGGGCATTACTTCAATGGCGAGGCCGGAAGCCTACACCATGCATTTTGGAGTTCCTCCTACGGGGAACGGAGAGCCGGAATACGACGGCACACTGTCTCCTACCGGCCCGGCCGGATCGATAGTATTCACTCCGTATCTTTCTCTCTCCGCGCTGAAAACCATGTATATGAATTATCCCCGGCTCTGGGGACAGTACGGTATGAAGGACTCATTTGACGCGGATAAGAACTGGTATTCGATGACATATTACGGTATCGGCGAAGCGATGATACTGCTGCCGATAGAGAATTTTCGGACAGGATTTGTCTGGAAATATTTCATGAAGAGCCCGTTTATCCAGGATGCTCTTAAGAAAGCGGGATTTACCAAAGTTAAAAAACGCCTGCCTGCCCGGCAGGCAGGGAGGTAATTCTATGAAAAGAAGCCCTGCCGCGGTTCTTTTAGCCGCATCATTAATGGTTTTCCTGTGCGCATCCTCTGCTTTTTCACAGGAAGAGGGTACCGGGACAGAGGCTGTTTCACCCGTTGCCGCTATAAAGAGCGCCCAGGATTGGGATGGAGCCAGGGCAGAAAGCGAGAAGGCGATAAATGCCTGTAAATCCTACGATGATTATGAGAAGCTTGCTTCCGAGATTAAGAAGGCGGGCCTAAGGTCCGTAAAAGAGCCCAAATATTCAGACATACTCTACTATATGTGCGCTAAGAACAGGGTCAAGGAGCTGTCGTATCTGACAAAAAAGAACGATATAGATTCGGGCCGCATATATATGTCCGTCAGCGAAAAGTACTACAACGACGCCCTTACCTGTCTCGATAAAGCCTTACAGGCTACGAAGTCCAAGGACCTGAGCCTCGACATATGTTTCTTAAGGTTCCTTATATTCAAGGAGATGTTCCAGACGGAAAAGATGGACGCGGTCTTCGGTGAAATGATCGAAAAAATAGCTTCTTATTCTCCGGATACTTCGAAGAATGTGGCGAAACTGAACGAGCTTTCGCAGCTATTTAGCGAAGAGGGGCTGGGTGACTATGCGATGAAGCTGAAGCTCCTGTACGCCTCAAAGGTTGACGCCGACAGCGCCAGGATGATCGCCGACGACATAAAGGCAAGCGCCGATAAATATTTCGACGCGGGCCGCGCCAAAGAGGCTCTCGCGACTTATGACACATATCTGCAGCTTGCGGAAAATTATTATGACAAGGACGCATATGGGCCGAAAATAATGGATGTTGCGGAGAGGTATTTTAATAAGAACCATTATAAAGAGGCCGTAAAATATTATTCGGTCTACCTCTTTAAATACAGTGATTCGCCGGTCGCAGATTATTGCAGCTACAGGCTTGGTATGTCGCTGTACTACAATAAGGAATACAAAAAGGCCATAGAGAAACTCGAGGAGTTCCTGAATACTTATCAGAATAGTGTGTGGTTTGAAAAAGCTTTTGAGAGCCTATGTAAACTCTATTACGAAAATCTGGGCATAGATGACGCCATAGAGGCTCTTCAGAAGATATCGGATAAATATCCGCGCAGGGACTCGAGAGATTATGCGTATCTGCTTATGGGTATACTCTATTACAACAATACGGATTACGATAAGTCGGCCCAGACGCTTAAAAAGATAGAGAGCGATTTTCCGAGAAGCGTCTATATTTACGCATCGCGACAACTTATACAGGATATAGGCGATATAAAGAAAGGCGCGGCTCCGTCCTACAGTTTCGGCTCAAAAGATCTGTATAAGATCTGGGAGCCTTATATGTATATAAACTGCGATATAACTGTGAGTGATGGCGCCGAAACCGTTAAAGATAAAGATTCAAAACCCGGGGAGATATTCATAAAGACCGCGCCCGGAGCCAAAGTTACATTTAATATGACCGGCCTCGAGGATATGGACAGGTTCAACGAATATATGCAGGACAAAGAGGACCAGTCGAGATTGCCGCGCAAGATCAGGGATGGAACGGAGAAGGATCTCGTATTCTTTTCATGGGCCGGACCCGAAGGCGGTAAGTTTATGGATGATAAGCAGGCGCTCTCAAGGGTTTGGCAAGCACCCAATGAGCCGGGTAATTACACCATGACCATCAATATAGGCGATCTTGGACTTATTCGTCCGCCTGATACCGGCGCAAAAAAAGATCCTGCGAAGACCCTTACCGTGCATATCAGCGTAGAAAAATAACTTATGGCACTTTATGCGTAGGCTTAAGCCCGCTTCGTTAATAGTTTTTATAAGCCTGTTTCTTTTCAGACCTCAGGTTCTTTCCGGCGCCGAGTCCAATAAGCCTGAGCCCGCGACCTTCATAATAGCCGATTTTAATAATGGAGCCATGTTCAGCAATCTGCAAACTGAAATGGGCACTTGGGAGATGAACCCCGAGGATGAAGCCCAGAGCATAGAAGCCTCATTGGACAAAAATATAAAAATGGGTAAGAGCGGCTATTCGTTAAAGATAGACTACAATGTCGGTTCCCCAAAGAATGCCGTCAACGGTTTCTGGATGCAGATGAGATTTTTTGACGCTTCACCGTATGATCATTTTGAGTTTTATGTAAAGGGCGATAAGGATAAGGGCTCTACCGGCGTATTCAAGATAGAATTCAAGAAATTGAATAGGAGCTCTGACGGCGAAGAAGAGACGGTAAGGGGGAGTTTTATAGTAAAGGGCGTCACCGGCGAATGGCGTAAGATATCTATCCCGCTGAATGTTATGAACGGGATAACCGACTGGAAACAGATGGGAGAATTTGTAATCACTTTTGAGAAGAGGCGCGTCGATAGTCTTAAAGGCACTCTGTATTTTGACGATTTAGCGTTTGTGAAGACCGGATCTCCCGGGCCAAGTATCAGTGATCCCGTAGAGCATAAGGCCAAGAAGACGAAGACTGCTCTCCCGCCGGCCGAATTCGCGAAATTTTTGATCAAGAGGCTCAAGGGTTTTCCATCGAAAGTATTTTTGGATAAAACTTTCCCGAAAGACGATAGGGCCATGTTGATGGAGATAGCAAAAGATACGTGGAACTATTTTGACATGTTTGTAGACAAGAATTATCAGCTCCCGATAGATAATGTTGAGTTCGCGGCGGACGGAACGGTTTCCGGCGGGACAAAAATAGGGGACTATACTAATATCACGAATGTAGGGCTCTATCTAATGTGTATCGTGGCAGGATACGATTTCAAATTTATAACTAAAGAGGACGCTGTCAACAGGCTTAATCTTACGCTCGATTCGATAGAGAAGCTGGAGAAGTACAAAAATTTTCCGTATAATTATTATGATATTACGATATTCCAGAGGACGAGCAACTTCGTCTCTTTTGTGGATTCAGGCTGGCTCGCCGCGGGTATCGTAGTGATAAAGAACGCGTTCCCGGAAATTTTAGGCGAAAGATGCCGGAAGATACTGGATGGTATGGACTTCTCTTTTTTTTATGACGAAGTGGAAGAAGAGATGTATCATGGATTTTACACAAACATAAACCATTATTCCGATTACAATTACGGCGTGCTCTACACCGAGCCCAGAGCGATCAGTTATCTTGCCATAGGCAAGGGCGACGTTCCGAAGGATCACTGGTTTAAATTGGCAAGGACTTTTCCAGATACGTGGGCCTGGCAGACCCAGATGCCGAAAGGCAGGAGAGAGAAGACTTACCTGGGATGCGTTACCGAAGGCGGGTATTATACTTATAATAACACGAAATTTGTTCCCAGTTGGGGCGGCAGCATGTTCGAAGCGTTAATGCCAACCATCATAATCGATGAGAAGAGGCTGGCTCCGAAAGGACTGGGCGCGAACGATGAAAGACATGTTAATATCCAGATTAAATATGCGCTCGAGAAACTATCATATCCTGTATTTGGAATGTCTCCTTCTTCCATACCGGAAGGCGGCTACAGTGAGTATGGAGTAAAGCCTCTCGGTATAAAAGGCTATAAACCGGGTGTGGTCACTCCGCATGCGACATTCCTGGCGCTTGAATTCGCCCCAAAAGAGTGCATAGCCAATATACGCAAGATGCTGAAGCTCTATAATGTTTATGGAGAGTGCGGATTTTACGACGCCATAAACGTGGAGACGGGTAAAGTGGCGATCAAATATCTGTGTCTGGACCAGGCGATGTCATTTCTGGCGCTCGATAATTATTTGAATGACGGGGCCATACGCAGGCGTTTTGCCGCGGATTCTATAAACAGGCGCGCGGTGGAATTACTGAAAGTAGAGGATTTCTTTGATTAATTATGATATAATCCTGAAATTATCATGTTAAGAAGCTCTGCTAAAGAAACGGCGGCCGGATATCTGTTTCTACTGCCAAATCTTCTGGGATTTTTGGTATTTACGCTTGTCCCCGTCGCATTGTCGCTCGCTTTAAGTCTCGTTGATTGGGATATGCTCTCGGCCCCTAAATTTGTCGGGCTGGCAAATTTTGTCAATCTTTTGGGTTTCCATACCGAGAACGGGTCATTTATCCCAAACGATCCGCTATTCTGGAAATGTGTAGGCAACACCCTCTTCTTGATGATAATAATACCTGTCGAGATGATGGTGGCGTTATTATTGGCGCTGGCTATGAACCAGAAGATAAAAGGGGTGAAGTTATTCAGAACTTTATATTTTCTTCCGACGATAACAAATGGCGTGGCCATATGCCTTCTCTGGGCATGGCTCTACAATTATGATTTCGGTTTGTTGAACGGCCTTATAATAAAACTGGGCGGTTTTTTGAATTTAAGTTTTAAAGGGATACCCTGGCTGACCTCTACGGTATGGTCGAAGCCTTCGCTGATGATAATGGGCTTATGGATAGCTATGGGCGGTTATAATATGATACTGTTTGTGGCCGCCCTCCAGGGGGTCCCCAGAGAGCTCTATGAGGCCGCCGAAATAGACGGAGCGGATCCGTGGCATAAATTCTGGTCCGTAACATGGCCGATGATAAGCCCTACTACATTTTTTATCGCTATAATGGCGGTCATAGGAGGGTTCCAGGGCGGGTTCATGCAGGCATATGTCATGACAGGCGGCGGACCCCAGCGGTCTACAACGACTCTGGAATATCTTATATATAATCATCTCTACAGCTGGCAGCATGTCGGATACGCGGCGTCCATAGCATGGTTCGTATTCGTTATCGTGTTCGTCATAACTTTATTCAATTGGCGTTTTGGCGGTAAATTAGTGCAGTATTACCACTACTGATATGGTATATAGAAATATCCTGCGGAAAACTTTTTCCTATAGCTTCCTTATCATGGGAGCCGTTACCATGGTGTTGCCTTTCGCCTGGATGGTGTCCACATCGCTTAAATCTTATAGTTCGGTCTTCATATTCGATATTAACGAAATCAATTGGATACCCAATCCTGTATACTGGAAAAACTATATAGACGTCTGGAAGGTAGTACCGTTCGCCAGATTCTACTTTAACAGCCTATTTGTTTGTATCACCGTAACTTTAGCGCAGGTCGCGACGAGCGCTTTGGCCGCATACTCTTTTTCGAGATTAAAATTTCCGGGCAGGGAGAAGATATTCTTTTCTTATCTGGCCACTATGATGATACCCGGATCCGTTACGATGATACCGGTCTTTGTGCTTATGAGGATGTTTGGCTGGATCGATTCGTACAAGGCGTTGATAATACCGGCGGCTTTCTCGGCGTACGGCACCTTCATGCTGCGCCAATTTTTTATGACGATACCGAGGGATCTGGAAGATGCCGCCAAGATAGACGGATGCAATCACTGGAGCATATTCTGCAAAGTCATACTGCCGCTGTCGAAAACGGCGCTCGCCACGCTTACCGTATTCGTGGCTCTTGGAAATTGGGTGAGCTTCATGTGGCCTCTGTTAGTCACTAACTCGCTGGAAAAGAGGACGCTTCCCGTGGGGCTGGCTTATTTCCAGGAGATGTATCAATACGCCCAGCCCGACTGGGGGCTCTTGATGGCCGGGTCACTCGTTACGATGATTCCGATCATAGTGATTTTTATATTCGGCCAGAAATTCTTTGTGGAAGGAATTAAGTTAACCGGATTAAAATAGGAACAGACGCCTGTTCTAAATAATAGTATTGTGTATCGTGTATATAATATACACGCAATACTCAATACACTATACTCAATACGAAAAAGGAGGAGAGGTAAAGATGAAGAGGATAATGGTTTTATTATTAGCGTTATTGTTCGTAGTTCCTTTAGTGGCGGGATGCGGCCAGAGCCGGCAGCCTCAGGATGAAAAGAAGCCTATAGAGATAAAGCCGGATAATGCGGTTATGGATGATGAAGAGGTCACGGAACCGGAAGAGGCGTCGGACGCTGTTGCTGAGTCGACCTTAGAAAAACCGGAAACTCAGGCTATATATCCGAAAGAAACCTCCGCAACGGCCCAAGCGCCAAATCCGGCAGCGCCTGAGTATTCCGAGGAGATTATTGTGGCAGATTTCAATAGTGGGGAGAAGCCGAATAATCTCGGAGGGAATTTCGGAGCGTGGAATAAGGATCCGTCCGATCCGACTCAGTGGTGCAAAGAGGGTTTTGACAATGTATCCAGGCATGGAGATACCGGATTCGCGATGAAACTTGACTACAGCGTGGACTCGCCCAATCCGGCTTACAATGGGTTTTGGATGGTGCTTCCCAATTTTGACGCTACAAAGTACGATGCCCTGAATATGTGGATTAAGGGGGACTCCAAGGCCGGATACACGACGGTACTTAAACTGGAATTGAAGAATGCCGGTAAGCAGATAGGACGCTACTATATCTCTAATGTGAGCGATCAGTGGCAGGATATCTCTATACCTTTATCCGAATTTAAGGGCTTGATCGACAGGTCGAGTCTGACTGAATTCGTCGTTGTATTCGAGGATAGGATGGCTTCGAATAAGAAGGGCGTGCTTTATATAGACGATATAAGGTTCGTAAAATTTGCTTCTGCCGACAAGGTTTAGTAACAAGAAAACCATGGCAGGGCCTCACTGAAATTTCACCGCCGAAGGCGGCGGATGAATGCGGGAAATAACGTCTATATGAACAAGCGCGTAGATATCCAGGACGAGATAGCGAAAACATATTTTAGCGCCATGCCTAAAAAGCATGGTAAGAAGAAGCCGAAATGGAGATCGTTCCTGCCCTGGGCGGTGGCTATACTGGCTCTCTTCTTTGCGGCGGCGATATTGATCTTTAATAGTTCCATAGAGGTCAAAGTGCGTTTCCTTGGAGAGATACCCTCTTTGCCGATTGACAAAGGTGCGTATAAGATCGGCGAAAATCTCGATAAGGGGATATTTCTTGTAGAAGCCGGAGTGCCGAACAAGGATATAGTAAAGAACGCTTACTTTATGGGAGACGCCAAAGAGTTCAGCATCGATAGGCCGGATGAGCTGGTTCTTTGTAACTCCAGGGGATCCGGCTGGGCAAATTACACTATAGAGCTTAAAGAGCCCATAGATCTGGATAAACTGGATATAAGGTATATGGCGAGAGGCGTCCGGGGAGATGAATTCCTATCTCTTGTTATAGTGGACAGCAATAAGCGCAGTTACAGGCTTGAAAAAGATCTTTCGTCGGCCATGGGCAAGGATTGGCAGAGGTATACGATAAGTTTCAGGCGGGTTAAGAAAGCCGTGGATATTTCGAATATATCTACGATAAAATTTGAGTTTGGCACTCTGACCGTCGGAAATTATCCGAGCGCGGTTATGTCGCTGAAAGATGTGTATATAACAAAAACAGGAAGGTTGAAATGGCTGTAAAAAGAGAGAGCGTCTTTACCTATCATGTTTCGCAGGACAGGCAGCGCAAAAACTTATCTATCCTGGAGCTCATAAGGAAGAAGGGCCCTATTTCGAGAGCCGACATATCCAGAGTGCTTGGGCTTAATATAGTGAGCGTATCGAATTATCTCGATTTTTATATTAATAAGAAGATGATACTTGAAGTAGGGTACGATGTTTCGAGCGGAGGGCGCAGGCCGGAACTGTTGGAGCTCAACGCGAAGAGCGCTTATATAGTGGGCGTTGATATAGGCCCGGACAACATGAAAGCCGTGGTGACCGATCTGCAGGTAAACGTTGTCTCCAGCGCATACGCTCCGAGGCCGAACGTCGGCTTGGAAGATCTTCCCGGGTATGTATTAAAAGTGATCGAAGAGGCCGTTTATAAAAGCAAGCTTGATAAGAGCGCCTTAAAGAATATAGGTATAGGCACATCCGGCATTATAGATTATGTCATGGGGACTATTCATGATACGGACCCTGTAAGGGGCAGGAGCAAGACGAGCCTTCTGAAGTTCTGTAAAGCTATAGAACAGAAGTTCTATGTACCCGTATATATAGGTAACGACGCGTCCTGCGCGGCGTTCGGAGAGAAGACGCTGAATCACGCCGCGGATGTGGAGAATATGCTTTATATATATTCCGACATAGGCCTGGGGATAATTATGCAGAACGATGTATATTGCGGATCGAGCGGCTGCGCCGGAGAGATACAGCTCGTATTTTCAGGCCTTCAGAAAGATGAAAAGAGTATTATGAAGGAATATACCCACATGAGGCCGTGGGGCGTGGATCTGGGTGTGGTTATGGAAGCTATGAGAGCGATAGATAAAGGCGTTTCAACCGAGATCCTCGGTATGGCAGGCGGTGATGTTACCAAACTTACGAAAGAGATTGTCATAGCCGCCGCTAAAAAGAGGGATAAACTGGCGGTAGAGCTTGTCTCGAATGCCGCCAGGAATCTCGGGGTGAGAGTGGCGTATCTGGTGAATATATTCAATCCGGATATAGTGGTCATAGGCGGCGGAATTGAGAAATCCGGAGAGGTATTTATGGATGCCATAAAAGAGATGGTGAAGAAGTTCTCCTTTGAAGAGCCTGCGAGCATGGTCAGGATAGTTCCGACGCTCCTGGAGGATAATTCGGTTGTGCTGGGCGCGGCGGCACTCGCGGCAAGAGAAGTCTTTATCGAAGCGTAATATTTAAATCGGTTAGATTTAAGGAGGCAGTAATGTGGCACTTAAGGCTCAGGATGTATATATTGATGGCGGTATTATTCGCGATCATTTATGCCGTGGTATCTATGATAAGTTTTCATCTCGGCGTAACAAATTTCTATTTCTACCTGATATTATCTCTTGTGATAATGCTCATACAATATATGCTGGGTCCGAAGATCGTAGAGTGGTCGATGGGCGTGCATTATATAAAAGAGAGCGAATACCCCGCGCTTTATCAGACGGTACGGTCTCTCGCGGCTATGGCCAAGATCCCGATGCCCAGGGTGGGTATCTCCGATCTGGCGATACCCAACGCGTTCGCTTTCGGCAGGTCGATCAAGGACGGCAGGATATGCGTTACACGCGGTATAATGGGCCTGCTGAACAGCGAAGAGTTGCGCGCGGTATTGGGACACGAAATGAGCCATATAAAGAACAGGGATGTTTTGACTATAACGATTCTTTCCGTAATACCGATGATATTATACCGCATTGCGTGGCAATTCCTCTTTTTCGGGAACAGGCGCGACAGGAGCCAGGGCTCCAGCGCCATGATGGTTGGCCTGGTAGCTTTTCTCTTCTATTTTGTGACGAACCTTCTCGTTCTATATGCGTCGAGAATAAGAGAATACTTTGCCGATAAAGGATCGGTCGATCTGGGAAACAATCCGGCTCTTCTCGCGTCCGCATTGTATAAACTTGTGTACGGGTCCGCGAGGATGCCCAAGGACGCGCTTAAAACGGCGGAAGGCATGAAGGCTTTCTTCGTTAATGATCCGTCAAGGGCCCTAAATGAATTGAAAGACCTGAGAGAGCTCGACCTCGACAGGTCAGGCACTATATCGCCACAGGAACTCGACACTCTCAGGAACAAGAGTATAAAATTGAATTTCGGCGATAAATTGCTCGAAGCGTTCTCAACGCACCCAAATATGCTGAAGCGTATAAAGCGTTTAAGCGATTGGCGGTATACTTAAATTTATCCGCTTTCGGCGGGATTAATTACAAGGAAAAATGAAATTCAATTTCGAGGCCACGGGCATAGGAAGTCTTCCTTTTAAAGATCCGAAAGCCGCGTGCCGGCTCATATTCGACAATTTCAAATCCATACCTTTCTGGCCCCAGCTTAACAATCGTTCCTTCAAAGAACACATGTATTGCCAGTTTTCCGAAGGGCTTCCGGGTGTGGTGATCGACGAAACGAAGAGGGCTATATATATCGATTCCAAAGAAGCTTCTTCCGGTATGGAAAAAGTTTATCAAAAGTATCTCGATCAGGATGTGGATTATTTTAAGATCTCAAGCTCTTTCGCCGAAGGCTTCTATGAGTTTACAGGCTCTTTTAAAAAAGAAGCGCCTTCGGCAAAATTTGTAAAAGGCCACATCACAGGTCCGGTAAGTTTCGCGCTCTTTGTGACAGATAAAGACAAGAGATCGCTGATCTACGATAAAGACCTATTCGATGTAGTTACAAAGGTTCTCGCGATGAAGGCGAGGTGGCAGATACGCGAGCTTAAGAAACTGTCTAAAGATGTCATCATATTCATAGATGAGCCGTATCTCGTATCCATAGGTTCAAGTTATGTCAATATCCCGATAGACGATGTAACAAGATCTCTCGATGAGATATTTTCCGCGATAAGGGAAGAAGGCGCTTTATCGGGCGTACATTGTTGTGGAAATACGGATTGGCCGCTCTTGCTCAAAAGAGGCGTTGACATATTGAACTTTGACGCTTATAATTTCATGAAAGAGTTTTTTCTTTACCATCAGGATATAAAGGATTTTATCAAAAGGGGTTCCACGATAGCATGGGGGATAGTCCCCTCATCTTCCGCCGTGGATTCGGAGTCCCCCGAGAGCGTCGCGGAAAAACTTAGAGCCGCCCTGAAGTTGTTGAAAGATAAAGGCGTCGACGGATTTTTAGTCTCTTCGCTCGTGACTTCAAGCTGCGGTCTTGGGACTCTCGATGAACAAAGGGCGAAGAGAATAATAGAGATGGTCAACAGAGTGTCGGATATTCTTAAAAATTGATTAAAATTTTATATGGAAGATAAAAACAGGATAAAAAATTATACAGCGCTGGAAGAGGAGTACTCCAGCTTGAAAAAATCGAAAGTTGTGGTGATACAGGTTCCTTATGACAAGACGGCCACATATCTTAAAGGGGCCGTTAACGGGCCCGAAGCCATAATAGACGCTTCAAAAAAGATGGAGCTATTCGATGAAGAGCTTAATCAGGAGACATATAAGATAGGCATACATACTATGGATCCGTTGCCGGTACAGGACCTGCCTCCGGAGGCGATGATAGATAAAGTTTATAGTTCTACGATAGAACTGTTGAAGGCGGGCAAATTTCCAGTTCTTCTGGGTGGCGAACATTCTCTGACCATAGGATCTATAAGAGCCTTTAAAGAGGCCTATCCGGATATATCTGTACTGCATCTCGACGCGCATTACGATATGAGAGACGAGTATTTCGGTTCCAAATTCAACCATGGGTGCGTTGCGCGCAGGATCAGCGAGATATGCCCTATAATTCAGGCCGGGACCCGCAGCTTATCGAAAGAGGAGAAGGATTTTCTCGCTACCCAGGCGAACGGCAGGATCAAGACGGTGAATGTCTACGATATACTGGAGATGCCCTTATGGAAAGATTTCATCTCGCGCAGTTTGAGCGAGCATGTCTATGTTAGCATAGACCTCGATGTCTTCGACCCGTCGCTTATGCCGGCTGTCGGGACTCCTGAGCCGGGCGGTATAGGCTGGTACGAGACACTCGATCTTTTGCGCGAGGTATCCAAAGATAAAAAGATAGTGGGATTCGATGTCGTGGAGTTGTGTCCCATAAAAGGCCAGGTCTCGTCGGATTTCCTGGCGGCGAAGCTCATTTACAGGCTTTTGGGATATATATTTCCAACAAAGAAATAGGAGTTTAAATGCTGCTGGTCCCGAGAAAAAATTTGCTCGTTCCGAAGAAGATGTTCCTGACGAAAGGCGTCGGCGTCCACAAGGCGGAGCTCAGGAGCTTCGAGCTGGCATTGCGCGATGCGGGAATCGAAAAGTGCAATCTCGTTCATGTATCAAGCATACTTCCTCCCGAATGCAAAGTCATTTCCAAGAATGAGGGACTGAAGGAGCTTGTGCCAGGCATGATAACTTATGCCGTCGTCTCCAGATGTTTTTCGAACGAACCGCATAGGCTTATTGCGGCGGGCGTCGGCTGCGCGGTTCCGGCCGATCCGAACGCGCACGGCTACTTAAGCGAGCATCATTCTTTCGGCGAGAATGAAAAGGTCGCGGGCGATATCGCCGAAGATCTGGCCGTAGAAATGTTGGCATCCACGCTCGGATTGGAGTTCGATGAAGATAAGTCATGGGATGAAAATAAAGAGATATATCAGCTCAAGGACAAGATCATCCGCACTTCCAATATCACGCAGACCGCGATAATCGGTCCCGAAGGTAACTACGCCACCGTCGTAGCCTCAGCAGTATTCCTGTTCTAATAATTTTTTCCTGCCACCCCTCCAGGCCTTTGTTCGCGGCTTAGAATTTTTCCGCCGTGTGCTTCGGTTTACGTCTCGCTCATTTGCAGGAATTCCTTCGTCCGCTCTTTTAATTTTGCTTTTCGCAAAATTATAGCAAAGAGCGTCCTCAGTCAGTTCCTGCATTCGCTCGACGTAAATCCTCGCACACCGACATATAGTAGGATTATGCCGAAAAAATTCAATAAGCCGCTCACAAAGTCCTGTAGTGGTGTCAGGTTGTTAGCCCAGGCAGTGAGCGATAAGCGAACTGCCTGGGCTAACAGAACACTGCTACGGGAATTTTTATGGGTGATGCTCCTGAAGCTTTTCTTGATATGGGCTCGCATGGGATGGGGGTGTCCGCTGATTAGGATTACTGAGGCTTATGCAATAGCTATTGAGATGCCATATAAGGAGGTAATCCTGCGGACATACAGATACTACAAGGCTACCTACATATCTATTGTACACCCCATGCGAGCCCTAGAAAAGAAAAGCTGAAGGAGCAGCAGGACCCATAAAAATTATTTGACTAGTGGCGCCATGTTTGGTGGCTTGTGAGGCTTAGGTTTGAAGAGCAGAGCCTGAAAAATAGAGGAAGTCAGGGAGGGGGAAATCTGCTATAATATTAAGATACATATGAAGAGATTGACGCTGCCATTTAGGGTGAAGGGGCCCATCTTAGCCTGCGGAGCTGACTTAAAAGGCGCTTTTGCGCTCGCTAAAGGCAGAGATGCGTATCTCTTTGACGGTTTTGGTGATCTTTCGGATCTTGATAATTACACAAGGTATGGAAGAGCGATCAAGGCCGCGGGGAAAAAGCTTGGTATAAGGCCGCAGATAGTAGTCTGCGATCTGCACCCCGGTTATTTTTCCACACAATTCGCGAAAGAATATACGCAGTACGTAGTACGTTGTACGCTGTATGAAACACAGCATCACGAGGCTCATATAGCAAGCGCGATCATCGATAACAGGATAAGCGGTGAAGTGCTGGGGGCCGCATTTGACGGGACGGGATACGGCACCGATGGCAATATATGGGGCGGGGAGTTTTTTACGGGTGATGCCGGGAGTTTCAAAAGAATCGCCCATTTAGATTATATACCGATGCCCGGAGGCGAGGCGTGTATTAGAGAGCCATGGCGTATGGCCGTGAGTTACTTATATTCGGCTTTTGGCCGGGACTTTCTGAATCTTGAGACAGATCTACTGAAGAGCGTCGATAAAAAGAGCCGGATTATATTGAAAGAGATGATCGATAAGAGAATAAATTCGCCTTTCACGTCGAGCATGGGAAGGTTTTTTGACGCGGCAGGCAGTCTCATATTAAACAGAAGAGATGCTTTCTTTGAGGCAGAATTGCCGGTAGAGCTGGAGAGGATAGCGAAAGCGAATATCGATAGCAGTTACGGTTCAATCGATTCGATTAAAATTATCAAGGGAATAGTCCGCGATATCGAAAAGAGAGTGGCCGCTCCGGTGATCTCGGCGAAATTTCATAATTCGATAGCCGGTATGATATTGAACGCGGCCGGAACCGCGAAGGTAAAAAAAGTTGTATTGTCGGGCGGAGTATTCCAGAATAGATATTTGAAGGACAGGGCGACGAAGCTATTAAGCAAAAATGGCTTTAAGGTTTATTTGCATTCTAATGTCGAGACGAATGACGCGGGTATACCGCTGGGGCAGATCGCTATAGCGAATGCGAGGGCCTCCGCCTTCGCATTCAACAAGCAATAGACATAGTGCTTCGGCGGATTTCGCGTTGAAGTATTAACGGAGAGCTACACATGTGTTTAGCAGTGCCGATGAAGATAATCGAGATAAATGGCGACGAAGGGTTCGTCGAGTCGTCCGGCCTGAAGCGGAAAGCGAATTTCTCGCTCCTGAAAAATCCTAAAATCGGCGAGTACGTGCTTCTTCATGCGGGATTTGCGATAGAGAGGGTCAAAGCAAAAGAGGCGCAAAAGACCCTTAGAATGTTTGAGAGTATATAATGAAATACGTCGATGAGTTCAGGAATAGGCGATTAATAGAGAGGGTGGCGGGTCAGATCCGCGGCGCCGTAAACCCTGATTGCGCTTACAATATTATGGAGGTCTGCGGTACTCATACGATGAGCATATTCAGGTTTGGGCTGCGCGATATTCTGCCGCCCAATATACGGTTAATCTCCGGCCCGGGATGCCCGGTCTGCGTGACGCCGAACGAATTTATCGATAAGGCCATGGCCATCGCTAATATGAAGAACGTGATTATCATGACGTTTGGCGATATGATCAAAGTTCCGGGGTCGCGCTCAAGCCTTGAGAAAGAGAAGGCCGGCGGCGCGGATGTAAGGATAGCCTATTCGAGCCTCGACGCTCTCGAGCTGGCGAAGAAACATCCGGATAAAGAGATAGTATTTTTGGGAATAGGTTTTGAGACGACGGCTCCGACCGTGGCGCAGTCTCTGATAATAGCAAAAAAAACCAAATTAAAGAACTACTCGGTGCTTTGCGGGCACAAGACGATGCCCGAAGTTATGGAGACGCTCGTAAAAGACGGCTCTATAAAAGTGGACGCTTTTATGCTTCCAGGCCATGTAAGTGCTATAATAGGCCTTAAGCCTTACGGATTTTTGAGTAAAATTTATAAGAAGCGCTGTGTGATATCCGGTTTCGAACCGCTCGATATAATGCAGTCTATCCTCATGATAGTAAGACAGCGCAAGCCGGAGATCGAGGTCCAATACGGAAGGATCATAGAGAGAGACGGCAATCCGCTGGCTCAAAAATGCATGAACGATATTTTTGAAAAATTCCCATCTGTCTGGCGCGGTATAGGATGCGTTAAAGATAGCGGTTTTAAGATAAAAAAATCTTACGGGGTATTTGACGCGGAACTGAAATTCAGACCGCGTATCGAAAGACCAAAAGATAATATAAGATGTTTCTGCGGATATATACTGAAAGGTACGAAGACGCCGTACGATTGTCCTTCTTTTGCCGGGAGGTGCACTCCGGAAAATCCGGTGGGCGCATGCATGGTATCGGGCGAAGGGACATGCGCGGCGTATTATAAATATGGAAAAGATACTGTTAGCTCACGGTAGCGGCGGGATGTTGATGCACAAATTGATAGACTCTCTATTCATAGAGAGATTCGGCGGCAGTGTGCTTAAAGAAAAGAAAGATTCCGCCATCATAAGGATGGGCGGTAAAGAGGTAGCTTTTACTACCGATTCATATGTTGTGGATCCGGTATTTTTTCCGGGCGGGGACATAGGAAGCCTGGCTCTTTACGGTACCGTCAACGACCTGTCCGTATGCGGGGCAAAACCTTTATTCATATCCCTGGCTATGATAATAGAGGAGGGGCTGGACAGGGATGCGCTGGAAAAGATAGCATCTTCCATCAAAAACGCAGCCAGGGCCGCAGGTGTAGAGATAGTTACCGGCGATACGAAAGTAGTGGAGAGAGGATCGTGCGATAAGATATTCATAAATACCAGCGGTATAGGCGAGATATATTATCCGGGGCTCTCGGTGGATAGGATAAGGCCCGGAGACAGCATTATCTTAAGCGGTACGATGGGAGAACACGCGATAAGCGTGCTCTCGAAGAGGGAAGGTATATCTTTTTTATCAAAAGTTAAGAGCGATTCCGCGCCCTTGAATGGCCTGATCTTCAGGGTGTTGAAGGCCTCGAAGATGGTTAAATTCATGAGGGACCCGACAAGGGGAGGCGTAGCCACTACATTAAATGAAATAGCCGCCGGCGGAAATTTCGGGATAGCGATAGATGAGAGCAGTTTGCCTGTGGCACCAGGTGTCAGAAGCGCTTGCGAGCTTCTGGGATTCGATCCTCTCTATCTGGCGTGCGAGGGCAGGGTGATCATGGTCGTGCGTAGAGGTGATGAGGGTAAAATATTAAGAGCTATGAAGAGAGATCCTATAGGGAAAAGCGCTTGCGTCATAGGCAAGGTGATAGCCCAAGGCCGCGGCAAGGTATATCTAAATACCGCCTCGGGTGGCAAGCGGATCGTGAGTATGTTAACAGGTGAACAACTGCCGAGGATATGTTAAAATACCATGTATAAGGAAAGGTCTTACAGGCAATGGGTGAAGAGCGAAGGCCTCGTTACTTTTGAGGTTAAAGAACTTGAAACCGATCTGCTCATATCGACCGGAAAGAACCTGGAAAATAAGGCGCGTGAATCCGTCTTAAATTACAGAGAAGAGATACGTTCTTACGTAGAAAAGAACAGAGATTTTTTTACAGCGCTCAAACCGGTAGATGTAGGGGCTTGCGCTCCAGGGATAGTAAGGGCGATGGCGAATGCCGGCAGGAAGGCGTCCGTAGGGCCCATGGCTGCTGTTGCCGGAGCGATAGCGGAATTTGTGGGAAGGGACCTGCTGACATATACCGATGAAGTTATAGTGGAAAACGGCGGGGACATATTTATTAAGACGAAAGCTAATAGAACCCTCGGTATTTATGCCGGAGAGAATTCTCCTTTTAGCGGCAAGCTGGCCATCGAGATATCTCCTTCGGATAAGGGGTTGGGCATATGCACTTCGAGCGGTACAGTGAGCCATTCTTTGAGTTTTGGGAAAGCCGATGCGGCAGTGATCTTATCAGATGACACGGCGCTCGCGGATGCGGCGGCCACGGCTATGGGCAATATTGTAAAGAACGAAGATTGTATAGAGAAGGGGATAGAATTTGCTAAATCGATAGACGCCGTAAGGGGCGCGTTGGTTATCGTAGGGGATAAACTCGGCAGTTGGGGGAATATAAAACTAGTAAAGTAACAAGACGAAACCCTCTACAAGGAGGTTATAAATGGTATCAAAGAGGATAGTCTTAACATTTCCGCATAAACTCGTAGATAGGCCCATAGTCTATAAGCTGGTAAAGGATTTTGACCTCGTCTTCAATATTTTACAGGCAAAGATCACACAGCAGGAAGAGGGGCTCCTGATCCTGGAGCTAACCGGCACAAAAGAGCATTACGCGAACGGCATAAAATATCTTACGGAGTTAGGCGTCAATATCCAGCCGTTAAGCAAAGACGTTACCAGGAACGATGACCGTTGCACGCATTGCGGCGCCTGTGTTACCATATGTCCCACGGGAGCGCTATATATGGATAAGAATACGATGAAAGTCGTATTCGATTCCGATAAATGTATCGCATGCGAGCTCTGTGTAAGGGCTTGTCCTCCGCGCGCTATGATAGTAAAACTCTAAAATACCGCGTTGACGTTGACTTAGAACGTGAAATGCATTAAAATAGAACACTTTATAAGATAATCACAGTATATGTTAGTTACTCATTACTCCATAACGAAGAGCGACCTATTCGATCTTTTAGCGCGTCTGGCGCAAACGAGCAGGGTCTTCGTGCCCTACAGTTGTGATAGCCAGAGATCCGAGAATATCAGGTTTTATTTTGGCGAATTCGACCCTTCCAGGGAATCTGCGGTAGAATTGGGCGGCGTCAGGCAGAGCCAGCCTTTTAAATCGTTCATAAGCCCTGCCAGAGAGACGGTTATGGGCGGGAACGAGCCTGGCCCGAAGCCGGCCCAGCGCCACTCGCTTCGTTCGGGTACGGGGCGCGTAATAGTAGCGGGCGTTAAAGCCTGTGATCTGTCGAGCCTTATCCTGCAGGATTACGTATATTTAAAAGGCGACGTTAAAGATCCTTTTTACGCTTTTCGCCGCGATAACACCCTGATAATATCCTGTGACTGTACATACGCAAAAGAGACCTGCTTCTGCGTAGCTATGGGCGGGCGTCCTTATCCGACAAAAGATTTCGATCTTAACCTCTCTCCGCAGGATGGTTTTTTTGTGGTAGAGGTGGGCAGCGATAAGGGCAGGGAGATCGTGGATAGCTACAAGACATTCTTTAAAAATTGTAAAAACAGAGACTTCTCCGGACGTGACAGTATGCGCGAGAATGTCGGTCTTCAGATACAGGATTTTATAAAAAAAAGAGGCACTCCGGATACGGCAGCCATAAACGGTAATGTGAAAAAGAGCTATGATAATCTGCCTCTTTGGCAGGATGCCGCGTCCACGTGTGTGGAATGCGGAGCGTGTAATCTTGTTTGCCCGACCTGCCACTGCTTTTTGCTGTTCGATGAGAGCGCCCGGCAGAAGATAGGCAGAGGAAAAGTTTGGGATGCCTGCCTGTACAAAACGTTCGCCAAAGTCGCCGGAAATCATAACCCGAGGAAGTATCTTTATGAAAGGATGCGTAACAGGTTCGACAAGAAGTTCGCGTTCTTTCCCGAGGTGCTCGGCTATTTTGCCTGTACCGGATGCGGCCGATGTATAGAAGCGTGTCCCGGGAATATAGATATAAGAGAAGTGCTTAAAGGCGTAGTTACGGGAAAGTGGAAAAAACCGCCTCATGATTAATTGTAAAAACCCATATTCGTATATAGAAGCCGAGATCCTTAATATTACGACGGAGACGTCCAATATAAAGACTTTTACGTTAAAGCCCCGCGAAACTATTCCGTTTCTGGCGGGCCAATTCATGGATGTATCCGTACCGGGTGTAGGCGAGGCCCCGTTCACGCCTTCATCGAACCATAAGATTGCGGATAAACTGGATTTTACGATAATGAACGTAGGGCGCGTTACCGGATTATTGCATGAAATGGAAAAAGGGAAGACGGTGGGGCTCCGCGGTCCGTACGGGACCGCATATCCTATAGCAGAATGGAAGAATAAGGAGATATTTATCGTTGGCGGCGGGGTGGGCCTGGCGCCTCTAAGAGCTCTGTTATATGCGTTATTCAATAATATAGACGATTATAAAAAAATAATCCTCAGATACGGCGCGAGGACTTATAAAGATATAGTCTACATAAATGAGATAGAAACATGGAAGAAGAGGGCGGCCAATGTCGACATAGGGGTTACGGTCGATGTAGGGGATGAACTATGGAAAGGTAATGTAGGTCTCGTTACCACTGTGCTGAAAGATTCGGGGGTTGATATCAATAACGCAGTCAGCATAGTCTGCGGTCCTCCTATAATGATGAAGTTCGTTACCTTTAAACTTCTCGATATGGGATTTAAAGATAATCAGATATATTTATCGATGGAGAAGAATATGTCGTGCGGCATAGGAAAGTGCGGCCATTGCAGGATAGGGCCCTATTACGCGTGCAAAGACGGGCCGGTTTTCACATACGACAAGTTGAAGAATTTACCAAATATCTGGGATTAGATAGCTGAAAGCTGAAAGCAAACGATGAAACGACTGCTAATAGACTTGGACATATGTTCGAAATGCAAAGAGTGCGGGATGCTCTGCAGTTATATTCAGCACCCGGGCAATAACGGCATAATGACATTAAGAGAATTTGCGCACTTCGCTGTGGTCTGCAGGCGCTGCGATGACGCGCCATGCGTCTCTTCGTGCCCATGGGAAGCCCTTGAACTTCAACCTTCTAATATGCTGAAGCGGTATATGATGAGATGCACATCCTGCAAGAATTGTTCCAGGGCGTGTCCCTTCGGAGTGATATATCCGGAGACGATACCTTTTGTTATATCAAGGTGTGATTACTGCATGGGAAGATTAAAAGACGGTGAAGTTCCGATATGCCTGCAATCCTGCACTCATGGCGGTATCCAATACGGCGAATTCGAAGAGAAGAAGGAAGATGGCATCTTTAAGGCGTCGGATCATCTGATGGTCAAAACCGTCTTTAAATGGGAGAGAGCGGAGGAGATTCCGCCTAAAAAAAAGTAGGCTATGCTCGAGAATCTTTTTAAATTTATGGTTTATCCCGGATTTTTGTTTTCCGGCGCTATAGGTCTTTTGGCCGGGTGGTTCGACAGGAAGATTACGGCGCGCCTGCAATGGAGGGTCGGGCCCCATTGGTATCAGAATTTTATGGATATAGCAAAACTCTTTTTGAAGGAGACGCTTATACCCGATGGCGCTTCAAGGATGGTATTCTTTGCCATGCCTTTATTAGCGATAGCCGGCTCGACGCTCGCTTCAACGATAATCATGGTTATCAATCAAACCCCCGGAGTTACATTCATAGGCGATCTTATAGTGGTTGTTTATCTGATGTTGATACCTCCGCTTGCTCTCATGCTGGGAGGGTTTGCATCCGGTAATCCGCTAGCTTCTCTGGGCGGGTCAAGAGAGATGAAGCTGATGCTCTCTTACGAACTCCCGTTTCTCCTGGCGCTT
>JAQTPE010000002.1 GCA_028748925.1 Candidatus Omnitrophota bacterium
GTGAACCCGTTAATGCACTTAATACTTGCGCCTAAAACAATGCCTCCGGCTTTCTCGATCGGCGTTTTCTTCGACACCAAAGGAGACTCAAGATTAACAATAGAGAGATCGGCGTCGGTGATCTCCTCTAACAAATCGTGGAATATCTCATCCGCGTCTCCTTTGATAAACGCGTTTTGAACCCTGCCCATCGGACAGACATCCCCGCCTATAAGAATACGAATCATAACTATCCTTCCATCATATTATTTTGAATATCCTGCCAGGTGACGCTGCCCTCTTTTTTCATTATGGTATAACCGACAATAACGATAAAAATTATATTCATGATAGCGCTTACCATGGAAAAGAGCATGACGGTATGCAATGCCGATATATACATACCCCCTATAACCAGTACCAAAATTCTGGCGGCGAGCAAAACCATTTCTAAAAAAAACATCTTCCGTTGTATGCGAATTACCCGCGCAAAGAGAACGGAAGGCAGGTTGCAGAACATGAATATCAGCCATGGTATTAACCACCGGGCGAATTCACCGGCGGTGTGCCATTGAGGTCCAAATATCCATGTAAAGATCCGGGGGGCCCATATAAACAGGATCAATGCGGGAAAGATGATTAAAGCAAAAAGCCCTGTGGTGATTTTCAAATATAAAGGTAGGAGACGACCGCCAAGATTCTGTTTCTCCGACGCCTTCTGTAAAAGCACTTGTCGAAGCGCTCTTAAGACAAGCCCCATCGGAGCCGATAGGATGCGCATACCGAACGCGTAAGCGCCGGCTATCGCGATTCCATAAAAGTGCATCAATAACAAAACAGGCAAACCTCTGGACAGGGAATTTATGACATTCATGAAAGCAAAATAGACAGGAAAATCCCTGTAATCCTTCGCAAGCTGTTTCATCCTGTCCCATCTAACATGGCGACGGAAGGCCGCCAGGTCACGAAGAACCACCGGAATCAAGTTGAAGCTTGCAACTATATCAGCCAGTACTGTGCCGATAATAAGCCCTATGGAGCCCTTTTTGAAGCATCCAAAAACAATCTGCGTCCCGTTAGATGACATGCTGCAGATGACCTGCGAGGTTGAAGTTTCCTTGAATGCCTTTAACCGCACACACCATGCCTGGCATGTCAGGTAAAGACCTCCAAACAATCCTTCCGCGATCAGCAGCGCTAATATCCAGGCATTTGAATTACTCACAAGCGCATTAACAAATTTTGGTATCAAAAGGAAAACGGCTAAACAGCAACCGCTTATCATAATTGTAGATATGCACGAAAGTATAAAAAGGTTAACGGCGTCTTTCTTTTCCTTCGGTAATATAAGGGCCTGGTCATAACCCAGAGTTACTCCGGCGGTAATAATTAACGAAACCGCGTTAAACGAGCCATAAATACCAAAGTCCGATGGGGAATATAAGCGGCTGAGAAAAGGAGCGAACGCAAAATTAATGGCCTGGACCACAACCGTACCCGACATTACAATAAGAACATTTTTAACGAAAGGGGACGCCTTTAGCTTAACAAAAAAATTATTTACATAAGATTTCAAGATCCGCATAGATAACACTAAAAGTCCCGTTTTTTAACCAATTCGATCCCCATCATAGCGAGCAACCGGCTCAGATGGTGGCCTCCCCTGATAAGGCAATTCATCATAACGTGATCTCCTAAACACAAACAGACAGGAAAGATTACCACATAAATCGCTAAAGCAACTGTCGACTTCAGGGGCACTGTTATCCTTGACAGTCCGCGCATTTCACTCTTACTGAATCTGCACGCATTGATGCCGTTAACCAAAGAACGCTTCAAGTAGTATTTTCGCGTCCAACGCTCCGGCGGCACGATCTCATAGACAGGAGCGTCTTCCACAGCGACAAACCTGCAGCCTGCGCGCATCGCCTGCATAAAAAACTTGCGATCTGACCCGCCTGTTTCAAATCTCACATCAAAAGAGAGATGATGTTTGTCAAAGACTTCTTTTTTGATGAGAACATTCCCTGTGCGGGTCTGGTTCCAGCGCAAGATGGTACCGGTACAATATACCGGCCGCTCACAAATCCTGCTCTTCACCAGCCAGGCAGGGGGCTGTGATTCGAAAAAAGGACGTATCGGCCCTAAAACTCCGTCAACGTCAAACTTCTTGACACCGCGGTACATCTTTATCAACCAATCTTGCGATGGAAATTCATCATCATCAATTATACCTATATAATTGCCTTGGGCAAGCCTCAACGCGTGATTCCTTGCCGCCGGGATAGTCTGTTCCGGCTCGATACCGTAACTGATATTCAGGCCCAATTCAGGGCCCAAACGCATTACGATCTCCTGGGCGGGACCCGCCGCGTCATTATCCACTACAACGACCGAAAGATCGAAGAGCCCGCCGGTTTCCTGAAGGGCCAATTTCCTAAGCAGATATTCCAGCGTCTTATTACGGCGATACGTACAAATGCAAACTGAAATATGATCTTTCATCGGCCTACTTCCACAGTTTATACTTGTTATATATCTCTTCAAAAGTTGATATTGCGATCCCCTGCTTCTCCAGATAATAGAGAAGCGATTCAACTGTCTTGAGATCGGCCAAATCTTTAGTGTGCCCTATAGCAACAAGGGGTTTAAATGACGATGGATCGCGTTGATCCTCTTCAATCACCGTATCCACCATGCGTACAAGTTCATTAACGGTCATACGGCAGAAATCGAATTTCATCGGGTACCGGAAACGCGCTATATCCTGAAAACGGCACAGCTTTTGTTTAATTGTTTGCGCGCCCGAAAAACCTTTCTGTTGCAGGATAAAGCGTTTTAAGGTTACCAATTCCCAAAAAGGAACCATTCGCGTATAGATCGGTATCTCAAGCAGAGATCCGTTTTGATCGGGAACATTCGCGTCATCCCGAAACTTCCAGAAGTATTCATTCTTTGCCGCACGGCGATAATCTAATTTGTGCCAACGCCGTATTCCACCCCGGAATACGGATGAATCGATCTTTACGCCTCGTTCAATAAGTATATCCGCCGCATTTCGAGAAGGCTGGAGTAACCATCCTCCCGCGCGAAATGATAGGGGCGTAAAATCCGGGACCGCAAGCATGGTACGCAAATAGGCTATTGACCCATCTACAATTTCGGCGATCCTTTTTTTTGGCAATGTACATAAATTATATTCGCTATAGTTTAAACACCATTTTCCATTGTGATAACTGGCATCGCACCATTGCGGATGAATATGAAGAGCTATTTCGTGCCGTTCCTTATATAATTCCCTGAGCTGCTGTTTGACTTCACCGATAGCCGGATCCGCTCCGGAGGCTTCGATCTTTTCCAGCTCAGCGGCCTCGACAAACATGACCGCCTTCATCCCTGTCCGGTCGAGTAACTCCTTCAATTTTCTGGCCGGCTCATATACCAGCTGCCTCAGTGAGCCCTTACCGTTTCCGTAAATCTCGTAATCGATAGTAAAGATACATTCTATCATTTTGTGATTTCCGACCATCCTTCATTCAAACATTGAGCAATGCGCTGAATATCCCGCTCCTTTAAGCGGTAATAGCCGGGAATAACCAGCGTTCTCTTTGCGGCTTGCTCCGCTATAGGACAATCGCCTGTATATCCATAGTGGGCAGTAGCAACATCTACAATGTCCTTGTAGGGTTTTGCGGTATCAATCTGCCGCTTGCGCAGATAATTTGCCATTGAATCACGGCATTCCGACGAAGGAAAAACAATAGGGTATAAATAGCGGTTGTAAAATGTGCCGGGCTTTTCGGCACAGAGTATACTTGGGCCCAACTTCAGAGTGCGTGAATAAAAATCGGCGTGCTCTCTCTGTATCTTGATTACATAATCAAGACGTAACAAACGATCGACGGCTATGGCGAGATCTGACCGGTATATTTGGCTTAAGATAATCGGGGATTTGCCGGCGTCATCAACCGTCCTATTGTATATATGCCACAACAGATGACCCGCTACACCATAGAGCGGCTTACTGCGAAGTATTGATCGCAGATAAGTCATTGCCACATGAACGCATTCGTCCACGCGTCCCGGGGCGGGCATTGCCGCAATCAATCGGTTCAACCGGGAGCAAATGTCCGCATTATTTGAAAATAACGCTCCGCCTTCACCCGCTGATAAATACTTGCCGGACCGAAAACTGAAAAAGGTTATTGTGCCAAATGATCCGGCCATCCGGCCATTAAGTCTGCTCCCGAGAGACTGGGCACAGTCTTCTATAATCGGTTTACCCTGCACCGCTTCTTGCAATTTAGGCATATCGCACAAGTTTCCAAACATGTGAACGGCCAGTACGGCATCGAGCCGAGAACGTTTTGCGAACAGGTCGCCGGCGGAGATGCAGCACGTAGTGGGTTCTATATCGATGAAACGCGCTTTGCAGCCCGCCATAGTAATTGCTTTAAATACAACGGGACAGCAATAGAGGGGGATTCCTATGCATGCGCCCGGAGGTAATTCGAGCGCTTTGATAGCGGCTATAAGCGCCACCCGGCCAGATCTTACCGGAATGCAGCCACCGATTCCGTCTATATCAAACAGCTTCTTCCGATTCTTTGGGCCCAACGCAACAGTCAGGCCGCGAAAAATATCGCTGAATTTATATTCCCAGCACTCTACAGGCAGAAGACTTAGCATAATAAACTCTCTGGAGTTTTCATTTTATGAGATTCCTGATCGACAACATCTCCTCCGGTGCGCAAGCGGGCCGCCAGACAATAAAAACTATATTTCAACGGATGAATAGGATATTTCCACATGTACCCTAGTATAAGATTTGATCCAAAATGCCTCTTAAATAAATTAATCCCGTCCTGCCTGGACCCTTTCTCAGGGTCAATTCTCGCTCCTACAAAATCAAAACTTTTAACTCCGAGCTTTTTAAACAAACGTATTGCTTCCCAGTAGAGCAATTTGTTTACGCCTTGACGCTGGTTTGCAATGTTCCCGGCGTAAACAGCATAAACGCAATAGTCGCTGAAAGCAAAAATAATCGAGCTCTCGGCGACGCCATTGTAACCGGCAACCATAATCCTGCCGTTTTCGCCAAGCCCCAGCATGTAACGCTTAAAAGATTCGTAGCTCATAAATGGCATTTTTGATCTTTTAAATGTACCCCGTATAAGCATATATGCCTCATCAAGATGCTCTATTCCGCCTCGGATGCTTACACCTTTCCTTATTGCAGTATTGATATCCTGGCGCATTGTTGTATTAATATTCCGCCAGAGCACATCTTCAGGCTGTGATAAATCGATACGGTAACTGCCATATGGAGCCGCAATAGCTCCATCCGGATAAGTTCGAAAAATCGTATTGGTAGTTGCCGGGATAATCATATCCGCCCCAATCGAGCGAAAATATTCAATGGCGCTATTTAAAAAATTCTTTTCTTCCTGAATATCAAGCTCTCCCCCCACAGGAATGGTCTCAACCCGAAAACGGACCATGCGAAAAATCGCCTTTCGAATAACCGTATAAGGCAAGATACAGCGAAGTTTTCCCGAATCATCGATACCGCCGATCCAGCCATATTCATCGCCAACCGCTTTCAGAAATGATTCTGAAGCGAAGACCGGCAGCCCGGAATTCCAGTTTATAGGAATTGACATCGCTTTCATGGCAACGATCTTATGAAATATTCTTTTAGCCACCGCATCTGTTCTTTCCTTCTGAATCGCACAAATTCTCTTGAAACAGGTATTTTCGCACGGGTCAGCATTGCCCAAAAGTAGCCCGCTAAAAACATACTCCCTTTTAAAATAAAGGGCTTTCTGCTCATTTGATAAATTGACCTCAACAATTGCCAAACCGGGTGCGATCCCATGATATAATTAAGATAACCCATCCTAAAAGCGGATTTTATGGGGTGATTATACGCCGACCCCATCAGACGATTATGAATATAAGTTTTATCTGTAAAAGTTTCGGTCTTCCATCCTTTCATTCTTGCGGTCACAACCGCGACAAGATCTATGGAGCCTTTTTCGAGAGGAATATACCCTCCTATAGATTCAAAACACTCCCGCCTGAATAGCTGGCATTGCCCGGAAACGTGTTCTTTCCTGCTGAAACGATAGTCATACTGTACCCCATTCTCAATAAAAGGAGTTCCGCCGACGCCTAATTTAGGATCCGACTCGAATTTCTTCAATAAAAAACTAAAATATTCCGGATCGAACGATGTATCCGCGTCCAGGTTGCCTATAATATCATACTCGAGATTTCGCACTCTTTCATATCCTGCGTTGAACGCATGCGCCTTGCCCGCGAAATGCCTCCGGGCGCGTTCCGGCATCCGCATCAGCTCGATCCACGGATACTCTTTTAGGTACTTTTTCACTATGTCATCGGTATGATCCGTCGAACCATCGCTGACGATCACCCATCTCACGGGTAAAACAGTCTGCCCGCTCACGGATTTTATCGTCTTTTCTATAAAAGTCTCTTCATCACGCGCCGGTGTGATGAGAATATACTTATACATCTTTACCTCAATGTCTCGTATTCAATGTTTGTCGAGATTCAAGTCTGCCATCTTCATTCCCATGTCGCTCAGAACACTCCCCGCTATGGCCTCTGAAATCTTATCTTCCGCTTCGATTCTCACAAGAGCCTCATCCCGTGATATCATCCCCTCACGGATCATTTTACTGAATAGATCCCTTAATTCAGTAACGCCCACCGTTGCCTCATACATGAGACGCCTTATATAATCAAGCCTGCAATCAAACCTCCAGGGGGATTGGACTTCCGCGGATTTTTGCCACCCAAGGTTATCCGTAATGGTCGTCATAACCTCTTTCTCGTTCCAGCGCAGGTAGTCAAAAAGACGGACTACCTCAATATCTTTGAAACGCCAACGCAGATAGGGCGAATTGTGACCGGCGCAGAGATACATCTTCAGAATCATAGCCCATGAGCACTTTGTCAGATATCGCGGGTTTTTTATCAATTCTCCGACGCTTTTCCCGATGAGCCGCGGCAGAAACGATAGCTTATGATAGTACCTGGCCCCTCCCATCCCGGAACGCTTAAATGAAGCGGTTTCCAGAGGGTTGGTGCCGACAACAATTAAAGGTATGCCATAATCACGGGCGATCCGATAAAGGGTCGGCCATATTGTCTTGCAATGCATACATACGATCGGAATCAGGGCCGATGAAGGATGATGAGACCATGCCTTAAGCGCTTTTGCGGTGGCTATACGATGGGCATCGTTTGGGAACTCCCAATCATAAAAGTCCACTTTCAATGTACGCACGGACCTCTGTATGTTTTCACGGGCTTGTCCGGATGTAAATGGGTTCTTGTAATTAACCGCCAGGACCTTCATTTTATAATCATGGGCTACTTTCCAAAGGGTGTATGTGCTGTCCCTCCCGCCGCTCACACAAACCATACAATCATACTTGCCTTTCCCGTTCCTGAAACGCTCCAGGATCGCCGCGAGCTTTGCTTCGCCCTCGACTTTCATAGGAATATATTTCAGGCAGTAATTACATATACCGTTTCTGTCAAATGTAATGCCGGGCGTCCCGGACGTCAGAATACATTTTTTACAGATTGAAACAGCTGTCATAATTAAAAATCTCCTTCTCCCGCCCGCCAGCCTTCTTCCAACACGGTCAATGCAAGCAACATCCAGGCCTGGCCCCACCGTATGTAAGGAATCTTAATAGTCCACAAAGGGTGTTTTTGATAATAGAAAAATCCGCGGGCATCCCACATATTGGACATCGTCCAGGTTAAAACGGCATTTGCCAGCCGGAGATTATCTTTATCCAGATCCTTAAGTGTAACGAGCGTAATAATGCTCTGCGCTGCGCTGTGAATATCTATCGGATATAGGCGGTCATGATAATATTTCGGCGCTCCATCTTTACCGAAAAAATGTTGCCTATAGAAATCGAGTCCGCGCCTGACATGCGGTTCGAACTCCGACGTTCCGGCATCGCAGCCGATGCTATATAAAGCGTGAAGGTTGAGTCCGGTATGGAAATTGTCGATCCATCTCTGAGAGAGGACATCCCATTCTCCATAATCCCAGGAGCCAACATCATGTTGTCTCTTCGCCGAGAACCGCGCGGCTTTAAGAGCATACGATAACATTACCTTATTCCCGGTCTTGCGGGCAACGCGTGAAAGAAGCGCCGCGCCGAGAAGGCTCGCATTGTGAATAGGTATTATTTGTTTTAACTTGTAATCAACGGGCATATAGTTAAAAAACGATTCTGAACTGTTTATCTCCCGGTAAAAACGGTCCTGAATAAATTTCGCGGCACGCACCGCCATCTCGAGAAAATAAGTATCGGCGTTATATTCATAGATATCGAGTAATGCGTGCCCGGCAAATGTTGTACAAATAATGTTCGGGGTTCCTCGCGGCACAAATCCTGTTAATGCCTGCCAGTCAAAGTTATATCCCCAACCGGCATGGCCATAGCCTGGCGAAGAAAGCTCTACAAGCCTTTCGGACAGAGTTCTAATGGGTTCATCGTCTTTAAGAAGACCGAGCCTGTAAAGCTTTATAAACGAGATCAAAAAGAGCGCGATACCCTTTGGATTCTGGGATTTTGGCACAAGAAGCGGCCGCCGAAAATTGACCGGGCTCCTCTTCATCAGCTGGATCACTGCCAAACGAGGATATTTAAAATGCAAAAACCTCAATGCTTGAAAGATCCTGCTGTTGAGACCATCATAAGGATCATAACCCGCCCAATTGTTTTTTCTGCAATAATCCAGCAATTTTGGAATAGACCATTGAATCATGCGCTCTATTTCGGATTCTGTCTTCATCAAAGATATACGTCCCTTACCACCCCTTACCACAATTCTTTAGGGGTAATGACATTATTTAACTTCTCTTAAAATTGCTTCTATAATCCCGATAATTTTATCAAGAGCGCCGCGCTTCAAATTTTCCGGCGCTCCATGCCCCTGGCTTTTAGTAAACCTTATCCTTGTCCGAATATCATCGATGCTTTCCAATAATATTAACCGCCCATTTTCCGATAGATACCGGTCTACTGCCCCAATCCTGCCTCTGAATATGCTATAGGCGGGCACACCTAATGCGGCGGCTTCGCGATTCATCGTCCCCCCTCCGCTGACTACCAGGTCCGAATGCCATATCAAATTTAGCCCGTCCAGAGCATGCTCCGGTATTACTATTTTCCCGGAGCTGCACCACTTGGGCCAGCTATCCTTTATCCGTGCCGTCTCTTTTTTTTCGTTCCTTGGCAGAATGACAATACGGCTATTGTCTTTCTGCCCCAAAAAATCGACTGCCGCTTTAAAAAGCAGCTCGCTTTCCGGATTATGATAATGCGCTTCCGTAGCGGGCGGGCGCATAGTAACTAATAACTCCTCCTCGCCGATACCCAATATCTCCTTTATTGACGGATCCGGAATAAAGTCCGGCACATACACGTCTTCCTTAGTCCCCGGATACTTATATACATGTTTCCTATACTCTGTTATCACGTTATCGGGTATTATCTCCGGAACTATTAGATATGTGGGCCTGATAATTGTTTTAACATATTCATAATCGGACATTACTACAGAGGGTATATTTAAAATCGATGCCGTCGCTACCTGAGACCTGGAACCATGCGAAAGAGCTATATCGGGTTTTTCGCTTATAACTTTCGGCATCAACTGGAGGGATCTGATTACCAACCCCGCAACCTTCAAAATTTTCCTCTTCCCGTAATGGCGGCCGATCGCTACATGTCGCAAATTCATAAGATCGGCCAGAGCGCACACCTGAAAACAGTCTCGTGCCGTCACCAGAACCCGATAACCTCGCTTACCAAGCTCATTAATAATAGGCTTGAAAAACGGAACGTGCGGTGAATTATCTAAATCAATCCATATTTTTGAGCCATTCCCTGGAATTGGCATATTTTTTTATTCGCCATTTTGAAATAAAACTTTTACACGGATATCTTGTTCTCTTTAAGCGCTTTTTCGTAAAGATAAGTATCGTAGACCTTTAATGGGCACCCACAGTGCATTATAGGACATTTGATTAAACTATTCTTAAACCGGATACCTTTATATATATGTCCTAATTTTTCGGGTATATTACCGCATGACATTACATAACCGTTTGCCCAGACTACGGCTGCGTTATACCCTGCATTGCACATTGTTCCCTTGGAACAAAGAAGCATATCCAAAAGCGCATCATGTTTTATATTAAAGGCGGCTAATTCCTGTTCGGTATATGCGGCGGGGTACTCCTTTCCATTATAAATTCCTCTAAACCTGTCAAATGTAAATTCCATTCCTTTTTTCTTAAATAATTCTCTGTATTTATCCGCTTCGTTAAAAAGCTTTGGATAGGCGACTGCTCTCACCTCTATGTTAAACCCTTTTTCTTTACATAATAGAAAATTATGCGCAAATACATCCAACAGATTGAGCCGTTCCAGCTCTTTAATATGTAATGACGCATGGATCTTTATCACTCTTTGAGGATCGATCTTATCGCAGAATTCTTCGATTTTTTTTGAAGTCAAATTTGTATTAATGGAAAGATAGTGTTTTTTTGTTATCTCTACGCAGATTTCAATTATATTTTGGATTAAGAACGGCTCTCCCCCGCCCGAAAGAGTAATCCGAAAGGTCTTATTCGTCTTATCAAGAGTACTAAGCAAAGCGGGTATGTCTATCATGGATGTTCTGATCTTTTTTTCTTTTATCCTCAAAACGAGGGCCTTTATCAGGCCGAAGATCCCTACCTGAGAGACCCTTTCTCTCCTTCTTTCTATTTCACGAAGAAAATGCCTTATTGATGGTTTCGCCCTCTCGGAGGGATGATTATAACAATATTCGCAGGACAGATTGCATTTACAGGCAATCCTCCACGATAAATAAGCATCATAATTTTGGTTCTTTTTTTGCTCATTCCCCATTGTTCGAATTTTCTCTATAAATTATACTTCCTGTATTTTGCAAGTACTGTAGAAATTTGACTATCGGGCAACGTAGAATAATTTACATATTGAAAACCCTATAATTCTGAATATTCTTCTTATAATTCTATACCAGTAATAAAAATAGGTAATCCCGCTGTGAATATTCGGATATGCCGCCTTAAGCTCCTGCCGGGAAGGAAAAATATAATTATATATAAGATGCGCTTTGCCTATTAGGCCCGGCACATTGGATATCAAATGCCATCTGAATTTAGTATCCGAATATTCCTTAAATCCAAAGATATCCCTCTCTTCCAGAATATCCCATCTGAAAAATGGTTTGAGCCTTTCTTCCATAATTGCAGGGAGCCGGATAAACCTTTTTTTGCAAAGCCACGACAAAACAGAATAAATTTCGCGCTCCACCCTCTCTTCTCTCAACAGTTTAATAAAAGACTCCCATTTGAAATCTTTATCATAAAACCTGATAGTCTCAACTATATCACAAAAAGAGACCAGATATGACTGTTTCGAATGTATATTTTTGACTAAGTTAGCGCACAGATGCATTAACTGCGTTTCGGGAGACAGAATACGCATTGTCAACGTGCCGGCTTCTAAGAGCATGGAGTCGCGCCATAGATTCTCCTGCTTAAAATATCCATATCTTGCTCCTTTAATCAATGCGCGATGGATATCGATCTGTATCTGTTTTAATTTCGTATTCTTTATGTAGCCGAACTGCTGAAAAACATCAAAATCTTGCGGCGCGCGCGGAAGACCCTCCTGATCTTTGTATCCTAATACGCGCTTGGCTTCTTCATATTGCGTTTCCCTAACGAGCAGATCTATATCGAACATGAACCGAAAGCGGGATGTCGCGTATACCGTGAAATATAAGGCCATCCCTTTCAAAACGATAAAATCTATACTATTTTTTTTAAAAATGCCCGCCAATTCCTTGAACTCTTCCAAATAGAGCAGGTTATTGACAAGGTCTTTTTTCATCAGAGCGGAAAAATGTTCGCGGATATGCCCGGGGATCAGATGAGAGACGTTTGCGTTGTTTGCATTGCGGAGAAAAAAACCGTATAACCGGCAATTAATTAATTTTTCTTCGAGGCAGCTCCAGTCGAGGCCGGATTTAAGAAGCTCTGTAAAACTGTCGGATCTCTCTCTATCGGTAACCTCAAAAGGAACGGATAAAAGCAGTAATTCCGTATCGGTAGGCCGACGATTTTCTACCATATTTTCATCTCTTTATTATTGATACCGCTCTATTCAGCACCCTCTTCCAGAACGGACGCCTGTACCATGGATATATTATGTCCTTATATTTTATTTTAATTCTCTCGCTCTCCGCCGCATTTTCGCCGGTAAACCGCTTACCAGTAGACCTCCCCCCGGGGTTTATATAGTATATATTATAGATTCCGGGTATCTTCATGAATTTCGCGTTATGCTTAACCGCCCTGAGCCACATCTCCCAATCTCCGACGCATTTTAAAGACTCATCGAACATCCCGTATCTGGTATGCAGACTCTTCCTCCATACAGGGCATCGATCGGGCAAATTTAAAGCCATATTCTGTTTGCTGAATTTTTTTTGATATTGAAGGATTAATTTTTTTTCTATAGTGGCCTCGAGAGCCTCATTCGGCACATCGGTATAATAACCTTCGGAATATACAAGATCTATATCCGGAAAATCCATTAAATATTTCGCGTGAACTTCAATATGTTCCGGAAGACGCCGGTCGTCGACATTCGCATTCGTTATATACTCGCCGCTCGACATATTTATAGCGATATTCCAGGCTCCGTATATTCCGGGATCATGATCGAGTCTCTTATATATGATATTCGGATATTTACCCGCATACTCTTTTATGACTTTCGCTTCATTATCCGGAGAGTTACAATCAATGATGATAAGCTCGCAAAATTGAAAAACTGTCTGCTGCGTGATATTCTTCAAAAACCCGTCAATGAACTCTCCTCCTTTATATAAGGATGTGATAATCGAAATCTTCGGAATTTTCATATGTCGTCAGTATACTCCGATAGTTGATATAATTCAAGATGCTCCGTCCGGTGGTTCTGTTACCCATAACATACTGCCTTCGGCATAAACCTTGGCTCTTATTCACGCATTTTGAGAAGTAAAAAGGTTAACGCCTTATACATTGTGGCTTGACCCCAATGCAACATGGGTGTTTTGGCCTTTATTCCTAACGGATATTGCCTGTAGTAAAAATAACCCTCTTTATCCTGCATGTTATCTATGGTCCATATGGCTACTTTTAACGCTAAGTCTAATGCCAGGTCATCGAATTGCGCGAAATTTGCCAATGTGTCGATCGCCTGGGATGCGCACTGAATATCGATCGGATATGCTCTATCATGATAGTATTTAGGCCTGCCATTCCTCTCAAAAAAGTGATCTTCATAGAAACAGAGTCCTTTCTTCAGCGCAGATTCATATTCTTTGTCGCCGGAACAGCTAATGTAGCATTTCAGTCCGTCAAGATTATAGCCGGTATGAAAATTATCTATCCAGTGATTTTTTGGGCATTCTCCATAAAACCATGCGCCGTTTGGTAATTGCCTGGAACAACTATACGCCATCGCCTCTTTAGCCGCTGTAGAATATTTCTGATCCCCGTTATATTTAGCGGTGCGGGCAAGAATCGCGGCGCCCGCCATATTCGAATTGTGAATCGTGGCGGTGTAATCATGGTTATGGTATCCCATACAGAAACCGGGCTTGGTTTGGTTTCTTGGCAATTTCAAGATCCATTTGCATATACTATCGGCTGCCGCCAGATGCCCGCTGTCGTTAAATAACTCATAGGCATCCAGAAAAGCATGGCCGATAAGCGCCGTCCATATCAAAATGGGCTCTAAAGCACCGTAATATCCGCTTCTGCCGGCGTAATCGAAATGCTTCCCCCACGCATGTTCTTTATGGGCCGGAGCCCGATTTTCCATAAGCCATTCAAGGCACGAAAACACCTTATCTTTATTTGTCCGGTCGCCGGTTAATTTATACATATTGCAATAACCCCGGACCATATAACCTCTCCCGATTGTAGAGTCCATGGGTTTTACACCGAGAATCGGCCTCAAATTTAATGGGCTTTGTCTGACAAGCTGCACTAACAATCGGTTTAGTAATAGATTGCCAAAGGTTAACGGCCTTAACACAGATGACAGCCCGTCAAATGGCTCATAACCTTTATAATTATTGTCTTCTACCCATTTTTCTACTCTCAGCGCGCTTTGTTTTATAACTTCTTTCATATAAAAATTGATTTTTTCATAAAACATCTTATTGCTTCATAAAATCACGTATCGCCTCAAGAAGTGAGCGGGAAGCAACCGGAGAAATGCGTTCAGCGCCGCGTAATGCTTCAAGGTGATCAAGCTTGGCCATTAAATCACTCTCATCCTGAGCCATAGCGATTCTGCCGAGGTCCTGAAAACGTTTTGCCATGAATAACTGGTGATTATTGGGTGTTTCGTGTAAGTGCGGGCGGCGAGGCATTACGAGAATCGGCTTGCCCAGTTCCAGCGCCTTAAGAATCGTCCCTGCTCCGGCATGCGCAATAACAACATTTGCCTCTTGCATCTTACGATCAAATTCTTCCGGCTTAAGAAAATCCGTCCATTTTATATGCTCTGGCCGCCAGTTCGTACTGCCTATCTGCGCGAATATATCCGTACGGCCGCGGAGGGCTGCCCATTTATCAATTACTCTTACCATCCGGTCAAAAGGCGAATAGTTGCCTATGGTAATAAAGATCATAAAGTGCTCCCATAATAATATGGGCCGCCTTCTTTAGCCAGATGCGGCCACTGCGTAAGCCATAAATCCGCAAGTCTTCCGGCAAGCCTGCCGGATAGAGACAGGGATTCCGTATTGGCTATGGAATCTACCCAAATAGTCCGGGAGCCTAATAATAGCTTTGCAAAACAAAAAGCGAAAAACCCGCAGGCCGTTCCGGTGGAGATTACATAATCGGGGCGCTCTTTTATCACTATCCAAAAAATTTTTCCGGCCTGCCTGAGCAAGCCTATCTTATCCCATCGTATCGCGGCATTGAGAAAATAGAACTTTTCCGAGCCCACATCCGTCCTATAGCGCGCGTGTTCGGTAACAAAAACTATTTTGCAGCCATCCAGCGCCGGCAATAGACGTTTTAATTGAGTCCAATGCCCGCCACAGGAAGAGATTGCCAGAACTTTTTTTGCTTCGCTCACCATTATTGATTAACTTTGTTTTCCCCGCGACATTTTCATGATTTACATAGAAACCGTGTCCTGAAACGCTTCTTGATCGCCCGTAAAATAATAGGTCGGTAATTTAGTGGCTTTTGCGAACTAAAAGTATTATATTCCACCTTCCAACGTTCTACAAGCTCTTTTGCCGTGATTCTGTTACCCTTTTTTACGCCTTTTGGTATAATGGTGTATATGCTGAAGGATGTCCTGAAGAGATTATTGCCTCATCAGCTTAAGATATTATTGTCCGCTTTACGGGAAGCTGTCGGATTTTATCCGCATTATGTTATGGGGAATGGCGCCGCAAGACCCCCTGAATCCGTTACTATAGAGATCACGTATCTATGTAACTGCAGATGTCAAATGTGCCCGCTCTATGGCAGTCATACCCATGATGGCAACAGAATAAAAAAAGAGTCAACAAATAAAAGAGAGCTTACGGCCGCCGAATATAAAGAATTATTCAACGGATTAAGGGGTGGCGGTGTAAAAAGGGTGGCTTTTACCGGAGGCGAGCCTTTTATAAGAAGCGATATGCTCGAAATCGCCGGGTATGCCGCGGATCTCGGACTGGAGATCTCCTTCACGACAAACGGCGCATTAATAACAAAAGCGATCGCAAAATCGCTTGTAGATCTGCGGGTACAAAGTATATATTTTTCTCTCGATGGTACGGAAGAGACTCATAACAATATTCGCAAGGCGGAGGTATATAAACGGCTGCTCGAAGCGGTAGATTTTATCAATGAGGAGAAAAAATTGAGGGGCCGGACCGAGCCGTCCATTTCGTTTGGCTGCACCGTATCGCGCCTGAATGAAAACAATTTCTCGGAATTAGTTAAAATAGCGAAAGACAAAAATGCTTTTTTAAATATAGCCCCTGTATTCTTTTCTTCGGAAGAAGAGACTGAGTCGACTTTGAAGTTCTTCCCGGGCGAGAAACTTATAAAGTTAGAGGACAAGAGCCTGCCGGATTCGGTGATAGGCGCCGATATCGATACTCTATATAATGAGACGAAGCGCGCAATCTCTTTGGCCGGAATATTCCGGCAGCCAATCCAGATTATTTTAAAAAAGAGAGGAGAGATAGCGCGGTGGTTTGGCAAGGGGAGTTATTTCCCCGCCAATAAGTGCTTTTTCCCGTGGTCCAACGCCAGGATAGACCCTTTCGGGACAGTCTATCCCTGCTCTATCAGTCTTACTATGGGCGATATCAGAAGCGATCCGTTTATGAAGATATGGAATGATCGAAGATACAGGGAATTCCGCAAAAAATTGAAGGGTGAAAAGCTCTTCCCTTCTTGTTCCAGATGCTGCACATTATTCCCGAATACGCCGCATAAATTCTGGAGTTATTTTCCAAAAATAGGGCGTTGAGGGATCTATCCTGATCTTTTCTTCAGGTTTTCGAGCCAATCTTTGATCTTTTTTTCGTAACCGATATCTGCGGGAATATAATAAATTTTATCGGAAGGCTTGTATTCCTGCCGTACATAATGATTGTTGAAATCATGGGCATATTTATAGCCTTTGCCGTGTCCGAATTGCGCTGAATCCAGGCTTGCGTCCTTTAGATGGTCCGGCACCTCCAGGGTCTTTCCTTTTTCGACATCTTTTAGCGCGTTTTCGATTCCCAGGTACGCGGCATTGGACTTTGGAGCGCACGCCACGTAAACAGCGGCTTGCGCCAGCGGAATGCGCGCTTCCGGCATGCCGACAAACTCAATCGACTGTAATGCCGCGGCCGCTACCACAAGCGCCTGGGGATCTGCATTGCCCACATCTTCGGAGGCGCAGATTATGATACGACGCGCTATAAATCTCGGATCCTCGCCAGCATAGATCATCTTCGCAAGCCAGTATAGAACTGCGTCCGGATCGGAACCGCGCATCGATTTTATAAACGCCGATATGGTATCGTAGTGGCCGTCCTCATCTTTATCATAGACGACCGCTTTCTTCTGGATCGACTCTTCCGCAACCTTCATCGTGAAATGGATCTTCTTATCTCTGCCCGACGGCGTTGTAAGCACTCCTATCTCCAGGGCCGACAAGCCCCTCCGCGCATCCCCTTCCGAAATTTTGGCAAGATGCCCTATTGCGTCATTGTCGATCTTTACGGATATATTGCCGAGGCCGTCTTTCTTATCCTCGAGAGCGCGCCTGATAGTTTTTATGATATCGGCATCGGACAACTTTTTGAATTCGAAGATCTGGGAACGCGAAAGAAGGGCTGTGTTTACGTAAAAAAACGGGTTATGCGTAGTGGTTCCTATCAAGATGGGGTTGCCCGCCTCGACGTCCGGCATGAGAACATCCTGCTGGGCTTTATTGAACCGGTGGATCTCGTCTACCAGGAGAATGGTGCGTTTGCCGTCCATGGCCTGGCGTTTCTTGGCGCTATCTATGATCTTGCGCATATCGGCGACATTATTCGACGCCGCATTTATCCGCTCAAAATATGAGTCTGTCCTGTCTTTGATTATTAAGGCGAGTGTTGTCTTGCCGCATCCGGAGGGTCCGTAGAGTATCAGCGACGACATCTTATCTGATTCGATCAGCCGGCGCAGTAATTTATCCGGCCCCAGGATATGCTCCTGCCCCACAAAATCATCCAGCCGCTTCGGCCTCATCCTCGCCGCAAGCGGCTCGTTCTGTTTCGATTTTTCCTTTATAAATAAGTCCATTTTTTATTATATCGCAGACGGCGCTTTGGTGGCCCAGCCTGACGCTGAAAGCGGCCACCGCAAGCTTCGCCGCCTCAGCATAAACAAAAAGTCCCCGCAGGTACCGTGTGAGGCTGAATTATATTGACCCTGTTATGTACAGGTGGGTGCCCTCTGCATCAATACCAAGGCACTGATGCGGTCAGGCTCCCTGGTTAAGTCTTATAGGTTCAATACTTTTCACTCTAAATCACGCGCACCGCAGGGACAATACAAGTATACCACAGGATCGGTATCAAGACAAATCAAGCGGCGGCGGTTATCTGAGCTTTGCCCCTAAATTATTTTCGAGTGCGTTTATTATACGTGAATGTATGGCTTGTACGTCGGAATCCTGCAGTGTCCTGTTCGGGTCCTGATATTCCAATCTGTAAGTTAGGCCGATTTTACCTTCCGGGATCTGTCCGCCGCTGTATCTATCGACAATTTCAGCGTCCTTCAATATGTTTCCGGCCGTCTCTTTAATAAGGGATACGATATCGGCGTTAGAAATATTTTTATCCGCCACTATAGATATATCCCTAATGACGGATGGGAACTTCGGGCTCTCTCTGAACTTTTTTTCTAAAGAGATGTGTCTCATAAGTCTCGCGCAATCGATCTGGGCGGCGTAAACAGTCTCTTTTATGTCAAAATCGCGCAGAATTTTTGGGTCGACCTGTCCCATTATCCCCACCGCATCATCTTTTACGCTTATGCAAGCGCACGAGGCGGGAGAGAAGACGGGATTTATGGCCTCTTTTACGGATACATGCTTTATTCCCATTTGGGCAAACAGCGCCTCGATAATGCCCTTGAGATCGAATAGGGTCACTCCTCTCGGATGGCCTATCCATCCATCGTATAACTGGCCCGTGACTCCTATAGCAAGACATTTTTTTTCGATAAATGAGTTATCTCCCTCTTTAAAATAAGTCTGCCCCAGTTCAAAGAGCTTCAGGTCTTTCGACCTTCTGTTTATGTTCCATCTTATGGAACCGAGCATGCCCGCAACGAGCGCCGGTCTCATCACTTCCTGTTCATTCGAAATAGGATTTTTTATACTTATTACATTATCGCCGGACGATCTTGCCAGCTCCACTGTCTTTCTGCTTAAAAGACTGTATGTTATGATCTCGGATAATCCTAAGTTCACCAGGATGCCGCGTATATTTTTATCTATCACCGCGTCGGGAGAAAGCCTGTTACCCGGCTCTAAAACGGGCGGAATAGTCTCCGGGATATTCTCGTAGCCGTATATCCTGGCCACTTCTTCGATTATATCTATCTCATTTTGAAGATCATGCCTGAAGCCGGGAGGACTTAATCTCACTATGTTCTTTGACAACGGCTTTACCTTTAAGCCGAGAGACGTCAGGATAGACTTCGCTCTCGATGGAGAGACCGCAACGCCTATTATCTTATTCAGCCTGTCGAGCCTCAAATCTATATCCTTCAAAACCTTCTCTTCTTTACCCATGTCTATAAATTCTCCGGCCGCCCCTTCCGCCAATTCCAATATAAGCTGCGCGGCTCGGTCGGAAGCACGGACTATATTCCCCATATCTACTCTTCTTTCGAATCTGTAGCTTGAGTCCGTGGAAAGAGCCAGTCTTCTGGATGTCCTTCTGATTGAAATAGGATCAAAATATGCGGCTTCCAATAATATATTTTTTGTCTGCGGAGAGACCTCGGTATATAACCCGCCCATAACTCCGGCTACAGCTACAGGGCTTTTGTCGTCTGCTATTACGAGCATGTCATTATCGAGTATCCGCTCAATGCCGTCTATAGTCTTTATCTTTTCGCCTTTTGACGCCCGTCTTACTATAATAGACCGGCCGCCAAGTTTATCGAGATCGAACGCATGCAGGGGTTCGCCGGTTTCGAAGAGACAAAAATTCGTAATATCGACTATGTTGTTTACGGATCTCAGGCCCACTGCCTCGAGCCTCTCTTTAAGCCATTTAGGCGATTCGCCGACTTTTACATTACGTATAATACGCGCGGTATATCTTGGGCAGAGTTTTTTCTCTTCGATCCTGATAGTGGCCTTTGAATTGCCGTTTACACCGCCGCGGCGGGACTGTGAAGAGCCGCATGACACCGCGACGTTGTTGGGAATCTTTAATCTCTTCCCGGTGAGAGCCCCTACTTCGCGTGCGACGCCGATATAAGAGAGCCAGTCCGGCCTGTTCGAGGTGATCTCTATTTCCAGAACGGAATCATTGCCTTTTTTATGTATGGAATCGACGCAGAGGCCCGCCATGGTAAGAAGCTCGCCGAGCTTCTCGGGCGACAATCTTATATCTATATACTCTTTTAACCAGTTGTATGATAATTTCATATCAAAACTGCCTCAGGAATCTGATATCATTCTCAAAAAACATCCTTATATCCGTAATGCCGTATTTTAAGATCGCGATCCTCTCCACTCCCATCCCGAAAGCGAATCCTGTAACTTTTTCGGGATTGTACCCTACGTTCCTGAAAACTTTAGGATTGACCATACCGGCGCCCAGTATCTCTATCCATCCTTTGCCGCCGCACAGGCTGCATTTATGCGGCGCTCTCTGCGCCGCGTCCCCGGAACAGAGAATGCACGAGATGTCGACCTCTGCGCTAGGTTCGGTGAACGGAAAGAAGCTCGGCCGAAAACGCATCCTGGTATTCTCTCCGAACATCTGCCTGGCAAATAGAGTAAGCGCGCCCTTCAAATCCGAAAATCTTATATTATCGCTTACGACCAGCCCCTCAATCTGATGAAACATGAACGAGTGGGAAGCGTCTGTGGCATCCGGCCTGTAAACCTTACCGGGTATAATTATGGCAAAAGGCGGCTTATTCGTTTCCATAAAGCGTGCCTGAACCGGCGAGGTATGGCTGCGCAACAACCATTTATCATTGAGATAGAACGTATCGAACGCGTCTCGGGACGGATGTTCTAAAGGTATATTCAGGGCTTCGAAATTATAGTGTTCGTTCTCTATCTCCGGCCCCTCGACGACCTTAAATCCAAGCGATATGAATACACCGCAGATCTCTTCTATAGTTTTAGAGATCGGATGAAGGCGGCCGATTTCCCGAATAATGCCGGGAAGCGTGATATCCGTCTTCTGGGCTCCGGAATCACTGCCGCCCGACAAAACGGGAGTCTTTTCGTCGAGCGCTTTCGAGACGGTCTCTTTCAGCGCGTTTATGAGCTTTCCGATCTCCGCTCTGTCCGCGGGAGAGACCCCGGACATATTCTTAAAGAGCTCGGTGACTAAGCCTTTCCTGCCGAGATACTTCACCCTGGCCTTCTCCAGCGCATCGGCATCGACCGCCAGGGTTATCTCTTCGACCGCGCTCTTCTCGATCTCTCTTATCTTGTCTCTCATCCTACGCTTTTACCATCTCGACGAGTTTCCCGAAAACCTTATTGTCGGATACCGCCAGCTCCGCAAGCATCTTTCTATCTATAAGGATCTTCAGTTTTTTGAGTCCGCTCATGAATTTCGAATACGATATATCATGTTCTCTGCAGGCCGCATTGATACGGACTATCCATAATGAGCGGAAGTCCCTCTTCTTTGCTTTCCTGTCCCTGAATCCATACATCCTGCCTTTGGCGACGCTCTCCATAGCTCTGCGATAAAAACGGTGCCTGCCGCCCCATTGGCCTTCGGCGGCGTTCAGTACCCGTTTTCTATGTTTCTTCGTGGCAACTGCATGTTTTACTTTTGGCATTTACAACCCTCCTCACTTTTTAATTATGCACTATCAAGCTTCAACTATGAACCGACTATGCGCCGTAAGGCAACAGCAATCTTATTGCCGACGCGTCGGCATGTGAAACATACCCGGGCTTGCCGAGCTGCCGTTTGCGTTTCGAACTCTTACCGCCTAAAAGATGGCGCTTGCCGGTCTTAAAATGTTTTATCTTGCCTCTCTTGCTTATACGTATCCTCTTCTTGACACTTTTACTCGTCTTCAGTTTAGGCATTTTCCTCTCCTCGTTATAGCAGCGTTTGCTGTCAGCTATCGGTCGTCGGCTTTCAGCTATTTTGCTCTAATAATCATATTGATAAAACGGCCTTCGAGCTTGGGGTTCTCCTCTATCTCCCCCACTCCGGAGATATCACTCGATAACTTTTCAAGGATCTTGCGCCCGAGATCTATATGCGCCATCTCCCTGCCCCTGAATATCATGGTGACTTTAACCTTGTCCCCCTTCTTAAGGAATTCGATAAGATGGTTGACTTTGAACTGGTAATCGTGCTCGCCTATCTTGGGCCCGAGCCGTATCTCTTTTATATGGACAACTTTCTGTTTCTTACGGGCCTCTTTTTCCTTTTTTTCCTGCTCATACTTAAATCTTGAATGGTCCATGATCCTGCAAACAGGGGGATTTGCCGTCGGAGCTATCTCTACAAGGTCAAGCCCAGACTCTTCGGCATTCTTTATCCCGTCCTGAACGCTCATAACACCAAGCTGATCGCCATGTTCACCGATTACCCTTATCTCTCTGGCTCTTATCCTGTGGTTTATCCTGATCTCTTTCTTAAAAATAATAACCCCCTTTCAAAATCGCGAAATAATTTTAGTCCTTCTCCGTTATCTAACCCTTTTTTCCTTCTCCTCTTTTATCCTCTCGATAAAGTCTCCCAGTTTCATCCTGCCTATATCGCCCTGTGCTTTGCTCCTTACCGAAATCATGCCCACAGACTCTTCCTTTTCTCCTATAACGATCATATAAGGTATCTTCTGGACTTCGGCATCGCGTATCTTCTTCTGCAGTCTTTCGTTCCGCGCGTCTATCTCTACTCTTATATCACCGGCAAAGAGCGTGCGCCATACATTTTCAGCATATACGCCGGCCTTTTCCGATACCGGGATTATAACACACTGTACGGGCGCCAGCCAGAGAGGAAGCGCTCCCGCAAAATGTTCTATCAACGCTCCCATAAAACGTTCAAGGCTGCCTAATATAACCCTGTGCAGCATTATTGGGCGATACTCTTTTCCGTCCTGGCCTATATATTTCAGATCGAATCTTTCCGGCAGGGCAAAATCGCACTGTATCGTCGCGCATTGCCATTCGCGTTTCAACGCATCCTTTAATTTTATATCTATTTTTGGGCCGTAAAAAGCGCCGTCGCCCTCGTTTATTTCATAGCTCAGGCTCTTTCTGTTCAATGAATCGATAAGGGCCTTTTCGGCAAGCGCCCAGTCGGCGTCGCTGCCTATAGATTTCGCCGGCCTTGTCGACAGCTCTATAGAGAAATCATCGAAACCGAACGCATTCAGTGTGTCTATGACAAAATCTATAACTTTTATGATCTCATCCTCGACCTGATCCTGAAGACAGAATATATGGGCATCGTCCTGCGTAAACCCGCGCACACGAAGGAGGCCGTGTAAGACGCCGGATTTCTCGTTCCTGTAAACGGTCCCAAGCTCGAATAATTTAATCGGCAGATCTTTGTAGCTCCTGGTCTTCGATTTATAAACCATGATATGGTTGGGACAGTTCATCGGTTTGATAGCATATTCCTGATTCTCAATCTTAAACATGTACATATTCTCTTTATAATAATCATAATGGCCGGATCTTACCCATACATCGCTCTTCAGTATGTGCGGTCCTATGACAAGCTGATATCCGCGTTTTAAATGTTCATTACGTATATACTCTTCTATGAGAGTCCTTAAGCGCGCGCCTTTAGGATGATATAAGACGAGACCGGGCCCCATTTCATCGTTCATACTGAAGTATTCAAGCTGCCTGCCGAGCACCCTATGATCCCGTTTTTTGGCTTCTTCGATAGTCTTTATATAATGTTCGAGATCTTTTTGCGTCGGGAATGCGGTGCCGTATATCCTTTGCAGCATCGGATTTGTTTCTATACCGTGCCAGTAGGCGCCGGCTATCGATAACAGCTTAAACGCTTTTATCTCGCCGGTAGACGCCACATGCGGCCCTTTGCACAGGTCGATAAAATTGCCGTTTGAGTAAATAGATACAACGTCTCCGGGTATCTTCTCTATCAATTCCACTTTGTATGTTTCACCCATATTTTTGAATAATTTAACGGCCTCCGCCTTCGCCATCTCCCGCCTCTCAAAAGGATAGTTCTTCTTTATTATTTCGCGCATCTTCGTCTCTATAACCCCGAGGTCCTCCGGAGAAAAGGGCTCTTCGCGGTCGAAATCATAATAGAATCCGTCTTCGATAGATGGGCCTATGCCAAGCTTCGCATCCGGCCAAAGCTCCTTCACAGCCTGTGCCATCACGTGTGATGTACTATGTCTTAACGCGTTTAAGTCCATATATTATCTTGTTGGTGCCGAGGGTGGGATTTGAACCCACACGCCCTTTAGGGGCAATGGATTTTAAGTCCATATCGTCTGCCAGTTCCGACACCTCGGCGCACCCTCATTAGTTAAGAACTGTTTTGCTTTTAGACCATCCTTGATAAGAAAAGCAACATTCGCTTGCTAATTTTGCTTTTCTATCCATAGCTAAAGCATTCTTATAATAGCAACTATCAAAAATAGTTCTGGACGCCATTTTACCATACTTTAATATAAACATATCTACTAGCGGTTTTTTTCTTGCTTCCCTGTGAATTCGTCCTTTTACTTTCAATAAGCATTCTATTTCTTTACACAACCACTCCACAAAAAATAAGGAAGGCGAATATATTCTAAGGCTCCATTGTTCATTTTTGTTGGTAGGATGCGCCCATTTTCTAATACAACCGTCTCCATCTATAACTCCTCTAAGAAAATCGGAAAAAAATTCATCCGGCACAATGACTTCATCCTGAGTTAAAGACTTGGCTGGCGTTAGTCCTAGAGATAACAAAAAATCATACAGATTTCTATTGGCAAATTCTATTTGATAGGCTTTATTTGCCCTATCTCTGTTTTTAATGCCTATCTTATTATTTAATCCTAGTTCGCTCTTCAGCTTTATCAAATATGTTTCGTCCTTGGAAGTTATATTAATGTGCCTGCCATCGGAAGACAAGCACCCGTCGGTAGTTATTAAGCCGACTAAATACCAAAGATTCGAACCTACAATATTTAAATCTTTTCTTTTATGAAGCACCTTATTTTCATTTTCGTATATGCCATTCCACCGTTTGCCCATGCTTTTCTTACTAGTGGTGGATCCTCCAATAATTTTGCGCATACCCCAAAATTATTGGAGAGACCTCACCAAAATTTTTCCCAAAAAATTTTGGTGGGCAGCACAGGGCTCGAACCTGTGACCCCTACCATGTCAAGGTAGTACTCTAACCAACTGAGCTAGCTGCCCACATGCTTATATAATAACTGGAGGCGCGGAGCGGAATCGAACCGCTGTATAAGAGTTTTGCAGACTCTCGCCTTGCCGCTTGGCCACCGCGCCGCATTATCTTGGCTTGCCTTCGGTGCTATGCACCCATTCTACGGAACCATCCACCCTGACAACATTCCGTCCAAGATTGTTATGATTGCCGTCCCGATCGTAAATTATGACTTCCGAGGGAACGGACGATTCCGATAATCCTGAAATATATTCATAATCACTTTTGGCCGCAGTGCCTATAAATTTGCTTGCGGGGCAATCAAAGACCTTCTCTTCTTTGATATAATCCGGATAGAGGCTCCCGAGATCCGGCGGGAACGCGTCATTATGATCCGCAGCATACATATGCAGGCCTAAGCTCAAAAGACGTACGTTCGCCGAACACTTTATCATATCGGCCCTATCGCGCATCTTATTTATGAAGGGTGTGAGCAACGCGAACGTAATCACAAAGACCGTTACTACGATCAGGAGCTCTATTAATGTAAATCCTCTTTTTGCCGCCATTATGAAATCCCCCGAATTTACGCTCACGCCCCTCTGTTCATTCGCTTACGTATCGGATAAAGCCTAGTGTATTCGAAGCTTCAATACCTTGTCAAGAATAATCTTGGCCAATTTTGACTTACGTTTATTGAGTATTCCCGTCCTGTTTCCGAACCTGTCTATCATAACCACATCGAGCACATTATCCCCGAAAACACTCTTTTTTGGGGTCAGTCTATTTGCTACTATGATATCCAAATTCTTGTCTTTCAGTTTTTTTAACGCGTTCTTTTCCAGGTTTTCTGTCTCGAGCGCGAATCCTACGGTTATCCTCTTTTTTTTCAGCCTGCCAATTTCGGCCAGTATATCCGGATTTTCCACCAACTCTATATTTCTTATACCGGGCTTCTTTATCTTGCGCCTGGCAGAATATTTGGGGCGCCAATCCGCCACAGCCGCCGTCATGACCACACAGTCGGATCTTCTTATAAATTTCAAGACCGCTTTCCTCATGTCGTCTGCGCTCTCCACGGAAACTAGCTTCACTCCTTCGGGCGCCGCCAAACGCGTAGGGCCGCTCACCAAAATGACGGATAGGCCGCGCGATTTCGCTGCGCTTGCTATCTCATACCCGATCTTCCCTGTGGAATAATTCGATATGTATCTTACCGGATCTATCTTTTCACGGGTGGGACCCGCTGTGACGAGGATATTTTTTATCACTTGATCATCTTTTTCGCTTCTTTGATTATCTCGGCAACCGGCGCAATATGCCCTACCGCGTCATACCCGCATGCAAGATGTCCTTTTACGGGCCCGACAAATTTATATCCTATCTTCTCCAATTTTGCTATGTTGGCCATTACCATTTTATGATTATACATATTCTCATTCATCGCCGGAGCTATCAGGACCGGCGATCTGGAAGCACAGGTGACGCACGTCAACAGATCGTCGCATATTCCATTCGCCAGTTTTCCTATTATATTTGCCGTGGCCGGAGCTATCAGGATAAGCGACGCGCTATCCGCCAAAGACGTATGCACCGGCGTCCAGTTTTCGGGAGACTCGAAGATGCCGGTCATGACCTTGTTGCCGGAGAGCGTCTGCAATGTCAGCGGCGTCACAAATTCCAAGGCGTCTTTCGTCAATATGACCTTTACATCAAATGAATCTTTTCTTAAAAGATTCACAATCTCGCAGGCCTTGTATGCGGCAATGCTCGCCGTAACACCGACGATCACGGTCTTCCGGGCGGAGCTCATTTTTCTTCTCTTATCTTGTAAGTCACTTTATCTTCTATTATCTCTTTCATGGCTATATTCGCCGGTTTGAAATCGACAGGGGCATCAACGAGCTTTTGAGCGCCGTCAGCCAGTTCTATCGTCCTGCGGGATGCAAGTATCACCAATTTATATATACTATGCACCTTGTCTAAAAGCTTATCTATTGCGGGTCCTTGCATCGCTCTCTCCTTCTAAAAGTATTATCTCTCTCAGTCTCTTGTAGGCCGCGTCAAGCCTATCATTGACTACCACGTAATCATAATTATCTTTACACGCCACTTCCTGCTTCGCCACTTTAAGCCTGTTCGATATCGCTTTGGCCGTATCCGCCTCCCTGGACTCAAGCCTGTTTTTAAGTTCTTCCATAGACGGCGGCATTACAAATATCAGAACGGAATTATGCGGATAACTTTTGCGAACATTCATAGCGCCCTTCACATCTATGCTCAAAAGAACGTTTCTGCCCTTCCGCAGAAGATCCTCCACGGCTCTTTTAGGCGTACCATACAGGAAACCGAAGTTCTCTTCATACTCAAGCAGTTCCTTGGCATCTATCATGCGGATAAATTCTTCGGCGGATATAAAGAAGTAATCTGTGCCGTTTCTCTCCCCGCGGCGCGGCGGTCTCGTCGTTATAGACACGGATTGGTACAATTTCAATTTATCTTTAAGTAGTTTTTTACACAGGGTGGTCTTGCCGCAACCGGACGGCGCGGAGACTATGAAGATCTTTCCCTTGGGTCCCTCCGTTTTGGACTTCATTCTATGTTCTTCGCCTGTTCCCGGATCTTTTCGATCTCGCTTTTTATTTCAATAACGTTTTTGGAGATATTGAAGTCGCTGGCTTTTGATCCGATAGTATTTATCTCCCTATGCAGTTCTTGGGCGATAAAATCTATCTTCTTGCCGGCCTCTCCATTCGCGCCAAGGGTCCTTTTAAAATTGGCCAGATGGTTCTTGAGCCTGATGATCTCTTCGGATATATCAATGTTCTTCGCGAATATTGCCACCTCCATCTCGAGCCTGCCCTTATCCATTGCGTGCCCGTTAGTAAGGTCCCTGACCCTCTTCTCGAACCTCTCTTTATACTCTTTAATGCTCAAATGCGAGCTAGATTTTATCTCGGCAAGCATCTTGTCTATGGCCGCTACTCTCTTAAGAAAATCTTTATGGAGAGCCTGTCCTTCTTTCGTCCTGTCCGATATTAAAGACGCGAGCGCCGCCGATAAAGCTTTCTCTATCTTCGGCCATAATACCGTAAGGCTCTCCTGCGTAGCCGCGTAGTTGATCACTCCGGGCAGGCTTATCAGCTCTTTTAACCCGACCGCCTCTTTCAAGCCCAGGGCCTTTTTTAATCCTACTATACCGGCATAATAGCTTTTAGCCAGCTTCCTGTTTACGGCTATGACTTCATCTTTTGCGCCGCTGTGCTCATAAATTATATTTACATTGACCTTGCCTCTATTTATCTTCTTCTGCAAAGTCTCTTTAATCCTCTCTTCGAAAGGAGCTATCGTTTCGGACAGTTTCAGGCTGGCGTCAAAGAATTTATGGTTAACGGTCTTTATCTCCACTATGATCTGCCCGCCCGGAAATCTTACCTCGCCTTTTCCAAAACCCGTCATCGATTTAATCAACTTACAATCTCCTTTTTGAGTCTATAACAAACTTTTTTACTATTCACTATCAACTATGAACTATGAACTTTTTATGCCCAGACGCGCGTCTCTATGCTCTTCTTTACTGCGGTGGTATTATAGAGATCAAATATTATCTCATCGGGAGAGAACCATAGCTTTATTTCGCGCTCGGACTCTTCCGGATTCGCCGAGGCGTGAATAACGTTCTCATAGACGCCTTTTGTGGTAATCCTCCCGTAAGCGCCTCTTATAGAGACCGGATCCGCTTCTTCGGGGTTTGTGGCACCGCATATATCCCTTACTTTCTGTATCGCGTCTTCACCATAGTATACAAGCGCCATAACTTTTTTTTTATGATATTCGCCCATCAAATATTTTAAGAGATCTTCGAAAAACGGTTTATCCTTCAGCATGGCATAATGTTTTTGGGCAAGGTCCCTGGAAACTTTCACTATTCTGGCGCCTACTATATCAAGTTTTGTCTCCGATAGACGAGTTAAGATATTCCCTGTAAGTGATTTTTTCAAACCATCCGGTTTTATTAATACTAAAGTGGCTTGATTCATGCTACCTCCTGTTCATGCCTGTATATTATAACATAATTTATATCATTTATATCGAATATTATATTTAACTACAAACCGGAGGATTTGTCAAGGTTAAACAGAGTGGTTTTTGGGATTTATGTCTTTTTTGCGGTAACTATATGCAAGATCCGGTTTAAGTCCTCTACAGAATAATATTCTATCTGTATTGTACCGCGCTTCTTGCCGTGAGATATCTTCACACGCGTACCCAGAGCTTGTTGCATTTCAGCCGCTATGCTATCAAGGTTATTATCGTGCTTAACGGGCCGTTTTTGCGTTCCAGCTTCGGTACGTCTACGATCAACGAGTTTTTCGGTTTCGCGGACTGATAAGCCCTTGTTTATGATGATATTACATACCCTGTATCGCTCGTTTTCCGCCGGAAGCCCCAGAAGCGCTTTTGCATGCCCCACCGTTATGATGCCTTTTGAAAGATACTCCTGGATCTTCTGTGCTAACCCCAATAACCTGATCGCATTGGATATCGTAGACTTATCCTTGCCGAGCGTCTGTGCTATCTTGTCCTGTGTAAAATTAAACTCCGTTGTAAGACGCTCGAAAGCCTTTGCCTCCTCTATCGGGTTCAGCTCTTCGCGCTGTAAGTTCTCTATGAGCGCAATTTCGAGCATGTCAGCATCATTGACATCTTTAATTATAGCGGGTATATCCACAAGGTTAAGCATTGTAGCCGCACGAAGACGGCGTTCGCCGGCAATCAATTCATATCCATCGATAGCTTTTCGCACAAGCACAGGTTGTATAACACCTTTTTCTTTTATGGAATTGACCAAATCATTAAGTTTTTCTTTACTAAACTCCGTCCGTGGCTGATATTTGTTTGTCTTAACTTGAGATAGTGGGATACGAATAATGGCTTCTGCTGAATTTTTTACAAAAACTACCTCACGCTGTGGTATTAATGCGCTTAAGCCCCTGCCTAAAGCTTTCTTTTCCATTACTTAATTTCTCCTTCGTCGATTTCTTCTAACTCATTTTCATTGCTAAGATTAGCTTCTGAATTACTCATAGTAACTGTTTGCTCAGATATCTCTTTTTTTATACCTAACAATTCATTTGTAAAGTCTTCATACTTTCTGGCAGCCATTGAGGTTTTATCATACAATGCAATAGGCTTTCCGAACCCGGGAGCCTCAGCCAATCGAACATTTCTAGGAATTATTGTTTCGTATACCTTGCCCGAAAAAAACTTCTTAACTTCACCTATGACCTCATTCGTAAGTTTTGTTCTATAATCCGCCATGGTAAGCAACACACCCTCTATTTCAAGAGCAGTATTTATATTCTCCTTGACAAGATTAATAGTATTCATTAATTGACCTAATCCTTCGAGAGCGTAATATTCGCATTGTATCGGAATAAGTATCGAATTTGCGGCAGAAAGAGCGTTAATTGTCAACAAACCCAGCGATGGAGGACAGTCTATCAATATAAAATCAAAGTCGTTTAAAAGGCCTGTCAGGGCCTTTTTGAGTTTATGTTCGCGACCCAATGTACTGACGAGCTCTACTTCGGCACCTGTGAGATTTAAATTAGAGGGAAAAAGCGATAAATTACTGATTTGTGTATCAATCATAACAGATTTGGGGTCTGCATCATCGATTAGAATATGATATACACTATGTTTGATGTCATGCTTATCAATACCAAGCCCGCTAGTGGCATTACCTTGTGGATCGATATCGATCAGGAGAGTTTTTTTACCGGACAAAGCAAGATATGTGGCGAGATTTATTGCGGTGGTCGTTTTACCAACACCGCCTTTTTGATTGCAGAGCGCTATTACTTTTGCCATATCACTGAAGCCCTGTGTTTCTACGTGGAAACTAATTACAGAAAACTACAATCTCTTTTCTGTAGATATTACACTATATTCTTCTTAAAGTCAATATGCTTTATGTCTTTTTTAAGATTGCCGACTGTTCGACTATCGTCAATAACGTATTTACAACCCAATATAATACCATTCCGGACGGCATATTATAAAATATGAAGCCGAACATCACAGGCATCATGATCAACATCATTTTCTGCTGTTGTTTTTGCTCTTCAGTAACTGCACTACCCATAACCTTGGTCGACACTTTCTGCTGTAATACCATAAGGATTACCATCACAAGCGGCAATATATTTATATGATTGCCAATCAATGGCAAAGTAGCCGGTATAGGTACCGCATCGGGCATCGATAGATCCTTTATCCATAGAAAGCTTGCGCCTCTCAGATGTATAGACTTGGTAAGCGCCTGATATAGAGCCACGAAGATCGGCATTTGTAGCAAAAGCGGTAGACACCCGCCTAATGGATTTATATTATACTTTTTGTAGAGCTCCATGATCTCTTTGTTGAGCTTTTGCGGATTATCCTTAAATTGGACTTTGAGTTTTTCCATTTGGGGATGCAGTTCGTGCATTTTCTGCATAGACTGAAAACTTTTTAGTGTAAGAGGGAATAATAATACATTCAAAAGCACCGATAGAATAATGATAGATAGGCCCCAGCTCTTAAACACGCTATGGCATAGCCCAAGCATAAAGAGCAGAGCCTTGGCTATCCATCCAAAGAACCCATAATTTATAGTTTCTTCAAATTCCGCGTCTATCTTCTTAAGCTCCGATGCAACGCTTGGTCCCGCATACAGTAAATATTTATGCTCTATAAAGGAATTGGGGGGTATTGTAACGCTCTCCATCTCTACGCCGGCCACAAGATCCTCACCGGACGCGAAATTATGAAACTGATGCTTAGTCTGGCCAAATGGTTTCATTATGAGCGAAAAGTATCTCGTCTTTAACGCTACCCAACTGACTATTCCCGGATGCGTGATTATATTATTCTTCGGACGCTTAAAATTAACCGTCTTACCATCAACCTTTGCCGTAACCTCAATAAGCCTTTTTTCAGATATGTTAGGTTCAACAATACCTGCCCCGCTTATGATTTGATAGCCCACTTCTTTTGATTGATTTGATATATTCTTTACAAAAAGTTGTAAATCCATGGTATCATTAAGATTATGTAAAGTATATTCTTTGATTATTTGCAGGTCTTTCAGGTTGAGCGTATAGATAACTTGATTTGGTTTTGTGCTAACAGAGTATTTTGCGGATTCTAATGGCAATATACCGGAAGGGTCTTTTATAGAAAAGATATATCGAGCCGGATCTTTTTCTTCCACCAACACCAGAGGCTCGACCGAATTGTTTTTCTTATGCTGCTTAAGCTCTATCTTCTTTACCGCACCGCCTATATCGCTGAACGTAATTATGTTTCTATCCGTTGCGATGATCAATTCTTCTTCATTTGCCGTCGGTATCTGTGCCGCGGGAACGAATGATTTCACGTCTATCTCTTTTACGATAGCCTTTTCACCGGGTTTCACAATTTGTGTCTTTCTTGGCGCAGGAAATAGGAATTGGAACACAACTATAACTATTATCGATAATGTGACCGCCGTTATTAATCTCTTTTCCATAAATTATTGTACCGGGTCGTAGCCGCCTCGCGAAAAGGGGTTACACCTGATCAGCCTCCAAATGCTTTTGACCCCGCCAAGGAATATACCATGCTTTTCTATAGACCCTATAGCATATTCCGAGCAGGATGGATAAAACCTGCAGCACCTTATCTTTAGCGCCGACAAGTAGTTACGATAAAATTTTAACGCATAAATTACCACAAATTTCACAATAATATCCCCGCTTGTTTGCTTAGATTCAAGAATATTACCTCTGCTTCAGCGTAAGAAAAGCTCTCTTTAGAATCTCTTCTCACGACGAAAACGATGTCAAATCCCTTCTTGATAGTCTTTTTATTCCTTCTGTAAGTTTCGCGAAATAGCCTCTTTAGGCGATTACGCCTGGACGCTTTCTTAACGTTCTTCGCGCTTATGGAAAACCCAATGCGGTTCACTAATGCCGCGTTCGGTAATAATCTCAATATAATGAAACCCGCCTTATAAGAGCGCCCGTCTTTGTAAACTTTCCTGAAATCCTTCGTCTTTATAAGGCGCTCTTGTTTACTGAAGGTCTCGGCGGGGATCATGCGGTGAGCTTATGACGGCCCTTTTGTCTTCTTCTGCTTAAAACAGCGCGTCCATGACGGGTCTGCATCCTTGCCCTGAACCCGTGCTTTCTCTTTCTCTTTATATTGGAGCCCGCTTTTAAAGTATACTTCATATCTTAGTCCTTTCGTAACGCTCGTTAGTTCCTCACAGTAAATCTAATAATAAAAGACTCGGCTGACTATTGGAATGTAAATTATACCACAGGGCATTTGTTAGTCAACATTTTTAATTAATACTTGCAATTGCAAATGCATTTGATTATAATGTTGCGTGCTGTAAAAGATATGCTGTGCACAACCTGTGAATAACCTATGTATTCGTTTGGAAAAGTAAAAAATGGCCTCAAATGACCTTTCTGTGTGGCTGCGAGCAAGGGAATTGATCAAAAAAGAGCTCGATAACGACCAGGCCTTTAATATCTGGTTTGGCCCGGTCAATTTCCGCTCCATATCGGACGACACCCTAACGCTGGAGATCCCCAATAAGTTGTTTCAGGATATTCTTCTCGACCGCTATGCGGCCGTTCTCAATTCGAATATCGCCAAGTCTTGCGGCAAGGAGATGAAGGTCGCATTCTCCATGCATGAATCTTCCGACGTACCACTCCAGAAAAATCCCGCTGACGCGACGACCAAAGAGAAGCCCCAGGTCAAGACGTTTTGGCCGTTTAGCCGCGATAAACAGAGCGCCGGACAAGAGATCGGTTTGAGCTCGAAATATACCTTCGAAAGTTTTGTCATAGGCCCGAGCAACAGATTCGCCCACGCTGCCGCGTCCGCGGTATGCGATTCTCCGGCAAAGGCCTATAATCCGCTCTTTATATATGGCGGCGTTGGTTTAGGCAAGACGCATCTGATGCATTCCGTCGGGCACAAGATCATACAGAGGCTGCCGAAAGCCAAGGTGCTCTATATTTCAAGCGAAGAATTCACAAACCAGCTTATCGGCGCCATACAGAACAGGTCTATGATAAAATTCAGGGAAAAATACCGGAATGTTGACATACTGCTTATCGATGATATACAATTCATTGCTGGCAAAGAAGCCACCCAGGAAGAGTTCTTTCATACATTCAATACGCTATACGATGCGCACAAGCAGATAGTAGTCTCGAGCGACCGGCCGCCAAAAGAGATACGGTCTCTTGAAGAGAGGCTGGTTTCGAGGTTCGAATGGGGGCTCGTAACGGATATCCAGCCGCCCGATTTCGAAACACGTATGGCTATATTGAAAAAGAAGTCGGAAAAGGAGACGATAGCTCTCCCCGACGATGTCTACTATTTTTTGGCCGAAAAGATCAAGAGCAATATCCGCGAGCTTGAAGGAGCGCTCATACGCGTGGTCGCCTATGCGAAATTGATCGGCAGGGATATCTCCGTGGATATGGTGAAAGAGGTCTTAAAAGATATGATACGGGAAGGCGAGAAAAAGATCACCATAGATATGATACAGAAAAAAGTGTGTGAATATTTTGATATAAAATTATCCGATATGAAGATTAAGAGACGTAGTCGCGCCATAGCTTACCCAAGACAGATCGCGATGTATCTCGCCAGGCATCTCACCGATTATTCTCTGCCGGAGATAGGAGAATATTTTGGCGGGAGAGACCACACCACGGTGCTGCACGCCTATGAAAAGATAACTAACGACTTAAAAGAGAAGAAGGGGTTAAGTGATCTTATGGGGAGGATTATCGATAATATAAGGAGCGTTTGAGGGGGGATCTCTTTAATAGCTGTGGATAAGTTCTTTTATTATACAATGAATTAAAATCCCATAACACATTAACAGCGAGTGTGTTAATGATTTATACACACTATCAACAACACTATTACGACTGCTTCTAAATTTAATTAATAGAGTAAAAGAAGGGAAAAGATAATGAAGTTTGAGACGACGAAAGAAGTGCTTATAAAAGGCATACAGGAAGTTCAAAGCGCGATAAACCCAAAAACAACATTACCGATACTTTCAAACATATTAATAGAAGTTGGGCAGAATAATTTATCGCTGACAGCTACGGATCTTGATATAGGCATAGTTTCGACGATATCGGTAAAGACCGGATCTGAGGGGGTTATTACAGTGCCGGCCAAAAAATTCTTCGATATAATCAAAGAACTGCCGGATGGCGAAGTGTCGATATCCGTAAAGAAGAATAATCTTGTATGGATAGAGTGCACAAGCTGTGTCTTTAAGATAATGGGATTACCAAAAGATGAGTTCCCGCAACTGCCAGACTTTAAGGACAAGGATTCTATAACAATGCAGCGCGCCAGATTAAAAAAAATGCTTTCGATGACAAGCTTTGCCATAAGCCGTGATGAGACGAGATATGTTTTAAATGGGGTATTTTTTGTGATAAGACCTACATATATAAGGATAGTCGCTACTGACGGCAGACGGCTGGCGATGGTGGAAGAGAAGAATCAATCACCAAAGACACATGAAAAGAAAGTTATAATACCGGCGAAGACAATAACAGAGCTCTTAAAATTACTCGGCGATGAGGGTGAGGTGAAGATATGTTTCGGAAACAACCAGGTGCTCTTCGATATGGGCAACACGAAAGTCGTGTCGCGCCTGATAGAAGGGGAATTTCCCAACTATGAGCAGGTTATACCCAAAGAGGCCAAGGACAAGATATCGATCGCCAGAGCGAAATTCCTTGCGGCGACAAAAAGGGCGTCTCTCTTCACCAATCCGGACTCTTTGGCGGTAAAGGTGGAGCTGGCAAAAGATAAGATGGTGCTCTCAAAGAACGCCCCTTATATAGGAGAGGCGCGCGAGGAGATAGGGGTTGACTATAAAGGTAAAGACCTGGCGATCGGGTTCAATCCGGATTATCTTATAGACGTATTGAAGAATATTAATGATGAGATGGTCCCTTTTGAAGTTGTGGATGCCGAGAAGCCCGGCGTTATAAGGATAGGCAGCGAGTATGTGTATGTTGTTTTGCCTATGCAGATATAATGTTTCCCGCAGGCGCTTTTTCGGGCATGGTATGAGGCCGTAAAATTATATGGCGGACGAAGCCAAGGGGCCGTTAGAGGGGTTGGTAAAGAGCATAATAAGCGGTTTCGCCGGCAAGGAGAAACTCTCGGAGGAGGAGATCCGTTCGGCGTGGGGTCTTGTGGTGGGGGATAGGGCGGCGAAACATTCCAGGCCGCGGTCTTTTGCGGGGTCGAGGCTCATAGTCCACGTCGATGATTCGGGCTGGTTATATGAGCTTACGACGCGGAAAAAATCTATATTGAACAGTTTATCGTCGAAATTAAAAGGTAAAAAGTTAAAGGACATAACATTCAGGATGGGTGACTTAAAATGAGTCCCGTTACACCTCTTAAAATTAGTATTTGGGGTGTAGTGGGTGATAAATTTTAGTTGGAGGTGTAACGGGATGAGCGAGAAAGAAGTGAAGGGTAAAAAGACAAAAGGAGACAGCGGTAAAGATAAAGACGCGGCCGTAAAAAAATATGACGCGACTACGATACAGGTTCTTGAGGGAGTAGACGCCGTCAGGAAGAGACCCGCGATGTATATAGGCGATACAACATCGCGCGGGCTCCACCATATGGTATATGAGGTCGTGGACAATGCGATCGATGAATGCATGGCCGGCTATGCCGCGTCGATAGAAGTGATAGTTCACGCCGACAACTCCGTGACGGTGGCGGATGACGGCCGCGGCATCCCCGTGGATATACACAAGACCATGAATAAACCGGCCCTGGAAGTTGTAATGACGACCCTGCACGCCGGGGGGAAATTCGATCATAAGGCTTACAGGGTCTCGGGCGGGCTTCACGGCGTCGGGGTGAGCGTGGTAAACGCGCTGTCCGAATGGCTCGAAGTCGAGGTCAGGCGCGACGGCAAGATATATCACCAGGAATACGAATGCGGCAAGACCGCGTCCAAATTAAAGATCATAGGTTCGGCCAAGAACACAGGGACAAAAGTCACCTTTAAATCCGATAAGGAGATATTCCCCGGCGGCATAAATTATAGTTTCGATATTTTATCGAACCGCCTGAGGGAGCTGGCGTTTTTAAACAAGGACTTGAAGATAATATTAAAGGACGAGCGCGCCAAAGGCAAGGAAGTCGAGTTCAAATTTTCCGGAGGCATAGTATCGTTCGTCGAATTTTTGAATAAGAATAAGAATGTGCTGCACAAGAAAGTAGTATATTTTGCGAAAGAGAAAGACGGCGTCCAGGCGGAAGTGGCGTTGCAGTATAATGACGGCTACGCCGAAAGCATATTTACTTTTGCCAATAATATAAATACCATAGAGGGCGGTACACACCTCACCGGCTTTAAATCCGCGCTGACCAGGACGATAAATCAGTATTGTAAAGCGAAGAAATTACTGAAGAGCGAAGAATCGACGATATCCGGAGACGACGCGAGAGAGGGCCTGAGCGCCGTGATAAGCGCCAAGGTGCCGAATCCGCAGTTCGAAGGCCAGACCAAGACAAAACTCGGCAACTCGGAGGTCGAAGGCATCATAGAGTCCATAGTTAACGAAGCACTCGGTTCTTTTCTTGAAGAGAACCCGCCCGTAGCTAACAAGATCATAGAGAAAGCCGTATTGGCGGCGCGCGCCCGCGAAGCCGCGAGAAAAGCGCGCGAACTCACCCGTCGGAAAGGCGCCCTCGAAGGCGCGTCACTGCCGGGTAAACTCGCCGATTGCCAGGAGACCGACGCGAGTCTCTGCGAAGTCTATCTGGTCGAGGGGGATTCGGCCGGTGGATGTTTTTTTGGAGACACAGAAGTTGCTCTTGCCGACGGAAGAAACCTCAGCTTCAAAGAATTGGTTCGCGAATGGGAAAGCGGCAAGCAAAATTATTGTTTCACAATAAGAGATAACGGTAGTGTGGGGGTAGAAAAGATAGCAAATCCTCGCCGCACGCAAAAAGAGGCAGTTGTCGTCAACGTTGTGCTGGATAATGATGAAGAGATAATGTGTACACCTAACCATTTATTCATGGCAAGAGACGGTTTTTACATCCAGGCGAAAGATCTGCAGCCCGGCGAATCTCTTATGCCGTTCAGGACAAAACTATCTTCCGTCGGAGACGGGGTGGCTATAAAAGGTTACCCGATGGTTTTTGACATATCAAAAAACCGATGGATATTCTGGCATCTTTTGGCGGATGCGTATAATCTTGAGAGGAAGGCGTATAAAATATCCGACGGCGGGAACAGGCATCATGTGGATTTTAACAAGCTAAATAATAACCCCGATAATATTGTCAGGATGGGCAGAGACGAACACCTTGAGCTTCACAGAAAGCACGCTAAAAGGACATTGCATACAAAGGAAGTTATCGAGAAATGCAATAGAATAAAAAGAACGCCCGAATACCGCAAGAAAATTTCCGAAACGATGAAAAAACAGTCGGCCGCGCTCAGCGATAGGGCAAAAAAACAATGGGAAGATCCCGCGTATAAGCAATATATGTTTAAAAAATATATGGAGTTTTACAATAAAGATGAAAAATTCAGAACCCGAATACTCGGGATCATAAACGAAGCCCAGAAAAAACACTGGGGGAACCCTAATAATAGAATTAAACAGGCTTCGAGGACAAAACAATATTTTAATGAACATCCCGATCATAGAAAAAAGCATTCCGATCTATCCAAAATACAATGGGATGATATTACCCTTATTTCATGGAGACGGGAAAAAACGAAAGAGCAATGGACGGATCAATTCAGGGCAAAGCGTAAAAAGGCCTATGATCAGACATATTTCAATCACAGCATGAGCTTGCTAAAAAATGTCGTGGATAAATATAATGACATCTCTTACTATGAAAGAGAGAGAAAGCCCCTGGCAGGTAAAGATAAAAACCTGCTCAAGCTCGATACTCTGATGAGGCGGTTTTTCGAAAATGATGAGAAAAAGATCTATGAGGCGGCAAAAAATTACAACCATAAGGTTAAGCGCGTAGAATGGTTGACGGATAGAATGGATGTTTATGATATAGAAGTGCCTAATACACATAATTTTGCGCTGGCCTCAGGCGTATTCGTGCATAATAGCGCCAAACAAGGACGCGATAGACGCTTTCAGGCGATACTGCCGTTGAAAGGAAAGATACTGAACGTAGAGAAGGCGCGGCTCGATAAAGCGCTCTCCAACGAAGAGATAAGGACGATCATTACCGCGATAGGATGCGGTATAGGCGAAGAATTCGATATATCTAAGATCAGATATCACAAGATAATATTGATGTGCGATGCGGATGTCGACGGTTCACATATAAGGACACTTCTTTTAACGCTCTTCTATAGGCAGATGCCGGCTTTGATCGAAAATGGCCACGTCTACATAGCCCAACCGCCTTTATACAAGATAAAGAGAGGTAAGAGGGAAGAGTATATACAAACGGAAGATGACTATAATAATCTCTTGTTGGAGCTTGGCACCGAAGACATGACTCTTGTGAGAGTAAAAGACAAGCATCAGTTTACAGATAAGAAGCTGAAGGCTGTTTTGGATGCGCTTATAGAGCTGGAAGGCTATGGGAACGCAATTGAACGAAGTGGAGCAAGCCTATCAAAATATATCACTTTAATGCACAAAAAGACCAAAAAACTACCGCTTTATATGGTAAAAGTGGAGCAAGAATCCCATTTTCTATATAATGATGATGAGTTATCAAAGTATGTGGGAGATGATGAGACTAAGAATAAAGATTATATAGAATTCTACGAGGCAAGAGAGATAGAGAAGATCGTAGATAAGATAGATAAGCTGGGGGTCGATATGGATGAATATGACACCCCGGAAGAGAGCGCGAAAGATAAAAAATCCTCCAGGAAAGAATCGGCAAAACCTATATACACCATAAAAACAGAGAAGAAGACCGAGGGTTTTCATTCTCTTAAAGAGGTCTTGCAGTTTGTAAAGAATACCGGCAAAGAAGGCATGAGCATACAGAGGTATAAAGGATTAGGGGAGATGAATCCCTCTCAACTATGGGAGACCACTATGGATCCGGAGAAGAGAACGCTTCTGAAAGTTATGCTCGAGGATGCCGTTGAAGCCGATTCAATGTTTACCATATTGATGGGTGAGGCAGTCGAACCCAGAAGAGATTTTATAGAAAAGCATGCGCACGAAGTGAAAGTTTTGGATATTTAATTTAAAAGAGGAGAGACATGTACGCACGTAATGAAAAAGTGACCCCTGTATATATAGAAGAGGAGATGCAGGACTCCTACATAAATTATGCGATGAGCGTTATCGTGGGCAGGGCGCTTCCCGATGTCCGCGACGGCCTCAAACCTGTGCATCGCCGTATTCTCTACGCGATGAAGGAACTCGGTGTAGAGCATAATAAGCCGTATAAAAAATCCGCCAGGATAGTGGGCGACTGCATGGGTAAATACCATCCGCACGGGGATGCCGCAATCTATGATACCCTCGTGAGGATGGCGCAGGACTTCTCGCTGCGCTACACTCTTGTAGAGGGCCAGGGGAATTTCGGTTCGGTCGATGGAGATGCGCCCGCGAGTATGCGTTATACCGAAGCAAGGCTCGACCACATCGCCGACTGGATGCTTATCGATATAGATAAGAATACGATCGATTTTATGCCGAATTTTGACGGATCCCTCAAGGAGCCCACGGTGCTCCCGGCGTGTTTGCCAAATCTGCTTGTTAACGGTTCCAGCGGCATAGCCGTCGGTATGGCGACGAATATCCCTCCGCATAACTTAAAAGAGATAGCGGAAGCCGTTACTTTTGTTATAGATAGCCCCGGCTGTGATCCGAAGGACCTTTTGACGAAAGTGAAGGGGCCGGACTTTCCCACGGGCGGAATAATACGAGGCACTGAAGGCATAAAGAACGCCTATACTACGGGCCGCGGCCTTTTGAAAGTTCATGCCAAAGCATTTATTGAAGAGCAGAAGAACGGCAAAGAGGCCATAATCATAAAGGAGCTGCCTTATCAGGTAAATAAAGCGAATCTTATAGAATCGATAGCGGATCTTGTTACGGATAAGAAGATAGACGGTATCACGGATCTGCGGGACGAGTCCGACAAAGACGGGATGCGCGTTGTGATCGAAGTACGCCGGGGCGCGAACTCTAAAGTTATCTTAAACCAGCTGTATAAACATACCCAGATGCAGACAACTTTCGGCGTGATAATGCTGGCGCTCGTCGAAGGCAGGCCAAGGGTCCTGAACCTGAAAGAAGTCCTGGAAGAGTTTATCCGTCACAGAAAAGAGATCGTTATGCGCAGGACAAAATATGATCTCGAGAAGGCCCAGGACCGCGCGCATATACTCGAAGGATTAAAGATAGCGCTGAAAGAGCTCGACAAGGTTATCAAAATAATCAGGGCCGCTAAAGATCCGCAGGAAGCGAAAGCGGGCTTGATGGAGAAGATCGGTCTCTCCGACAGGCAGGCCCAGGCGATACTTGAGATGCAGCTGCAGCGCCTTACGCACCTGGAGCGCGATAAGATAGACAAAGAGTACCTGGAACTAATAAAGAAGATAGAGTTGTTTAAATCCATCTTGGAGAGCGAAAAAAAGGTCCTCGATATAATCAAGGAAGAGATGAGGGATCTCAGTGAAAAGTTCGGGGACGCGCGCAGGACGGAAGTTCTGCCCGAAACCGAAGAACTTGATATAGAGGATCTTATAGCCGAAGAAGATGTTGTGATAACTATAAGTCATGCCGGCTATCTGAAACGTCTGCCGGTATCGAGCTACAGGAAACAACGGCGCGGGGGCAAAGGTGTCACCGCAGCCGATATAAGAGAAGAGGATTTTATAGAGCACCTCTTTATCGCCTCGACGCATGACTATATGCTATTTTTCACCGACAAAGGTATAGTGCACTGGCTTAAGGTGCATGAGATACCGGAGGGGAGCCGTACATCGAAGGGCAGGTCGATCATAAATCTCCTGACGCTTGGTACCGGAGAGAAGATCAGCGCGTTTGTTCCCGTGAGGCACTTTAAAGAGGGCGAATTCTTAGTCATGGCGACGAAGAACGGCACCATAAAGAAGACGGCCCTTACGGCTTATTCAAACCCGAGAAAAGGCGGGATAATAGGCATCACCCTGGAAAAGGACGATGAACTTATCAAAGTCCAGCGCGCCGATGGTAACGCGGAGCTTCTTTTAGCGACACGCGAAGGTAAGGCCATACGCTTCAAAGAATCTCAAGTCCGGGATATGGGCAGGGGCGCTAAAGGAGTGCGCGGCATAAAACTTGGCAAGAAGGATTCTCTCATAGCCATGGAGATCGCCAAACAGGACCAGACAATATTGACGGTAACCCAGGAAGGGTTCGGGAAGCGTACGCCGGTCAAAGAATATCGGTTGCAATCCCGCGGCGGCAAGGGCATAATAAACATAAAGGTCACGGGCAGGAACGGCGAAGCCGTCGGGATGAAGACGGTTTCCGATAAGGACGAATTGATGCTGATCACGGAGAAAGGCATGGTAGTCCGTTCGCCCATAAAAGATATCAGGTCCACCGGGCGTTCGACGCAGGGAGTCAGGCTAATGAAGCTTGACAAGGGTGATAAGATAGCATCTGTGGCAAAGATCATTCCTGAGGATGAGGCTGCGGAAGAAGAGAAGATCGAAGAAGCGGAATCTTTGGTCAAGAAAGATACGCCGGCAGTAAAAAAGGAAGAGACGATAAAACCAAAAGAAGAAGCTAAGGTACCGTCTCCGGTCAAAGAAGAAAAGACGAAAGAAAAACCCGAGAAGAAGGCTGTAAAGAAGAGAGCAACAAAGAGAAAGAAGTAGTAAAGGAAGAAACAGCGTCCCCATCGTCTAGCCTGGCCTAGGACATCAGATTTTCATTCTGACGACTCCGGTTCGAATCCGGATGGGGACGCCATAACCCCGTCCCCACGATGAAATTCTTTAATTTAGACCTCCATATTTCTGTAATAGCCGATATAAAATACATTTTAGAAGAGATGGGACACTCCGTCACAAGCCGGAGCATATCAGATCACTCATGGGTCTTTGGGCGGAAATCGGATAAAGTCGATATTGTCAATCAGCGGACCTGGAGATCTATCGATACGAAGATGTGCGAAGCGTTTTATAATCGTTATAGAGAAGAGCTGAAAGAGTACGACGCTTTTATCGTTACATACGTACCGTCTTTTTCCATGTTGTATGAGAAATTTGGTAAACCGATCATTGTAGTTAGTCCTACACGGTACGAACATCCCCTTTCCAATAGCAAAGAGAGATGGGAGATCTTTAACCGGTTTTTACAAAAAGGCATAGATGAGAAGACGATAATTCCTTTGGCCAATAACAGGTACGACGCGGCCTACGCCGAATATTTTACGCAAAGGCAATGGGCCGTGATCCCGAGCTTATGCCTGTACACAAAAGCGCAATACACCGGCAAAAGAAATAAATTTTTATGGTGGTCCAAATTCAAACAGATACCTCATGTAAAAGACGTAGCGGATAAAGACACCGTCTTAAAGAGGCCTTTCTATCGTATTTTTGAGTCGGGCTATAGGTGGCAGGACGCCGCCGATTTTAAAGGGATCGCGCATATTCCTTATAATGCGTCGGTGATGTCGATCTTCGAGCAGTATAGCGCCAATATTCCGCTATTCTTCCCAAGTTTTGATTTTTTGAAGCGGCTTCGGGGGGAATTTTACAGGCAAGGAGTGCTGTCCGAATTGAGCTTTAATCAAGTGATGGGGTATCCGCCCTTTTCAGTCTTAGGGCCTCACGACGGCAAAGATCCCAACCGGTATGATGATAATGAAGTCATGATGGAGTGGGTGAAGCTGGCCGATTATTATGATGAGAAGACGATGCCGCATATTACTTATTTCGAATCGTTCGAAGATTTAAAAGATATTTTACACACCGCTGATTTGAGCTCAATAAGCCATCAGATGGAATCGGCTAACCGGAAAAAGAAGGAATTGGTCTTTCTTGAGTGGGAGAAGGTAATCAAAAGTTTAGCGTAATGCCACCCTGTTCTACCGACAGGGGGGGAAGAGCATAAAAAAAGAGAGTTACAACAAGTGGATAATCGTTATAAAGAAGAGAATGCGGGGCAAATAGAGAGAGGGTCTTTTCTGGGAGAAGACCTTTACCTTCTATCGCGCTATAAAGGTTTTAATACTTTTCTTGAGATCGGGACATGGAACGGCAGGGGATCGACGAAATGCTTTATGGACGGATTGGTCGCCCGCAATGATAAGAGCCGCCTCATTTCGATCGAGGCCGATAGATCCTTTTTCGATTCAGCCGGGGAATTCTGGAAAGATAATATTCTCGAAAAATGCAGAGAAAAGCTCACGCTTTTATGGGGCAGGATAGTAGAGAGTGAAGAGCTTTTTACTGAAAGAGACATCAAAGAACATAACCGGAATAATCTTCTTCGTGTCGAACAGAGATGGCTCGATGCGGATAGAGAGATATACAGACATTGTCCGAATGTTATCTCCAAAATTCCCGCCGGGATCGACGTATTGCTGCTCGATGGAGGCGAATTCTCAACGTATGCGGAATGGCGAAGACTTAAAGAGACGGGACCGAAGATCATAATACTCGACGATATCCGCTCTCTTAAGGCGCGGAAGATAGATAAATTGATGCTGGAAGACGAACGGTGGTCGCTCATAGCCGGAGATCCCAATGACCGCAACGGCTGGTCAATATATAAGAATAATACGGTTGATCTCGGGCGGGATTTCGATGTACTGCACAAAAGACTGCACAAATTCGCGTATCATGTAAAACTGCAGGAATCCTTAATCGATTATAATGAAATAATCCAGCCGGATAAGATAAAGTCTTTCTGCGATAAAAACGATATCGTATATTATAAGACGGATTTTCTTACGAAAGACGGTATCTGGCGCGGGGAGAAGATAAAAAAACTCGATTTTAGAGGTATCAGGCTCCTGGTGACGGGGCACAGTGATTACGAGATCGATAAAAGATTATTTAAACTCGCCGACAAAAACCTCGTTAAGTGGTATGCTCCCCACGTTGTTTATAACGATGCCAGGCTGGAGACGATCACTTTAGGCATAACGGATTATTGCGACGATACGCCCCTGCATCGTATCATAGGAAATACCTCTGTGCTATGGGAGATAATGAATGAAAAAAAGAACCTGAATAACCTTGTCTATTGTAATTTTACCATTGCCAATAACGTGAAAGAGCGCCAAAAGGTCTGGGATATTTTTAACAGCCTCGATTGGGTTACCGCCCGGATGCCCGATCATACGGTTGCGGGTCACCGTAGTTATTTAAAAAATATGCATAACCATAAATTTGCGTTATGTCCATCCGGTAACGGAGTAACCTGTAGTTCGCACAGGCTATGGGAAGCCCTGTATCTGAAGACCATTCCCATTGTCAGGAGATGTTATAACCATTCTTTTTTTAGCGATCTGCCGGTGCTCTTAGTGGATGATTGGAGGGAGATCCTGGATAAGGAGTTCCTGGAAAAGAAGCACGAAGAGATGATGTCAAAGAGATATAATCTGGCAAAACTTATGCTCTCCTATTGGTGCATGGAATTGTCCGGTATGAAGATGATAGCAGCCCGGAGATAATCGTATGCTCATAGATATTCTTGGAGATAAAGCGCCCGGCGTGATATATTATAAGCCATGAGTAAAATATATATTAAGAATGGCCGCGTGATCCTGAAAGATCATATTATAAACGGCGCGGCGGTTACAATCGATAATGGCAAAATTACGGCGGTCAGCGGAAAGGTATCGCCGAAACGCGGCTCTTTCATGATAGACGCGAAAGGATCTTTTGTTTCGCCCGGATTTATAGATTGCCACATACACGGAGAATGCGAAAAGATATTTTTTAATGAAGCGAAACACGGCACTACGTCATTTGTGATCGCCGAATCCTGCGCGCCGTTGAATCGTATTTACAAAAGAGCCGAAAGCATAAAAGAGTTTATCAAGAGGCATCCTTTTGGGCCCAATGTACTTGGTCTGCGTCTTGAAGGGCCTTATATAAACAGAGAGAGGGCGGGCGCTCAGGATGCCGCTTGCATACGAAGGCCCGACGCCAAAGAGCTTTCCGGTATAATCGAACGATGCGGCCCGGTTTTAAAACTTATGACCATAGCGCCGGAACTGGGAGGCGTCAAGCCGCTCATAGGATTACTGCGTAAACATAAGATTATCGCTTCGATAGGCCATTCGGATGCGACTTATGAGTCGGCTGTCGAAGGAATCGACGCCGGCATAAACCACGCTACCCATACTTTTAATGCCATGAGCCCCATTGACAGGCGCGATCCGGGCGTAACCGGCGCGGTCCTTATGGATGACAGGGTCGTAGTAGAAATTATCCTCGATCTCATCCATGTTCACAGGGCCCTATTCGGTCTCTTGTTAAAATTAAAGAAGAGAGGGAAGGTAATAATAGTTACGGATTCGCTTGTGTCAGAACCGCCTGAAGATACGATGATGTTAGGCGGCGCGTATCGCTTCGAGAATGGAAAACTTGCGGGCTCGTCGCTTACCATGATAGGCGCGGTAAAAAACGCCATCAAGAGCGCCAATCTTTCATTGCAGGAAGCGCTGGATACCATTACCATAAATCCCGCGAAACTTTTAGGGGTTGAAGAGAAGAAGGGCTCGATAGCCGCAGGCAAGGATGCCGATATCGTAATATTTGACAAGGAATTTGACGTGAAGATGACCATGATTCGTGGTAAAATAGCTTTTGTTAAAGGAAAGATATGTGCGGGATAGTAGGTTATATAGGCGACAGGGAAGCTCAGGGCATATTGCTTAAGAGCCTTTCAAGATTAGAGTATAGAGGCTACGACTCCGCCGGCCTTGCCGTTATTAAAGGCAAGAAGATGGGCTTAGTCAAAAAGAAGGGCAAGCTCGGTATTCTCGCCGCGGATCTTAAGGCAGAGCCTCTTAAAGGCTCGACAGGTATAGGGCATTGTCTTACCGCAGATACGCTTGTTTATTTGGCGGATGGCAGAATAGTGCCAATAGCAAGCATTCGGGATGGGCAAGAAGTCTATGCGTTTAATATAGAAAACTTTCATCTGGAACCCGCAAAAGTAAAAGTATTACAACACGTTTCTCCGGAGCATCTATATCAGTTGCATACATCATTTGCTACAATAAAGTGTACAGGGAACCATAAGATGTTTGTTGTTTCAAACGGTAAAGTGGTAGAGAAAAAAGCAGAAGCATTAAGGGCCGGCGATGAGTTAATTATTCCGAAAATTACCCAAACAAACGGAAGAGGTATCCGGTTTAAAAAAATATTTGCCAAAAGATATGCAAAAATGACGCCAATAGCAAACCGGCTGATTAGAGATAGCATAAAACAGCAGGAGCTGTCTGTTCCTCAATGTGCGGTCTTGTCAGGCATGAGTGAGGCATATATTGGACACGTTATTAACAATGATCGTAATTTTAGGGAAGACCGGATTGACGATTTGCTTAGCGCGCTTTCTCTCGAACTTAAACCAAGATATTTTATACCGCAGAATACAATCCATGGTAAGTATATTAACCTACCCGAACAAAGCTCTCCGGATTTAATGAGAATCATAGGCTATTTGTTAGGAGATGGCACTGTAAAAGAAAGATGTATTAGGTTCAAGGATGCCGACGAGGCTGTCTTACATTTTTATAATGGCCTGATTAAAAAGGTATTTAATGTTAAGGGCAGAGTAGTTTCTTTAAAAGAGGCTAATGCGTGGCTTCTAGAGGTGAATAGTTTATATTTATGCGAATGGTTGAGAACCAATGTTGTGACAAGGCAAAACGAATTTTTAAGCACTCTTGGACAGGTGTCAAAAGAAGAGGCCGCGGCCTTTTTAATGGGTATTTTTGACGCAGAAGGGTGTGTTCATACCAAATCCGGCCAGATAAGTTTAAGGCTAACCAATGAAACTATTGTAAAAATATCCCAGATTCTTTTGTTAAGCCTCGGAATAACTGCATCTTTTTATACAGAAAAGAAAAGAGTAAAAAATTGGAACAATTCTCACGGCATTTTTATAAGCAACGTCAGGTCATTTAAGATTTTTAAGTCACTGATTGGATTTCGTTCTTCCATAAAATATGAAAAACTCCTAATTTTGGCGTCGAGAAAAAGCGGGAAGAGCAAGGAAGGACAGGAAGATTCAAACATTATTCGGCGGCCTATTTTAGATATTAAAAAAATAAGATCAGACGAGACCATTCTATTTGATTTAGAAGTAGAGCATTCAAGCGCTAGTTTTGTCGCAAACGGAATAGTTTCTCATAATAGTCGGTGGGCCACTCATGGTGTGCCCAGCGATATAAACGCGCATCCGCATCTTGACTGCAAAGGTAAAATAGCGGTAGCGCATAACGGTATCGTGGAAAATTATCTGGAATTAAAGAAAAGGCTGCAAAAAGAGGGCCATAAATTTGTCTCGGAGACAGACACCGAAGTAATAGCGCATCTGATCGAGAAGTTTTACTCGGGCAACATAGCCGAAGCCGTGCGTAAGGCCGTAAAGGTTCTGCGCGGTTCTTACGCGATAGCCGTTATCCATAGAGATGAGCCATCGAAACTGGTAGGCGCCAGATGCGATTCACCTTTGATAGTCGGTATAGGGCGCGGCGAAAACTTTCTCGCCAGCGACGTCCCCGCCGTTCTCGACCATACCAAAGAAGTCATATATCTCGATAATCACGAGATCGTCGTGCTCACCAAAGAGAATATCATTATCAAGGATCTTGAAGGCCGCAGAGTAGACAGAAAGCCGTCGAAGATAACCTGGGATATAAGCCGGGCTGAAAAAGACGGCTATAAGCATTTCATGTTAAAGGAGATATTCGAGCAGTCGCATATAATAGGCAATATAATCGATGAGCGGTGTAAAGGCGACAGGATATCCTTCGAAGAGCTCAAGATAAGCGACGGCGAGTTGAAGAAGATTAAAAGAATAGTCATAGCCGCCTGCGGTACCGCTTATCATGCGGGGCTTACCGGAAAGTATATGCTCGAGGAATACGCCAGGATCCCTTGCTGGGTAGACGTCTCGAGCGAATTCAGATACCGCGATCCTCTTGTGGGCAGGGATACTCTCATGATAGTGATATCTCAGTCGGGCGAGACGGCCGATACGCTTGCCGCGCTCAGGGAGGCGAAGAGGCATGGCGCAAAAATCCTGGCCATCTGTAATGTTCTCGGCAGCTCCATTGCGAGAGAATCCGACGGAGTTATATACACACATGCGGGCCCGGAGATAGCGGTTGCTTCGACCAAAGCCTATACCGCGCAGTTGGCGGTATTTTATCTTTTAACTCTCTATCTTGCAAACTTGAGGAAAACTGTCGCGCGGGCAAAACTTAAAACTCTCCTGAAAGAACTGAGGCGTGTTCCTGGGCTTATGGAGGAGTTGTTGGTCGAATACGAACCGGAATATAATCTGCTTGCGGCGTATGCCGAGGGATTTAAAAAATATTATCATGAAAAACATAATAAGACTTTCTTCCTGTATCTGGCGAGAAATATAAATTATCCAAACGCTCTCGAAGGCGCCCTTAAATTAAAGGAGATAGCGTATATCAGCGCGGAGGGTTATCCCGCGGGAGAGATGAAACACGGGCCGATAGCTTTGATCGACGAGAATCCCTGGGTGGTGTGCATAGCCGTCAAAAGCGGGACCTATGACAAGATGATATCGAATATCCAGGAGATAAAGGCGCGTAACGGTATCGTTATCGCCATATCTACCGAGGGTGACAAAGAGATATTGCATCACAACATAAACTATCTGATAGAGATACCCAGGGTCGACGAATTCTTCTCACCGCTATTGGTGGCGATACCCTTGCAATTATTGGCGTATTACGTTGCGCGCGCATTCGGATATGATATCGACCAGCCGCGCAATCTGGCAAAGTCTGTAACCGTAGAATAATATGCCCGGAACTTTATATGTAGTAGCCACGCCTATCGGAAATCTCGAGGACATCACTCTGCGCGCGATAGATACACTCAAAGCCGTAGATATGATCGCCGCCGAAGATACCCGCCACACTAATATCCTGCTGGAAAGATACGGCATCAAGAAGAGTATGACCAGTTACTTTGAATACAATAAGATACAGAAGGGGGATTATCTGCTCAGGCTCTTGAGCGAAGGTAGCTCCATCGCTCTTGTGTCGGACGCAGGCACGCCGGGAATATCCGACCCCGGTTATAACATCATAAAACTCTGCATAGATAATAATATACCGGTAGTGCCCATACCCGGGCCATCGGGGATAATCGCGGCCCTTACCATTTCCGGCAAGCCTACGAATGAGTTCACGTTCGCCGGCTTCTTGTCGCCAAAGCCTATAAAGAGAAAGAACGAACTAAAAAAATTATACGATGAGAAGAGAACCATCGTCCTGTATGAATCCGTGCACAGAATAGAGAGGCTTTTGAATGATATTTTAGAGGTGTGCGGTGATACGGAAGTCGTTGTGGCAAGAGAAGTTACGAAAAAATTTGAGGAGATAAGGCGCGAGAAGGTAAGCGCGTCTATAGAACACTTTAAAGCGCATAAGCCTAAAGGCGAGTTCATAGTTATAATTTAAAACCTTGACAAAAAGGATGCTTTGTGGTAACATTCCATCATAACAGCAACCTTTTAAAGCCGGAACAGAGAGTCCGGGAAAGGATAAAAGATGAAAAAGACGGCCCACTTATCTGTTCTGATATGTGGGTTTTTTGTTTGTCCGGATATACTATACAAGAATGTTTTGCGGGAAGATCCAAAAAGGACGGCTTATGAAAATTAAAGACAAGACAAGGATCCTGGACAAAGATTCGATAGAGAAAGCCTTAAGGCGGATGGCCCATGAAATTATAGAGAATACCAGGGCGACAGACGATACGGTATTGATCGGCATAAAGAACAGAGGCGCTTATATAGCCGAAAAACTTGCGGATTATGTAAAGGAGATCTCAGGGCATCGTCCTCCCGTGGGAGCTCTCGATATCACTCTATACAGAGATGATCTTACTCAGGCGTTCGAGCAGCCCGTTGTCCACTCTACGGAGATAACATTTGATATCGAGAATAAAAGAATAGTGCTTGTAGACGACGTTCTCTTCACAGGCAGAACCATTCGATGCGCGCTCGACGCATTGATAGACTTTGGCAGGCCAAGACTTATACAGCTGGCGGTACTTGTTGACAGAGGCCACAG
>JAQTPE010000003.1 GCA_028748925.1 Candidatus Omnitrophota bacterium
CCTAATATTGCGTTCTTCGTCACGGGCGCGGTAATACTTGTAGTTACTGCCAGGAGGTAAAAAGGTAATGAGCGATATATACGACATCATAATAATAGGCGGCGGGCCGGCCGGACTTACGGCGGGAATCTACTCTGCGCGCGCCAGAATGAAGACGCTCCTGCTGGAAAAGATGATGTGCGGCGGACAAGTGCTTACCGCCGACCTGATAGAGAACTTTCCGGGGTTTCCGTCCGGCACGAAGGGCCCGGAGCTTGCCGACCTCATGCTTAAGCAGGCCGAGGCAGTTGGCCTTGAAATATCCACCTGCGACGTAAAGAAAATAACATTAAAGAAGAGCGAAAAAGACCCTTTTATAATCGAGACGGCCGAAGGCGACATATTTAAATCTCTTTCCATAATAATATCTACGGGCGCGAATTGGAATGCTTTGGGAGTACCCGGCGAGGATAGGCTAAGGGGCAGGGGCGTCTCTTATTGCGCGACCTGCGACGGCCCGCTCTTCAGGAATAAAGATATAGCGGTTGTGGGCGGGGGCGACACCGCTTTAGGCGACGCAATATTTCTGACGCGTTTCGCGAATAAAGTGACGGTGATCCACAGGCGGGATAAGTTAAGGGCCGCCCGGATAATACAGGAGAGGGCCCTTATGAACAAAAAAATAGAGCTCTGCCTGAAATCTGTTGTCACTGAAATAATCGGCAATATCAGGGTTGAAAGAATAAAAGTAAAAAACGTGGCCACGAATGAGGAAAAAACAATAAAGGCGGACGGGGTATTTGTGCTTATAGGGTTATCCCCGAATTCAGGCATATTCAAAGGACTGCTTGATCTTGACGAAAAGGGGTATATAAGGTCCGGTGAGGATATGAGTACATCGGTTAATGGGATATTCGCGTGCGGGGATGTCAGAAAGAAGCCCTTAAGGCAGATAGTAACAGCCGCCGGTGAGGGGGCTACGGCCGCTGTCAGTGCCGAACAATACGTCGAGAGGCTTAAGGGTACCGCATATGAATAGTATTGACTAAGCTATTATTTCATGTTAATTTATAAATCCTGCAAAGATAGAATAGACGCTTCGGCGGATTCGCCGGCACGTTAAAGTTGTATATAGATAGATTATGCCGAGGTAGCTCAGTGGTAGAGCGCCGCGCTGAAAACGCGGGCGTGGGCAGTCCGATTCTGCCCCTCGGCACCATCCGCCTTCGCATTCAAGGCGAAATAAAAAATAGGGACTGTCCCAAAAGCGTGTACAGGGCGTTGACCGGGACTGTCCCATTTTTTATTATATACGGCACGTTGTGCCGTCTTTTGCGATTTCGCATATCTTTAAATTATTTTTGTTTCATATGGTATAATTAACATGTATGGAAGACAAGATAATAACTTTAAGAACCGGGAAGAAGGGCAAACTGAAGCCCGGACATCCCTGGATATTTAAGGGGCAGACCTTAAAAACCCCTCCCGGCATAAGGCCCGGCGATATAGTGACTATAGTTAACGGTAGAGGCGAATTCACCGGCCGGGGTTACTATAATCCTGCCTCAGAGATCACCATCCGGCTCTTCACCTTTGATGATGAACCTATAGACGGGGCTTTTCTCCGGAATAGAATAGAAAGCGCTATAGCGAAGAGAGACTTCTTGTCCGGGCTCACCAATGCCGCGCGTCTGGTATTCAGCGAGGCGGACGGCCTGCCGGGGCTTATCGTAGATCGATACAACGAAACTATCGTATTCCAGGTATTCACTCTCGGCATCGAGCGCATGAAAGAGGGCCTGATTAAAATACTTGCGGATATAGTGAATCCTAAATACATATATGAGAAGAGCGATTCGCCTTTCAGGAAGAAGGAGGGGCTCAAGACCATAAAGAAGTGGTGGCTCTACGAAGGTAAAACGGATATAGAGATATATGAGGGCGATGCGAAATTCATAGTGGATATAGATAATGGGCATAAGACGGGATTCTATCTCGATCAGCGCAGATCGAGACTTGCCTTAAAAGATATCTCAACCGGCAAGTCGGTCCTCGACCTCTTCTGCTATACGGGAGGGTTTTCCATAAATGCCGCATTAGGGCTGGCCAAAAGAGTGGTGGGGGTGGATATAAAACAGAAGTGGCTTTCCCTGGCGCGTAAGAACGCGGAGATTAACGGCGTATCGGATGTGATTGAACATAGAGAAGGCGATGTATTTAAAATATTGAAGGATATTTGTGATTCCGGAGAAAAATTTGATATTATAGTGCTTGATCCCCCTTCATTCGCCAAAGATAAAAGGTCCATAATAACCGCGGCGAAGGGTTATAAAGAACTGAATACGCTTGCCATGAGAGCTCTTATCGACGGCGGGGTATTGTGCACATTTTCATGCTCTCATAGCATGTCGAATGAAATATTTTCCGATATGATAAAGGCGTCGGCCTCCCAGGCCCGTAAAAGCTTAATGATCTTAAAGAGATGTCACCAGGATAAAGATCATCCTATAGTCAGGTCGATACCCCAGACTGAGTATTTAAAAGGACGCTTTCTTAAGGTAAATTCCATATGATTAACGCGGATAATAGATGAGCAGTTCGAGTGGAGGTATCCTGAAAAATTGTTTTTTAGCGATCATAGGCGTTATATCGGCGCTGCTTATAATGGAAGCCGGAGTCAGGATCAGGCAGTATGTGAAATACGGCACAGCCGCATCTTATGCCGGAGGGCATATGGAAAAAGACCCCGGCTCCGGTCTGAATATACCCAGTCCGGGAACAGAAACAAGATCCTTAAAGATAAATTCACGTTCTTTTCGAGGGCCGGAACCGGAAGATCCTAAACCGGCAGATAGAATACGCATAGCTTTTCTGGGATCGTCGACCACTTTTTGCGCGGAAGTGAATGGTGAGGAGAAGACCTGGCCGTATCTTGTATGGCGTGATCTTCAAAATGCATATCCGGGAATAAAAATGGATTATGTAAATGCGTCGGTGCCCGGATATTTGGTCTGGAAGGATGTTATCAATTTAGAAAGACGCGTCAAACCTCTCCGGCCGGATATAATCATCATCTATGAAGGGCCCAATGATTTAAGCTGGTGGGCGAATGCGCTTGCCGGGAAACAGGGCAAAGAGATTTATAAGAACGGGTGGCTGGAAAAATATTCGCTCGCTTATGATATAATCAAAAAGAATTTTGTTATTTTTATTACCCAGCAAAAAGCAAAATCGGAAAGAGAGAGATTAAAATTTAAACCGGGTGAACTATCGGTAAATTTTCGAAAAGAATTGGCAGGGTTGATAGACGCCGCTAAAAGAACGGCTCCGGTAGTGGTTATAGCCACTATCTCCTACAAGATGAGGCGCGAACAAACGGATGATGAGAAGCTCAGGAACGCGAATACGGCGCTCTTCTATATGCCGTCTATGGGCCTGTCCGGACTGCTCGACGCCCATGAAGAATATAACCGTGTTATCCGCGAAACGGCAAAAGAAAAAGGCGTTATACTGGTGGACAAAGAGCTCATGATCCCGGGTGAGGACGCTTACTTCGAGGACTCGATCCATTTTTCCGCCAAAGGATGTGAATTGATGGCAAAGAGAGTGGTAGATTCTCTGTCCGGATCCGCGGAATTTAAAGATTTTTTGCGTTCACGCGGGCAAAAACAGATTAACTCATGAAGATATTAGGTATCTCATCTTTTTATCACGATAGCGCGGCTTGCATAGTGAGCGACGGTGAAATCGTTGCCGCCGCGCAGGAGGAGCGCTTTACCCGGAAAAAACACGATGCGGGTTTCCCTGTAAACGCTATTAACTATTGCCTTAAGGAAGCGGGCATAGGCGCAAAGGATTTGGATTTTATCGCATTTTATGATAAGCCTTTTATCAAGTTCGAGCGTATTTTAGAGACCTCTATCAGTTATGCCCCGGCCGGAATAAGCCAATTTATACAGGCGATACCTGTCTGGCTGAAACAGAAGCTCTGGATCACCGAGATAATCAGGAAGGACCCGGGCTTTAACGGAAAGATCCTTTTTACCGAACATCATGAAGCGCATGCGGCGAGCGCCTTTTATCCCTCGCCTTTTCAGGAAGCCGCGTTTTTAACTGTAGATGGAGTGGGCGAATGGGAGACGGCCAGTTTCGGCGTCGGCAAAGATAATGGTTTGGATATTCGGCAGTATCTCCGGTTCCCGAATTCTTTAGGCCTGTTATATTCGGCGTTTACATATTACACGGGTTTCAGGGTGAATTCCGGAGAGTATAAACTCATGGGATTGGCCCCTTATGGCAGGCCCATATATAAAGATATCATCCTTAATGAGCTGATCGACCTGAAGGACGACGGTTCTTTTAAGATGAATATGAAATATTTCGGGTTTTGCGATAGCCTGCGTATGACGAATTCGCGTTTTAACCGCCTGTTTGGTTTCCCGCTCAGAAAGCCGGAGACGAAGATAACCCAAAATTATATGGATATGGCCGCCTCTATCCAGGAGGTCACGGAGGAGATCATGCTTAAGATGGCTCTGCATATTCATAAGGTTACAGGCCAGGATAAGCTATGTCTTGCGGGGGGCGTGGCCTTAAATTGCGTGGGCAACGGCCGCATCTTGCGGGAGGGCCCGTTTAAAGATATCTGGATACAGCCTGCCGGCGGGGACGCGGGCGGCGCTTTAGGCGCCGCGCTTTTGATCTGGCATAAATATCTGGGGAATAAGCGCAATGCGGATGGGGTAAATGATTCGCAGAGAGCTTCATTATTGGGCCCGTCTTATAGCGATGATTATATAGAAGCGTTCTTGAAGAAAGAGAGTATTCCTTACAGGCGCTTAAGTTATAGTGATATTGTAAATGAAGTTTCGGACCTCATCATGGGCGGTAAGGTTATCGGATGGTTCCAGGGCAGGATAGAATTTGGGCCGCGGGCACTGGGTTCGAGGAGCATTATCGGCGACGCGCGCAATCCGGATATGCAATCGAAGATGAACCTTAAGATAAAATACCGCGAATCTTTTCGTCCGTTTGCCCCGACTGTTCTGAAAGAGAAAGCTCCGGAGTGGTTTGAATTAGACAGGGAAAGCCCCTATATGCTTTTGGTAGCGCCTGTAAAAGACGATAAAAGGTCCGGGGTTTCCGATGGAGATTCTATAGGATTTGAGAAGCTGAAAAGAGCGCGTTCGCTTATCCCCGCAGTTACCCATGTGGATTATTCCGCCCGTATCCAGACGGTGAAAAAGTCCGATAATCCGCTCTATTATGATATGATCCGGTCGTTTTCCGATAAGACAGGCTGTCCCGTTATAATAAATACATCTTTTAACGTAAGGGGAGAGCCGTTGGTCTTAAGACCCGAAGACGCTTACAGATGTTTTATGCGCACGGAGATGGATTATTTAATGCTCGGGAGCTTCCTGCTTGACAAGAAGGACCAGTCTCCCGTCGAAAAGGATGTAAACTGGCAAAAGGAATTTGAATTGGACTAAGATGGAAAGACTCGATCCGGGAAAGAAGACGTTAAAAAAGTTTGGAGTGACTATGGGGATAGCCTTCTTAGTCATCTCGGGCCTCTTTCTTTTTCGCCAGAAACATACCGTTGCCGTATATGGTTTAGCGGTCTCCTGCGCGTTTTTTATAACGGGATCGCTTCTACCCGCCTTATTAAAACCGGTCTATATAATCTGGATGCGGTTCGCCTTTATTTTAGGATGGATCAACACGAGAATAATTTTGATCGTTATCTTTTATCTCGTCTTTACACCCGTAGGTCTGTTGATGCGGTTATTGCGGATCGATCCTTTGAAGAGAAGAGGCAAGTGCGCTACGTATTGGGAAGAAAAAGAAAAAATAGATTTTAATATTTCGAATTACGAAAGGAGATTTTAGGTCTATGGGCAAATTAAGCATATTGAAGGAATTCTGGGATTTTTTAAGAGTAAGAAAGAAGTGGTGGCTGGCTCCCATAATCATAATGCTTTTATTGCTCGGAGCTTTAATATTCTTTACTCAAAGCAGTGCCGTCGCGCCTTTTATCTATACGTTATTTTAGGAGACAGTTTCCTTATATGAAGAAGATCATCGTTTTATCGCTTCTCTTATCTATCGCCACACCCTCTTACGCGATGAATATCGTTGAAAAGATGCTTTACAAACCCGTTGTTCTGCGGAATAATAGCGGTGTCACCGTCCTGGTGAATCGCGTAACGGGAAGGGTTGTTTACGTAATGAGCGGCGGGCAATATGTAGTTATACCGGACGTATATAAGGATCAATTCCAGGCGGTATATGACGCCCAGGAGCGGCAAGATCTTATACCGGCCGGAAAACAGCGCGGAAGGCTTTAAATGATCACCATCGAGATCGATAAAAAGATATGCAATGGCGACGGAAAATGCGTAGAGATATGTCCGATACATATCTTGAAGATGAATGAAAAAAAACGCATACCGGAATATATACCCGGCGGCGGGGATCTGTGCATTAATTGCGGCCAATGTTTCGCGTTCTGCCCGCCCGGTGCCATAAAGCTGTCCACGATGAGCGTGGAAGATTCCATGCCGTTAGATCATTCTAAACTACCGGGCGCGGAGCAGGTTGAGTTGTTTCTAAAAGGAAGGCGATCTGTGCGATTATATAAAGATACGCCGGTATCAAAAGAGTCGATAGATAAGCTTCTCGATATTGCCAGATACGCTCCGTCTGGGATCAACCGGCAGCCGGTCAACTGGGCGGTTGTTATGGGCAAAGACAAAGTCCGCGAACTGGGAGGCTTGGTTTCAAAATGGATGGAAGAACTCTTGAGCCAAAAGTCTCCATTGGCGGAATCGCTCCATTTCGATCGCCTGGTCGAGTCCTGGAACAAGGGCGAAGACACGATATGCCGGGGTGCGCCCTGCATTGTCGTCGCCTATGGCCTCAAAGACGATCCTATGGTTCCGCAGTCATGCACGATCGCGGCGACATATCTTGAACTCGCGGCATTCGGTCTCGGATTCGGCGCATGCTGGGCAGGGTATGTGAATATAGCGATCAATATGTCGGAGAGCGTGAGGAAATTTGCCGGTATGTCATCCCGCGCGACGGCAGGGGCTGTTATGATGATCGGATACCCGAAGTATCGTTATAGCCGGATACCTTCGCGCAATCCAGTCAGTGTAAGAATAAAAGATTAGTGGCGCACCCTTGAATAGAGCGCCGCTATAAAGCTTTATATCATGGAAGGGCAATTTTCTTATGCGTAAATCAATCGATCTGAATATCGCGTACAGGCTTATAGGTTCCGGCCCGCTGGTGCTGGTGAGCTCGCTTTTGGATGGCAGGGCCGGGCTTACTCCTATAGCCTGGAACATGCCCGTATCGGATGAACCGCCGATAATTGCTTTGGAGATATGGGAAAAACACTTTATCTATAAAGCGATCCTGGAGACCGGTGATTTTGTAGTCAATATACCTTCCAGCGATATGGCAGAAACATGCAGGAAGCTCGGGAGCGTTTCAGGCGCAAAGGTGGATAAATTCGGAGAGTTTGGTCTCGTGAAAGAAGAATCGAAAAAGATCAAATCCCCGCGTCTCGGATCTGCCATAGGCGTCCTGGAATGTAAGCTGCGCAGAGAGAAGGCCATTTTAGAAAAGTATAATATAGTGCTCGGAGATGTCGTATACGCTGAAGCTGAAGAGAGCGTATTTACCGACAGATGGGTCATCGAATCCGATGGGCCGCGCATCATGCATCACCTGGGCGGTAAACTGTTCTATGCTCCGGATAGAAGGATAATTTAACCGCCGGCTCTGTTTAAAAGTTACAATTTTGCCAAAACGGCGCCATTTTCGGACAGTATGGCGCGAATGGAATAAGGAGAAAAAGATGCCGCTAAGAACCGGTATAGTTATTATCGCCGTAATGTTGATGATGGCAGGAACAGCCATGCATTCTTATTCCGAAGATAGTTCCGGAGAAAATAGAACTATGACTATGCAAGGTAACGTCACCGCCATAGACTGGGTAGGTTCGGTTCTTACGGTAAACGATATGGTATTTTTCGTTCCATCGAATGTTAAAGTTGTGAAAGGGACCGATAGGATAAATTTTTCCGCTATTAATACAGGTGACAGCGTAAAGGTCACATATAGCAGAGAAAAGGATGGATCATTAAGGGTGTCCGATATCATTGTAGCCTATTCCGGCAGCTTTCCTGTTTAAGATATCACCGTATAGACCATCGCCTGTCGTCCGAAACGAATTTACACCTGCCGTAAAATCTGTTATAATCGCGTAAAAACAGGGGAAAAGGAGTACTATGAAAAAACATAAGAAGAGCAAAGATACGGGGGTCTCATCAATGATAGAACAGGACGTTGTCGGACTTTTGACGACGCTAGTCCAGAAACTTACATCTTTCGAAGCGAAGATCGATATGGTCTATAGTAAACTGCAGGCGGCGCCTGTCGCTATGCAGCAGCAAAGACAGCCAATGCCGGTTCAGGCGCCGCAGGCACGGATCGACTCCAGGCCGATGCATAAGGCGATATGCGCGGATTGTCACAAGGAATGCGAGGTGCCGTTCAGGCCGAGCGCGGACAGGCCTGTTTACTGCAAGAAGTGTTACGCGATGCGCAAGAATAACAGCGGCTTCAAGACGCATGGAAACGTAAGACAGACGAATCGGCCGACCGCGTCCCAGATCCCCGAAAAGCCGCAGGTTCCGGAGCCTGCGAAAGCCGTGAAACCTGCTAAGAAGAAACGTACAGCCAGGAAGAAGAAATAGCCGGCAGGGTTTCGTAAAATGAGGTGAAGCCATGGCAGATGAAAAGAAAAGAACAAAAAACGGAAAAGAGATATTGGGGCATGACGAAGCTGCGGAGTTGTTCAAAGAATCCAATGCGCTGTACAGGGCCATACTCGATAACTTACAAGACGCTGTTTATATACTTGATGCCAATGGCCGGTTTTTGCTGTGGAATAGTGTTTTTAACAAGGTAACTGGTTGCAGCGATGAGGAGATAAGCTCAAAGGTCCCCACAGATTTTATAGTCCCGGGAGACAGGAGTATACTGGCAGCGGCCATCACGGAGGTGTGGGAAACAGGGTTCGCTAAGGCGGAAGTGGGGGTCATTGCTAAAGATGGCTCATGCGCCATTTATGAATTTGCCAGTTCTTTACTCAAGGATTCCTCCGGGAGGATAGTGGGCCTGTGCGGCAGCGGCAGGGATACCACCTTGCGCAAGAAGACGTTGGATGAATTACAGGACAAGATAGGACAGTTGAAAATATTTGCCAAGGCCGCGACCGGTAGAGAAATGCGAATGATAGAACTGAAGGAAAAAGTTAGAGAATTGGAAGAAAGACTAAAGGTTAAGGGTTCGTTCCAGAAGTGAACAGACATGCGCCGGCGCCCCGCCTGAGGCGTGTTATAGGAACAGCGGCGGGACTGGCCATGAATAGTGTAATGCCGGGTTTAGGCTGGCGTAGCTCCCTACTTCGCAATCAACGTGTGGACCACAAAATGCTTCGTAGGGCAAGCAGTTGGCCGGTGTGTTTTGAGGTTTCAGAAGTTAGTAGACATAGGCTGGCGTAGCTCAGTTGGTAGAGCAGCGGTTTCGTAATCGTACCCGACGAGAAATCGTAACCCACTGAATTCGCTGTAATTACAAGATTTGACAGATAGTTAGGTTAAAGTCACTATTTAGGTAACTTGAGGCATTTTGAGCGATTTAAATAGCGTTATAGACACAAATTAGACACATACCGGGAGGGTCTTAAATAGCAAGGCTCTCCCATTTTTTATTTGTGTATCTACTGTACCCCTCTCTACGCATAGACTAATTCTCCTTGTTGTTAGTTTCCAACCTTGCTATAATAGTCTCTCGATGGTGAGAATATGAGAATACACAAATATAGAGTTCTATTGATCGAGGCGTTAGATTAATTCTAACGCTTTTTTATTGGAAAAATATCTATGATAAATGCGTTAAAATTGAAAAATTACAGAGGAATAAAAGAAATTAAGCTCGAGGAGCTAGGCCACATTAACGTTATATGTGGGAAAAATAGTAGCGGAAAAACATCCCTTGTAGAAGCTATTTGTAATCCTAGCAATTGCATTTTTGGCATGAAAGTATCAGAACAAGAACACATTAATGAAATAGAAACAACATTTGAAATAATGGCCAAGAGATATACTACGCCAAACCCTGGCAGGACTATTCCATGGTTTAAAAATAAAATCAAAGAACTAATCAACCAAACTGTATTTATAGACGGATTAGATTCAATTCAACAGCGATGGGGCAATGAGTTTCATAAATGGATTAATCATGGAGCAGATACTTTTAAGTTTAGTGAAATTATAAAGATTGCCATAAACAAGCATTCAGGAAATTTTAAACCAATTCTAATTCCCCCAAAACGAGTTTTTGACACACGTAGTACTATCTCCAATCTCGATCCTTCTATTTCCTCAGAAAATACCCGAATTTTAAACAGATTATTTGAGCTAGGTACTCAAGATGACAAAAGCCCAGAGTATAAACTTATTGAAACCATAAGAGTTGCATTTCGAGAAATCTCGAGTGGTTGCGAGTTTCATACTTCATTAAAAGGAAAGCACGTTGTTATAAAATTTAAGAATGGTCAAGGCGATTGGATTGATGCTGATGCGAGTGGCCTTGGTTTAAGGGAAGTGCTAGTAATTCTTAGCTATCTATTAGATTCCGACTATTCTATGATCTTAATTGAAGAGCCAGAAAATCATCTACATCCCGATATGCAACGAAGGCTGCTACAATTCTTTACTAAAGTCAAAGATAAACAATTATTTTTAACAACCCACTCGAACATTTTTTTGGATTCTGCCTATATTGACAAAGCATTTTATTTGGAATTTAAAAATGGCGAAGTTACATGTTCTGATGAAACATCAAGAACTAATATACTGACGAATCTCGGGTATTCTACCGTAGATAATCTGGTTTCAGATTTAATTGTCTTCACGGAAGGTGTCCTAGACATACCTGTAATCAGAGAGATCTGTAGTAAACTTGGTTTTTTGCATCAATTTAGTATTAAATTATACCCCTTAGGTGGTGATATAATGCACCATCTGGATTTATCAGTGTTCACAGAAAAAAGCAAGGTAATGGCAATCGTTGATTCAGATCCAGGTAGCCAAGTTATTCGGAATGAATTTGTTGATAAGTGTCATGCGAATAATATCCCGGTAACAAAGCTTGAAAAATACTCAACAGAGAATTATTTTTCTATCAGAGCGATAAAAGCGATTTATCCTCATCAGCAAATTCCAGCAACCATAACTATATTGAATCCGAAGGTAAAAGTTAAAACGCAGCTAGGATTTAGCGTTAAGTCGAAAAGTAGAGAAATAGCCAAAGAGATGTCCTTGGAAGAATTTAAGGATACAGATTTGCTCGAGTTCTGTAAAAGTATTCATAAAATATGTCTCGATGAAATTTAAATTTAGGTGCTAAAAACTATACATAGTATGTATTAACAGACGTTCTATTTAGGTACAGCCTACTGGGGTGTCACAAAGTAGGGCGTCTGCAAAAACTACATAAAACTACATAGAAGTATGGATATGCCGGAACATGTGTGGGTTATAGAAATCAGTTGGCCCGACTTATTCTGTCATGGACGAAAAAAATGTGGTGAAATAATTATTGATTCTACAGCTGATGCAGACTTTATTAGTTATGATAGTTGAAAAGGGACGGTTCTATTTTTTACCCATTTAAACAGGACCATACCTATTTATTCCGAATCTATTATCCAACACTACTTTCCTTGACGTAAATTGCAAAAGTATTACCCTTTAGCTTTATTCCATATATTTGTGACTTTGGGATCCAAGATTTATTGCCGTTGTCTATCAGTATAGCTTTATCGGTCTCGTGTATGATCCGTATCTGTACCCAGATACGCTTTTCTTGAGGATAGATAATATTGCGAATACTAAATGGCATATTCACAGCTTTGCTATCGTCTCATTCAACTTGCTCATGGAAAACGGCTTTGCCATATAATAATCAGCCCCTAAGCGCATAGCCTCTTTTTTATCTTCCTCCAGTGCTGAGCCCGTAATAATTATAATTATGCATGAAGGCCTTACGCTTTTAACCTTTTTTAATACCTCCAGCCCAAACATATCTTTTAAGCATAGGTCGAGTATGACTATGCTGGGCTTCTCAAGAGTAAAAGCATCCAAACCGCCTTGACCTGTTAGGGCATAGATAACCTCATAGCCCATATTACCGAAGAAATCCTTTATCATTTCGCATATATCTATCTCATCATCTATTACTAATATTTTAGCCATAATAAATATCCTCTTTTGGGATATTTTATTATACGTAATATAAGGAAAAAGTCAATATAAATATATCCTAATTTGGGATATTATTTATCCTATGATAGGATATTATCGTGAAAACGATATACTCGAAAGAATATAAGGACGTGTTGTTTAAGCTCAAAAAGGCCAGAAAAAAGGCGGGACTTACCCAGGTGGACATAGCTAAACTATTAGATAAGCCCCAGTCTTTTGTATCTAAGATAGAGAATGGGGAAAGAAGGCTTGACGTAATAGAGCTGAAGCATATAGCTAAATTATATAAGATTGATACGAAAGATCTGCTGTAGTAGTCAATAGGGACGGTTCTATTTAGATGGACAAGAAACAGAACCATCCCTATTTATTTTTATTCCAATATGATAGGCTGGCACCGAAAGGACTGTCCCCGATAATTGCAAAACAAAAACTTGACTTCTGGCAAGATGTTAAGTATACTTAACGATTGTTAAGGAGACTTAAGATAGCCATGACTGTAGAGAAGAGATTGGACGATATTCTAAATACCAAATCAAAGGTTAAAATAATACGCCTTTTTATCTCAAAAGGGAGTGAATTTATGGCATCCGGCAGTGATGTCGCAAAATCAGTTGGCCTTACTCCTCCAGCTATCCATGCCTCCTTAAAAGAGCTATACGACCAGAATGTATTGCGTCGGGACATAGTAGGCAAGCAACATATCTATAGATTAAACACATCAGGTCGCATTGTTAGGGAAATCTTAAAACCGGCCTTTCAAAAAGAACATTCAATAAAGGAAGATATAAGTAATTTTTTAATTAAGAAGATAAACGATTGCGGGGTTGCCGGAAACATAAAGTCTTTAATACTTTATGGTAGTCTTGCGCGAGGTGAAACCCACAATACCAGCGATTGCGATATTGCTATTATTGTCAAGGATTCGCAGTCTAAGAAGAAGGTAGAAGATGTATTTGTAGAGAAGATTTCATTCGAATTCTCCGAATATTTCGGGCTATCGCTTGACGCCTACATAAAGACATGCGATGAATTCATAAGTCGTATGAAAAGAAATCTTTCGCCCGTGCCCAGTCTTATGAAATCATACATAGTGATTTACGGTAAAGACCCGATAGACTATAGGTAATATGGCTCCGAAAAATATAAAAATAAAGCACGAAGATAAATCCGGCGCTAAGGATTTCCTCAAGAAGGCCGAAGATAACTATATCCAGATGCTTGCGGCCTTGAATACGGGAAACTTCAACGCTGCAGGAACACTCGCTCTCCAATGCTCAATCTCATCCGCGGATGCCATATGTGTGCATGAAAAAGGCGTTCGCTCTGTGTCTGATGACCATTTAGACGTATGTGACCTGGTAAGCCCTTTACCGGTGCCGGATGCCAAGGAAAAAGCGAATATTCTTAGACGGGTTATCAGAAAGAAAAATCTTATTCAATATGAAAGACGTAATATATTTCAGTCAGAGGCCGAAGAAATAGTAAAAGCCGCCACCCGATTTTATCAATGGGTTGCAGCACAGGTTCAATAGTCATGAGATTTCGGAAAACATAGGATAGTTTCATGGACGGTCCATAAAGTGCCACTCCACAAAGTGACACCCTCCCGTAGTTTGTGATGTAATTACCTCATGTCAAAATCACCAGTACCAAAAATCCGTTTAGAAAAAAGAGCCGGGAAGTTCGTCACTGTCATAGCGGGCCTGCATACTTATGGATCCGGCCGGCTGAATGCAATGGCCAGGGAGTTAAAGTCTATCCTTGCGGCCGGGGGAACGGTCAAAAACGGAACGATCGAGATCCAGGGCGACAAAGTAGAGCTTATTAAAGCCTGGTTTATCAAAACTAACTCCACATTATCTTAAAATAACGCCATATCAATCCCCAAAATACTCACTCAAATAAATTAAGAAAAAAATAGTCAGTTATTCTTTGCAACAATTTCGCCGCTTTTTCCGTCTTATAGTATAGGGGAACATAACGCCTATATATAGGCAGGAAGGGATATCCATGAAAGAACTGATTACGCAAGAGGTTATTGAAGCGGGAATTTTTATTGTTAGGGGGCATAAGGTAATGCTAAGCACTCACTTGGCAGATCTTTATGATGTAGAAGCAAAGGTGTTAATCCAGGCGGTTAAAAGGAATATGGATAGATTCCCGAAAGATTTCATATTTCAATTAACAGAAGATGAATACAAAATCTTGAAGTCACAATTTGTGACTTCAAGTTGGGGAGGTATTAGACGCGCTAATCCATATGCCTTCACTGAGCAAGGAGTTGCCATGCTCTCAAGCGTTCTTAATAGCAAAAGAGCCGTGCAGGTCAATATTGCAATAATGCGTGCTTTTGTAAGACTTAGAGATGTTCTTTCTAACCGTAAAGAACTTACCTACAAATTAAAAGAGCTTGAGAGTAAAATTGAAAAACATGATGCTGATATACAAACAATCTTTGAGGCCATACGCCAACTCATGGCCCCTCCACCTGAAAAGCCCCGACGCATGATAGGTTTTAAACAGGAGTGATAGAGCTCGAAACGAATTTACACTCATCATAAAATCTGCTATAATTCCATTAACAAGCTGGCGTAGCTCCCTACTTCGCAATCAACGTGTGGACTACAAGATGCTTCGTAGGGCAAGCAGCTGGCCGGCGTGTTTTGAGGTTTCAGAAGTTAGTAGACACAGGCTGGCGTAGCTCAGTTGGTAGAGCAGCGGTTTCGTAAACCGCAGGTCGATGGTTCAACTCCATTCGCCAGCTCCATTAAAACGTTGAGAGCCAAGAGAAAGGAAGAAGCGTATGAAATCGATCAAGCCCGCGTATATGAGGTTGCTGCTCGTCATTATTCTGATATGGCTCAATATTACGACGCTTTACATCACCGCCATATATTTGAGACTGGGGAAGATAGAGCATACTTTAGCTCATATAACGTTTAATAGTGATTGTGGGCGCTAAAAAATATATTTTGCGTAATAGAGCAAAAAATGGATCCGTCACCAATAATCTTTCTGGGAATCTCCGGCGGGTACTGCGACGAAACCGTAACGGCAAAAGAGCTAAGGTCCTGCGCAGTTTTTTTAAGACCGGACCCGGAGAATACGCCGAAGGCGATATCTTCTTAGGCGTCACAACGCCGGTATTAAGAAAACTCGCGGCGCGGTTCAAAGATATAGAATTAAAGTCATCGGTCGAATTATTAAGATCTTCTATCCACGAAGAGAGGTTGCTTGCCCTCCTCATCCTTATCCTTAAATATCGCGGCTCAAATGAAGAGAATAAAAAAAAGATCTACCGTATATATCTCGAGAACTGCGGATACATAAATAACTGGGATCTTGTGGATGTTACAGCCAAGCATATAGTGGGGGATTACCTGCGCGATAAAGACAGAGGTGTTCTATATGATCTGGCAAGATCCCCTTTGCTTTGGGATAGAAGGATAGCCATTATTTCGACATTCTATTTTATAGAGAACCGCCAATTTGATGACACTATAAGGATAGCAGGGCTCTTATTGTCGGATAAGCACGACCTTATCCATAAAGCGGTAGGATGGATGCTTAGAGAGGTGGGCAAACGGGATTTAGAGGCGGAAGAGCGGTTCCTGAAAAAGAATCATACGGCGATGCCCAGGACGATGCTTCGTTACGCCATAGAAAAATTTCCGGAGCGTAAAAGACGAAGATATTTAAATAAGGTATAATAATACTATGACACGTTTCAGAGACGTATTGAAGGACCGTAATTTTTTATGCCTGTGGATAGCGCAAATCATATCCAACTTCGGCGACAGGCTTACACAGATGGCGCTTGTCGCGCTGATATATCAGACGGCCCCCGGTTCCGCCATAGCTCTGGCAAAACTTATCTCATTTACGATCATACCCGTATTTCTGATCGGCCCGATAGCCGGGGCATGGGTCGACAGGCTCAACAAAAGAAACGTCATGGTGATATCGGACCTGCTGCGCGGGATACTGGTGCTTGCCATTCCATTGTTCATTATGCTGCAACAGATACTCCTTGTCTATCTGGCGGTATTCCTGGTATTTTCGCTTTCGCGCTTCTTTATTCCCTCCAGGATGGCCATAATACCGGATATAGTTTCAAAAGATAAGCTTCTCGTAGCTAATACATTGGCGGATACGACTCACATGCTCGGCAATGTCATGGGGCTGGTCGTGGCCGGTGTGCTCGTTAATATAAGATTTATCGGAGCTATAGGCGGGTTTTATATAGACGCTGCGACTTTCTTCGCGTCCGCCGCTCTTATAGGGATGATAGTGCAGAAGTCTTTTGCTAAAGAGGTACGCGAGGATCTAAAGGTCACAAAAGAGGCGTTCTCCCGCTCAATACGTAAATCCATATTTGTCGAGATAAAAGACGGGATAATGTATTTTAAGAAGTACAGCCAGATGCATTTCATAGTATACGTATTCTTTCTTTTAATGGCGGGACTCGGCGCCATATCGTGCGTCGTGATAGTCTTCATACAGGAGTCTTTCGGGACGGCGACGTTGGATCTCGGGCTTATCGGCATGTTTCTGGCGGGAGGGCTGTTATTGGGAACTCTGCTATACGGCAAATTGGGCCAGGGGATGGAAAAGCCCCGCACTATACTGCTAAGTTTTATCGGCACGGGTATATCGGTGGTATTATTCGCTTTCTTTGTGAGGAAGTATCCCAATATACTGGTGAGCGGACTCCTCGCGGGACTTATGGGCATGATGGCAAGTCCCATAATGGTTTCGGTAAATACGATGACCCATGAAACGATGCCGGAAGAAGCCAGGGGGCGGACATTCAGTTCTCTGGAATCCGTGATACACCTGGCATTCCTGATATTTATGTTCCTGGCCGCTTATGCGGCGAAATACATCGAGAGATTCTGGATACTGATAATAGTAGGCATTATATTTATCATATGCGGATTTACCGGGATGGTCTTAAGAAAAAATGAGAGAGGATAAAAAAGAGGCTACCTGGGCTTAAGGTCTTTCTCTTCTTTGGATTTTTCCGCTGTGCAGACTTTGAAATAATTGCAAATAGGGCAGCAGGCGTTCTCTTCCCCTTTTTCCCCGCGATACCACTTGGTCTCACAGGTCCAATATACCTGACAGGTTTCACAGCAATTCATTTTTGAATGATGCATAAAATCTTCTCCTATTCGCCTCCAAAATACATCATATCGTTATTGTTGTCAATATAATTGTTGTATGGTAAAATCGATGCAATGCGAGAGATAGTCGATCGTATACTGCAGGAAGAACAATCCGCGCGCTCCAGGTTAGAGTGCGCACAAAACCAATCCCAGGAAATAATCCTCAAAGCGAAAGAAGAGGCCGCCTCCCTGATACAGGACGCTATAGACAAGGCCAGAGATCTTGCCAAAAATAATAGAGAAGAATCCGAAAAGGGTTTTCTCCTCGAAAAGGAGAGAATTCTCGTAGAAGCTAAAGAGAACGCGGCTCTTTCAAGGAGCCGGAAAGAAAAAGATATCGTACAGACAGCTAAAGATATCTTTTTGAAGATCATAACCATAAAAGGTTAGTTATGCGCCAGTTGGCCAAATATGCTTTTGCCAATGCCAAGGTAAGAGCGATGCTTTCATATCTGATAGAGCCCCAGGTTTTTGCCGAGCTCATCGATTCTAAAAACATTTACGAGCTGATCGAGATACTTAAGAAGACGCATTATGGGAATATCTTCACTGATACGAGCCCGGATTCGCTTGATCTCCTTTCGCTTGAGAAGAAGCTTCTATTAAATGATATTTCGATCTGCGGGAGAGTGCGCGATTCATTATCCGGAAAGAGAGAGAAAGAGTTCGTCTCCATGCTGATGCAGAGATATGAGGTGGAGGATCTCAAGGTTATTCTAAGGCTATGGTACAGTAAAGAACCGGTTCGGTATGAAGATTATATATTGGGCCGGACGATAAAGCATGAGATAGACTATAGAAAGATAATGTCCGTCGAAACGATCGAGGAGGTTATTCTGCTGCTCGATAAGACCGATTATAAGGAACCGCTCTTATTGGCGCGCGATAAATTCAAATCGACAAAATCGCTCTTTTTTCTCGAGGCCTCATTGGATAGGGATTACTATAAGAGGCTGCTGGCATCTATAGGCGGATTCTCCGCCACCGACAAGAAAACGGCATCTAAGATACTCGCCATAGAGGTCGACAGCGAAAACATACAATGGCTAATAAAGATGCGCAAGTACTACAAACTGGCCCTTAGCGATACGCTTGAGTGGTTCATGCCGGGCGGTTCTATGATAAATAAGAACGCGCTGAGAGACGCCTATGCTTCGGACGGTATAGCCAGGGTTATCGAATCTGTCTCATTCGGCCCGTATCTTCCGGTAAAGGAGATGGCCGAAGAGAATATAGATCTGATAGAGAACTTTCTTTACGAGATAATGCTGAAGGAGATAAAGAGGGTGCTTGGCGGCAACCCTTTCACGATAGGGACCATATTCGGCTATCTAATCCTGAAGAGAAGAGAGACCGCGAATATAATATCTCTGTTATATGCCAGGGCGTGCGGCATAAAAAAAGAAGAGCTATCGAGATTATTGAACATATAGGATCTATAATATGTTTACAGCCGAAGCGATGGAGTTGATCACTATAGCCGTCCTGAAAGAACGGGAGGAGGGCGTAGTCTCGCTTCTTTTGAGATCCGGCGTATTCCATCCGGTAGATATACGCGGTATCGAGAAGGGGATGGAAGATATTTCGCAATTCCAGATCGAAAAAGAACATTCATTGTATGAATCGCTTCAATCGCGCCTTAGAGATATCGCAAAAAAGACCGGAATGGCCTTGTTACCAAAAAAAGAATTCAGGAATCTCTCTTATGAAGAGGCCGATAAGAATCTGGGCAAGGCCGAGGAGGCGATCAAGCCGCTTATAGCCGAGAAGGAAGATCTCGTGTCCCGGCTGAATACGAAAGAGGCGATGTTGTCGCGCCTGGAAGAGTATGTGCCGTTCTCTATAGGCCGGCCTTCGTCTTCCTACTCTTTTTTAAAGGTTGAAGTGGGGAGCCTCGAAGAGAAGAACCTGCCGCTTCTTAACAGGAGCCTGAAAGATATACCGCATATAGTCTATCCTTTTAAGAAGGAGGGCTCCAGGTCGGCGCTTCTTTTCATAGGATTGAGGCGGGACAGAGAATTGCTCGACAAAGTGCTGAGAGATCTCGGGTGGATCAAACTCGATCAAGAGCAGGAGCCGCAGGATCTCTCCAGGGAAGTGGTTAAGAAGATAAAAGATGAAATAGATGTCTGTAAAAAAGATATCGAAGCTGTCGCCGTAAATCTGAGAAAGTTAAAGGATGAGCTATTGGAAGGCCTTTCCGATATAGAGACATACGTAACGGTGAAGAAGTCTCTGCTTGAAGCGAAGAAGTATTCGTGTATTACGGAAAAGACGGCCCTGATATCCGGTTGGGTGCCGGGATCGGAAAAAGAGAAGATCATAGATGAGGTCAAGAGATTCGACCCGTCTTCCTGCATAGAAGAGAGAATGGCCGAGGATCTGAACATACCTAAAGACGAGATACCGGTAAAGCTTCGCAATACCAGGATATTCCGGCCGTTTGAACTCCTGATAGACGCCTATGGCATTCCGCGTTACGGCACCATAGATCCTACGATATTTGTTGCTATAAGCTTCCTCATAATGTTCGGCGCGATGTTCGGCGACCTGGGACACGGGCTTGTATTGTCGGCGGTAAGCCTGTTTTTATGGAAGAGTAAAAAAGAGAACGTGAAGCAGGCGGGCACCCTGATATTTTATTGCGGGATCAGTTCGGAGCTATTCGGTATATTGTACGGGAGCTTTTTCGGATACGAATTCCCTTCGTTATGGATAAAGCCGATGCATAGCATTATCGAAATATTCAAGATAAGTATATTATTTGGCATAGTCATGATAACCGGAGGCATATTCCTGAATGTCGTGAATGCGTTCAAGGACAGGGACTATATCAAGGCTTTTTTTGACAAATCCGGCCTGATAGCCGGAGTGATATACTGGACGGGCATAGCCCTTGTAAGCAAGATGCTCGTATCCAGGACGGCATTTCAGCCGGTATATGTGATAATATTTTTGGCATGCGCGGGGCTCCTCTTTCTTAAGCCGCTGGTAGAGCTGATCGTAAAAAAGAAACGGGAGCCCGTATTTACGGCATTTATGGAGAGCACGATAGATATACTGGAGATAGTGATGGGCTATCTTGCCAATACCGTATCTTTTATACGTATAGCCGCGTTCGCTTTGGCGCACACGGGATTATTCCTGTCGATATTTGAATTGTCGCGTATAATGAAAGGTGTCGGCGGCACCGCGGCGTCTTTGATAATAATAGTGTTCGGCAATATACTTATAATACTTCTTGAGGGGCTCGTAGTGAGCATACAGAGCCTGCGTTTAAATTATTACGAATTTTTCTCCAAGTTTTTTATGAGCGGGAAGCGTTTTTATAAACCATTAAAGATGTAAAAATTGTTGTGGATAAAAAAGGAGGTAACAGATGGATCCTAGTACGGTAAAATGGGCTTTTCTGTCGGCCGCTATGGCTACAGGTTTGAGCGCTGTCGCCGCGGGTGTGGCGGTGGCTTATGTCGGAGCGGCAGCCGTCGGGGCGATGAGCGAAAAGCCGGAGATAGCCGGTAAGGCGCTCATATACGTGGGCCTCGCCGAAGGCATAGCTATCTACGGGCTGATAATCTCAATAATGATACTGGGCAGAGTATAGAATGCGATTTTTCTGTATCGCCGATAGAGCGAGCAGCCTGGGGTTTAAGCTTGCGGGCGTCGATACGCGCGAAGTATCAGTGCGCAGTGAGGCGCTGGAAGCGCTTAAAGTGGCCGTTTCGTCCGAAGACGTCGGTATATTACTTATTACGCAAAAGGCCGCATCGTTTATAGAGGGAGAGCTGGATGAGCTATTATACAGCAAGCCGCTTCCCCTGGTGCTTGAGATCCCGTCGCGCGGTATCGATACAAAAAAGCCGAAAACCGCGGGGGAGGTTCTGAAGAAGGCCATAGGAATAAGTATATGAAAAGTAAGAAAGATATTTCAAAGATAAACAACGCCAACGCCGAGGAGATATGTTCCAGGATAAGGGAGGAATCATCTGAAGACGCGGAGTCTCTCCTGGGCAAGGCCCATAAAGAGAGAGAACGTATTTTATCCGAGGCTTCCAGGGAGGCTCAAGTAAAGGCACAGGCCATATTGTCGGCCGCGGAAAAAGAGACGGGAGAGAAGAAGGCGAGGATATTCTCTACTATTGCTATAGAGAGGAGAAGAGTGGATCTGGAGGCCAGGAGCCTGTTCATAGCGGATGTTATTACTGCCGTGAAGAGAGAGGCTGAAAACTTCCGCGGAAGTCCCGATTATACGAAATTTTTAAGAGAAGCGATCCTCGAAGGCGTCAGGATAATCGATGATAAAAGAGCGCAGGTATTTTATTCTCATTTTGACGAAGGAGTGATATCCCGGTTCAGCGATCTGCCCGTTGAATTCAAGAAGAGCGACTTCGCGGAGATGGGTGTTATAGTTCAATCGCAAGACGGCAGGCTGTTATTCGATAACAGGTTCTCCGCGCGCCTTAAGAGAGCGTATGATGAAATCTATATCAAGCTGCTGAAAGAGGCTTTTTAATATATGTCCAGCATAGCCGGAAAGATATACAGGGTTGTGGGGCCCGTCGTAGAGGCGGAAGAGGCCGTATCTTTAAGGATGCTCGATATGGTTGAAGTCGGCGAAGACCATCTCATAGGAGAAGTTGTGAGGATAAAGGCTGACAGGGCTTTTATACAGGTCTATGAAGATACGACTTCACTGAAGGCGGGAGATTTTATATATACCCAGGGCACTCCTTTATATGTGGAGCTCGGACCGGGGCTTTTAGGCAATATATACGATGGCATACAGCGGCCTCTAGAGATTATAAAGGAGAGAGAAGGGTTCTATATCCAAAAAGGCGTGCACATAGAGGCGCTCGACAGGAAGAAGAAGTGGCGTTTTCTACCGCGCCGGAAGGCGGGCGACAATTTAAGAAGCGGAGAGCAGATAGGCGAAGTACAGGAGACAGATCTTATAATGCATAAGATATTGATCCCTCCGGCTATTAGCGGATCGTTAAAGTGGCTGGCTCCGGAAGGCGATTATTCTCTTTTGGAAAAGATAGCCGTTGTAACGAAAGGCGGCGTCGATATAGATATCTTTATGTACCAGCGCTGGCCGGTACGTAAAAGCAGACCTTACGGTGAGAGGCTGACTGTAAACGAGCCGCTAATTACGGGCCAGCGCGTTATAGATACGCTCTTCCCGGTGGCCAAGGGCGGGTGCGTTGCTATTCCCGGAGGGTTTGGTACGGGCAAGACCGTCGTGCAGCATCAGATAGCAAAATGGAGCGATGCGGAGGTTGTGATATTCGTAGGATGCGGTGAGCGCGGCAATGAGATGACGGATGTACTGTTGAATTTTCCAAAACTGATCGATCCGAGAACGGGCAGGCCGCTCTCCGAAAGGACGATATTCATAGCGAATACATCCAATATGCCGGTCGCCGCCCGTGAAGCGAGCATATATACCGGGATCACTATGGCGGAGTATTACCGCGACATGGGATACAATGTCGCACTCATGGCCGATTCCACGTCCAGGTGGGCGGAGGCGTTGAGGGAGCTTTCAGGCAGATTGGAAGAGATGCCGCTTGAAGAGGGCTTCCCCGCATATCTGCCTTCGCGGCTGGCGGAGTTTTACGAAAGGGCCGGCAGGGTGAGAACATTGGGCGGCGAGAACGGCTCCATTACTATCATAGCGTCCGTCTCGCCTCCGGGCGGTGATTTTTCCGAGCCTGTAACGTCGCATACAAAAAGATTCATTCGCTGCTTCTGGGCGCTCGACAGGGATCTCGCCAATGCCAGGCACTATCCTTCCATAGGATGGATCGAGAGCTATTCCGAATATTTGGATGATATAAAGAGATGGTGGCAGGACAAAGTAAGCGCCCAATGGCTGGAATCGCGTTATATAATAATGGAGCTTTTACAAAAAGAACAGAAGCTCCTGCAGGTGGTGAAGCTTGTGGGGCCGGAAGTATTGCCGCAGACACAGCGCCTTATATTGGAGACATGCTATATATTCAAGAACGCGTTTCTCCAGCAGAACGCTTTCGATAAAGTGGATACATATTCATCGGCGAAGAAGCAGCTGCTGATGCTCAAAGCGATAATAACTTTCTATCAGGCCGGCGAGGTTATTGTTAAGAAAGGCATATCTGTCAATGAAATAAAGGTACTGCCGGTCTGCCATGAGCTTATGAGGATGAAGACGGATTATACCGAAGACGACCTTGACAGGCTGGAGAAGATGCCGGAAAAGGTAGCCGAAGCGCTTAAGGAGCTCGATTTTTGATGCATGAATATAGTTTAAGAGAATATTTGGGCTTGAATGAGATCGTCGGGCCGTTATTCATAATACGGAATATACATAACGTCGGATATAACGAGGTCGTGGAGGTTATGGATAACGAAGGGCGCTCGCGCTTCGGAATAACGCTCGAGGTCGGAAAGGGGTATGCCGTAGTGCAGGTATTGGGCGGCACCGGCGGAATGAGCCTGAATAACTGCAAAGTCCGGTTCAAAGAGACGCCCTTGATGATAGGCGTCTCAGAGGAGATGCTGGGCAGGGTTTTCGACGGGCTCGGCAACCCGTTAGACGGTATGCCGAAACCCGCATACGACGAACAGCTCGATGTTAATGGCATGCCCATTAATCCCACCGCCAGAGATTACCCAAAAAATATAATAGAGACCGGCCTATCTTCCATAGACGTTATGAATACGCTCGTTCGCGGGCAAAAATTACCGATATTCTCCGGATCGGGGTTGCCGCACGATATGATAGCCGCGCAGATAGCGAGACAGGCGCGCGTAAAGAATGAAAGCTTCTGCGTAGTCTTCGCCGCGATGGGAGTGAAGTACGACACGGCGCGTTTCTTTATAAAGAGTTTCGAGGAGTCCGGCGTGCTCGACAGGGTCTCTCTCTTCCTTAGCCTTGCCGACGCCCCGTCTATAGAAAGACTTCTTACGCCAAAGCTGGCGCTCACGTGCGCCGAATATCTGGCGTTCAAAAAAGGTATGCATGTCCTCGTTATAATGACGGATATGTCGAACTATTGCGAAGCGTTGAGAGAGCTCTCCACGGTGCGCGGTGAGATTCCCGCGAGAAAAGGTTATCCCGGATACCTCTACAGCGATCTCGCGAGTATCTATGAAAGGGCCGGTATGATAAAAGGAGTGCCCGGCTCGATCACTCAATTGCCGATATTGACAATGCCTAACGACGACATAACGCATCCTATTCCCGACCTGACCGGTTATATAACGGAAGGACAGATCGTCCTCGAGAGAGAGTTATATTCCAGGGGCGTCTATCCTCCGATAGCGGGCCTGCCGTCGCTCTCGAGACTCATGAAGGACAATATCGGTAAAGGAATGACACGCGAGGACCATCCGGCTCTTGCCAGCCAATTATTCGCGGCTTACGCGCATGTTAAGGATATAAGAGCGCTCGCCTCGATCATAGGCGAGGAAGAGCTTACGCCGCTCGATCTGAAATACCTGAAATTCGGCGATGAGTTCGAAAAGAGGCTCCTTACCCAGAATTATCATGAGAGGCGCACGGTAGAGGAGGGGCTCGATCTGGGATGGGATATCATCTCCATTTTGCCGCGCGAGGAACTTATAAGAATAAAAGAAGAAGAGTTGGCTAAACACTACCGGAAGAGGGATGAAACTTAATATAGCGGCAACGAAGACGAATCTTCTGAGCGTAAAGAAGTCGCTCGCTCTTACGAGGGAAGGGTACGAACTCCTTGATGAGAAGCGGAAGATACTGATCAATGAGTTGAATTCCGTTATAGATATCGCGGAAAAGCTTGAGAGGGACCTGAATAAAATGCTTAAAGACGCTTATGCGACTGTCGATAGAGCCGTTGTGGTCATGGGCAGGTCCCGGGCGGAATCTTTAAGTTTTGCCGGCGGTATAAAGAACGAGATATCTATATCGAACAGGCGTGTTATGGGTGTGGATATCCCTATGATAAAATTGGATATTACGGACGATCCTCCGCATCACAGCCCTTATGGAGTGAGTCTTTATCTGGAAGAGGCGATAGTTAAATTTAAGGAAGTCTTGAAACTCGCCGCCCAGCTTGTCGAGAAGAAGACGGCGCTCTTGAGGATAGCGGAAGAAGTGTTCAGGACAATAAGAAAGGTTAACGCGCTGGAAAAGATATATATTCCCAATTACGAAGATACGTTCAAGAGTATAAGCGAAAGACTGGATGAAGAGGGCAGAGAATCTTTCTGCATGTTGAAGATGATAAAGGAGCGTCTTAAAGAACAGAGGGCTTGAGATTATGGCTATAAAGAATATAATGGTATGTGTTGCCGCGGAAGGCATATCGTTGATAACCGTGAAGTATGCTATAGCGCTCGCGAAGATACTTCAGGCCAGGCTTTCGGCCATATATGTTGTCAACGAAAGACTGTTGCGAGAGCTTCTTAAGTCGAAAGTGCTTGTGGATGTTGAGGCGCGAGGTTACGAGAAGGAGCTTGAGGAACAAGGGAGCCGTTTTATAGAGAGGATAAAGTCGATGTCCGAAAAGAAGGGTGTGGTCTGTGACGCCGTTGTTTTAAAGGGTATTGTACATGAAGAGGTAATGAAACAGGCGGGCGTTTTGAATCCGGACATGCTTGTAATGGGAGAGCTTAGAGAAGTATTATCGCTCAAAGAGACTTTCTACGACGAAGGAGAGAGGATATTCCGTGAAGCGCCATGCCCCGTGGTGGTGGTAAAGAATGCGTCTTTAGTTGAAAAATTATACAATGAGTTGTAATATATAAATATGTCTTATAAATTCTACGGCGGCGTACATCCTTCCCAGCTTAAGAATCTCACATCGGACGGGGCTATAAAGAGGATCTTCGTGCCTAAAAGGGTGGTCCTGCCGCTCTCCCAGCATACCGGTTCGCCCGCTGAACCGGTTGTGAAAGCGGGCGAACAGGTGAAGGCGTATATCGAGATCGCGAAGGCCACGGGATTCGTATCGAGTCCTGTCCATGCGTCTATAAGCGGCAAGGTTACAAAGATCTCATATTCGCCCACTCCCGTGTCCAATAGAGCGCTTTCCGTATTTATAGAATCTCAGGATGATGAAGACAGGGATTTTAAGATCAAAGAGCATCGTGATCCGAATGGTCTCCCGGCCGAAGAACTGATCTCAATAATAAGAGACGCCGGGATAGTCGGTTTAGGCGGCGCGGCGTTCCCGACGCATGTGAAACTATCGCCGCCAAAAAATAAGTCTATAGATACCGTCATATTGAACGGCGCCGAGTGCGAGCCCTATCTTACCTGCGACCAGCGCATAATGATGGAGAACCCTAAAGAGATATTGAGTGGGCTGGAAGTAATTTTAAAGATCCTGAACGCAAAGAACGCTTATATTGCCATCGAAGATAACAAACAACCCGCGATTTACGCGATGGAAAAAGCGTTAAAATCTTTCAGCTTTCATCTTCCGGATATCAGCGTAAAGATCGTTAATTTAAGGACAAAATATCCGCAGGGCGCGGAGAAGCAGATAATAAAGTCTATATTAAACAGAACCGTCCCTTTCGGCGGACTTCCTATGGATGTAGGGTGTGTTGTTCAGAATGTACAAACGGTATATGCCATATACGAGGCGGTATATTCAGGCAAGCCTTTAATAGAACGCTCCATAACCCTTACCGGTTCCTGCCTGAAAGAGCCCGTAAATATACGTGTCAGGATAGGCACCGTAATAAAGGATCTCGTGGATTTTATAGGCGGATTCAAGAAGGAACCCAAAAAGATAATTATGGGCGGGCCGATGATGGGGCTCGCCCAATATACGATGGACGTTCCGATAGTAAAAGGGACGGGCGGCGTGTTGTTTCTGTCGGAGGAAGAAAATCCGCGAACCGAAGAATCGGTGTGCATACGCTGCGGTAAATGTATCGAAGTCTGTCCTATGCAGCTGGCTCCGACGGCGCTTATGTACAGGGTGAAGAGAGAATTTTTCGATGAAGCGAAGGATATGGGGATAGCCGGTTGTTTCGAGTGTGGAGCATGCGCTTACGAATGCCCGGCCAAGATACCGCTTCTGGACTATATGAAATATGGTAAGGCGAGAATATGAACCCCGTTACACCTCTTAAAGTTAATTTATTAGGTGTGAAGGGCAATAGAGTTTAGTTGGAGGTGTAACGGGGTGAATAATCCGTTAATAGTTTCCGTGGGGCCGCATATGCGCGCCAAGATTTCTACAAGAAGTATTATGTGGACGGTCAATCTGGCCCTGTTACCGGCCGGCGCGGCGGGTGTATTTATATTCGGGATCCATTCGCTCTATGTGATAGCGGTATCAGTCCTTTCGGCCGTAGTTACCGAATGGGCTATTCTATCTTTCAGAAAAAAGGAGATAGTTATTTTTGACGGCAGCGCTGTCCTTACAGGATTATTACTGGCATATAATCTTCCGCCCGGAGTTCCTTTATGGCTTCCCGCCGCAGGTTCGTTCTTCGCGATAGCGATAGGCAAGCAGGTCTTCGGCGGCCTCGGTCACAATATATTTAATCCCGCGCTGGCGGGGAGAGCATTCCTGATGGTCTCCTGGCCTGTATATATGACTACATGGCAGAATCCCAGATGGCAGGTGGACGCAATAACTACCGCTACGCCTCTGGCGCTGCTCAAACATAGCCAATTCGACCTTTTGAAGGGTACGACTTATATGGATCTCTTTTTAGGCAACCGCGGTGGTTGCATTGGAGAAGTCTGCATCGCGGCTCTTCTCATAGGGGCGGCATATCTATTTTTGAAAAAATATATAACCTGGCACATACCGTTAACATATATATCTTCAGTCGCTTTTTTAAGTCTGGCCTTTAACGGGCCGGGAGGCCTATTCACCGGCGACGCGCTCTTCTTTGTGCTTTCCGGCGGACTTGTGCTTGGCGCGTTATTTATGGCGACCGATTATGTGACGAGCCCTTTGAGCAATAAGGGCAAGATAATATTCGGTATCGGCTGCGGCGTATTGACTTTTGTTATCAGAAAATTTTCCGGATATCCTGAGGGTACCTCATACGCGATACTTATAATGAACGCATTCGTTCCCGTGATAGACAGGTTTACATATCCGAAATGGTTTGGTTGGAGGAAAAAATGAATCAATTGTTAAAATTTGGACTGGTCCTCGGAGTGATATGCCTGGCGGCCACGCTTGTGTTGGCTGTGACATATGAGGTTACAAAGCCCAAGATCGAGGAACAGCTTAAAGCTGAAGAGCAGAGCGCCTTAAAATCGATAATGCCGTCGGCGGACTCCTTTGTCGAAAAGACTCTGGACGGAATAGAATATTTCGAAGCGCTTAAAGGCAGGACGGTTGCCGGATATTGCGTAAGAGTTACGGGAAACGGGTACAACGGACCTATAAGGATGATAGCGGGTGTGGATTTAGACGGCACCATTGAGGGGGTCTCTGTCCTGGAGAATAGCGAGACTCCGGGACTTGGCGCCAAGATAAACGAGATAAGGCCCGGTGAGAGCGAGCCGTGGTTTCTTAAGCAGTTTAAGGGCAAGTCCGCCGGTACCATAGCTATCAAGAGTAATATAGACGCGATAACCGGAGCGACGATCTCAAGCAAGGCCGTCACGGACGCCATACGTAAAACTGTGGACGATCTATTGGGCAAATTAAAGAAATAGGATATGGAAAAGACCGGACTATTCGGAGAATTCGTAAAGGGCTTATGGAAAGAGAATCCCACTTTCAGGATAGTGCTCGGCCTTTGTCCGACGCTGGCCGTCTCTACCAGCGTTAATAACGGTATAGGGATGGGAGTGGCCGCCACCTTCGTACTGGTGGGCGCTAATATATTCATATCGCTTGTACGCAATGTGATACCGGAGAAAGTGCGCATACCCTGTTTTGTGGTAGTAATCGCGACCTTCGTCACGATAGTCGAGCTTGCGATGAAGGCATACGCGCCTCTATTATCGAGGTCTTTGGGAATATATGTGCCGCTGATAGTGGTTAATTGCATAGTCTTGGGCCGGGCAGAGGCGTTCTCTTCAAAACATCCGCCCATAAGGTCCATACTAGATTCGCTGGGAATGGGGCTGGGGTTCACCTGGGCGCTTGTAGTCATATCCTTTATAAGAGAATCGCTGGGTAACGGCACCGTATTGGGTTTCTATATAAACAGGTCTTTTGAACCGGCGCTCTTTATGATATTGGCGCCGGGAGCGCTGCTTACGATAGGGATCCTGATAGGGGCGATCAACTACTTCATGAGCAAGAGAAGATAATGGATCTATCCGCATATATAGCCATAATAATCAGCACCGTATTCATAAATAACTTTATACTGTCCAGGTTTCTGGGGCTCTGCCCTTTCATAGGGGTTTCAAAGCATACCGGCCCGGCCATCTCGATGGGCATCGCCGTCACGTTCGTTACTACTATGGCCTCCATTATAACGTGGCTGCTGTATAAATTTGTACTCCTTCCATATAATCTCCAATATCTGCGCACATTGAGTTTTATACTGGTCATAGCCGCATTTGTTCAATTCGCCGAAATAATAATACAGAAGAAGTCTCCGGCGCTGTACAGGACACTCGGTATCTACCTGGCGCTCATAACCACGAACTGCGCGGTCTTCGGAGTGGCGATATTGAATACGGATATGTTCTTTATTAATAACAAGGCCGTCGCCGGAAGCTTTTTCATGTCGGTTCTGCAGGGATTCGGAGCCGGCGCCGGATTTACCCTGGCCATGTTTCTTATGTCCGGCATAAGAGAGAGGCTGGAGTTCTCGGATGTTCCTAAATGCTTTAAAGACGCTCCTGTCACTTTTATAATAGCGAGTCTTATGTCGCTTGCGTTCCTGGGTTTTAGCGGATTTAAAATATAGTCTTCACCGTGGCGGTGAAAGTACCGGTGGTCTCAAACTATGATAATGAATTTATTGATTCCTATAGCGGTGATGGCATTGATGGGCCTCGTATCCGGTGCGGCCCTTGCGTATGTGTTGAAACTTTTCGGGATAAAGGCAGATCCCGCTATATCTATGATCCTTGCGCGCCTTCCGGGCTCGAACTGCGGCGCGTGCGGCAGGGCCGGATGCGCCGGATTCGCGGAAGCGCTCAAAAAAGGTGAAGCGATGCCGTCGGGCTGCGTAGTAAGTAACGAAGCGGCCAGAATTTCTATTGCGGAAATTCTGGGAATAGATTATAATCCGAAAGTCAAAACTATCGCGGCAGTTCTTTGTAACGGCGGCAAGCGCGCCAAAGATAAATACGCGTACAGAGGTATAAGAAGCTGCAAAGCCGCGTCGCTCGTATTCGGCGGCCAGAAGGCGTGCGCGTTCGGATGCTTAGGCCTTGGGGATTGCGCCGATATCTGTCCGTTCGATGCCATAACGATGGGCGCAGACGGACTTCCCGTGGTGGACGCGTATAAATGCACAGCCTGCGGTAAGTGCGTTGCAACGTGTCCGAAGAAGCTTTTCGAACTGATACCGGTCGATAAATCCTATTATGTGAAATGCAGTTCTAAAGATACGGGAGCGGTAGTTACGAAAGTGTGTTCCGCGGGATGCATAGCGTGCAGAAAGTGCGAAACGGTTTGCCCCGCAGGCGCTATAAAAGTAGAGAATAATTTATCAAAAATTGATTACGGGAAGTGTCAAAACATGGGGAAATGTTTTGAAGTCTGCCCGACTAAAGTAATATTAAAGAGGTAGAGGTATCATATGGTAGAGATAAACAGCGGCAATTTTGGTAAAGAGGTATTGGGTTCGGATAGGCTCGTCCTTGTGGATTTCTGGGCGCCGTGGTGCGTACCGTGCAAGGTGATAGCCCCCGCGGTGGAAAGGATAGCCGAGGAGCGGAGAGCCAGCGTAAAGGTCGCGAAGGCTAATGTAGACGACAGTCCGGAGTTGGCAACGGAATTATCCATATTTAATATTCCGACGATAGTATTCTTTAAATCCGGTAAGGAACATTCCCGCCTTGTCGGCGTTAATACCAAAGAGGCCATCGACGCCAAGATAGAGAAGATAGCAAACGAGGAGTAAAAGGAAGGTTGCCAACGGGATGAATATAGCGGTGCTCTGTTCCGGGAACGGGACGAACCTCCAGGCGATAATAGATAATATCAATAAAGGATATATCCCTGCCAGGATAGCGTTTGTGCTAAGCGACGAAAAGAAGGCTTTCGCTCTGGAGCGCGCCAGGAAGGCCGGCATTGAGACCGTCATACTCGATAAAAAAGAATATAAAACCAGAGAAGACTTTGATAAAGAGATAGTAGAGCGTTTAAAGAAGAGAGACGTTAAGCTGGTTGTTCTTGCCGGTTTCATGAGGCTATTAAGCCCGTACTTCATTAGGGAATACAGGAACAGGATAATAAATATCCATCCGGCGCTTCTCCCGTCATTCAAAGGCTCCCATGGCGTAAAAGACGCCCTCGATCACGGAGCTAAGGTTACGGGAGTTACCGTACACTTTGTCGATGAGAATCTTGATAACGGGCCGATAATTTTACAGAAAGCGGTAGAGATAAGAGCGGATGATACGGAAGAGACTTTGTTGGAGCGTCTCCACAAAGAGGAGCACAAGGCCTATCCTGAGGCGATAAAATTGTTTGTTGAAGGAAAGATAAAGATAGAGGGAAGGAAGGTAACGATAAGATGAAGACCGGTATTTCGGATGTAAAGGCAAGACAGATATTGGATTCAAGGGGAAATCCTACGATAGAGGTCGATGTAACTTTGGAAGACGGTTCTTTCGGCAGGGCGGCTATACCGAGCGGCGCATCCACGGGAGAGCATGAGGCTGTTGAATTGAGGGACGGCGATAAGACAAAGTACGGCGGCAAGGGAGTATTGAAAGCCGTCGCCAACGTTAATGGCGAGATAAAAAAAGTTATTAAAGGTAAAGACGCCCTGATGCAGGGAGAGCTTGACCAGATCCTGATAGATACCGACGGCACGCCTAATAAAGCGAGGCTCGGAGCCAATGCGACGCTCGGGGTTTCGCTGGCGGTGGCGAAAGCGGCGGCCGTTTCCAAAAAGATGCTGTTATACAGGTATATAGGCGGAGATAAAGCCAAAGTTTTGCCCATACCGATGATGAATATATTGAACGGCGGCGCTCACGCCGATAATAATGTGGATCTTCAGGAGTTCATGATAATGCCTGTAGGCGCCGGCTCATTTGCCGAGGCTCTCAGGTGGGGCGCCGAAACATTCCATGCCCTGAAGAAGATACTTCACGATAAAAAGATGTCCACTGCCGTCGGAGATGAGGGCGGATTCGCTCCCGACCTTAAGTCGAACGAAGAGGCGGTGGAAGTTATACTGGCGGCGATAGACAAGGCCGGATATAAGGCCGGCAAAGATATATCGATAGCGCTCGATCCCGCGGCGAGCTCATTCTTCGAAGACGGCAAATATATTCTGGAGGCGGAGCCAAAGAAAGAGAATTCGAGTCTCGATATGATAGAGTTCTATTCCCGGTGGGTATCGAAGTATCCTATAGTTTCTATAGAGGACGGCCTCGCGGAAGACGACTGGGATGGTTGGAAGAAGATGACCGAAAAGATGGGCAAATCGATACAGATCGTCGGGGACGATCTCTTTGTGACTAACGTAAAAAGGCTGAGGATGGGCATTGAGAAGAAGGTAGCCAATTCTATCCTTATAAAATTGAACCAGATAGGAACGCTTACCGAAACGCTCGATACTATGGATCTCGCAAAGAAGCATGGCTATACGGCTGTAGTATCGCACAGGTCCGGAGAGACAGAAGATACCACGATCTCGCATCTGGTTGTGGCTATGAATACGGGACAGATAAAGACCGGCTCTGCCTGCAGATCCGAGAGGATATGCAAATATAACGAACTGCTGCGCATAGAGGAATCTTTAGGCAAGAAGGCCGTCTATGGCAAAGAGATATGGTCAAAAAGAGCGTAATAAAGACGGTAATATTTGTTCTCATATTGCTGGGTGTATTTCTGCCGCCTTTCGTAAAATACCAGCGGATAAATTATAAGAATAAGTCTCTTGATCGCCAGCTCAAGAAAGTAAAAGAAGATATCAAGGTGCTTGAGGAAGAGAAGAGGCGGTTAGAGACCGACATCATATATGTAGAAAAGAGAGCCCGCGACAGGATAGGCGTAGCCAAAAAAGGCGAGATCATCCTCAAGTCTTATCCCACCAAAAAATAAGAAGGGTCAGGCGCTTTTTTGGAAAAGGTGCCACATATACTCCAAAAAAGCGCCTGGCCCCTTTTACTGTTAGTAATAAAGCTTGCAAACGGCAAAATCTCTGTTATAATGGAGCTACATTGCGGGGTGGAGCAGCCTGGTAGCTCGTCGGGCTCATAACCCGAAGGTCGTCCGTTCGAATCGGACCCCCGCTACCAAAATAAAAAAGGGTCAGACCCATTCACGATGTAATAGACATGTTGGGTCAGACCCTTTTTTATTTTTCATAGGGGAAACGCTTCGGCGAGATCTGTGACTATTTGTTAATGTGAACGACTTTCGCGGGTGGAAACCCGTTAAAGTAGGTGCTCGAGGCTATCGAGTAAGCGCCGATATTTTCGGCGTACAGGTAGTCGCCAATCTCAAGATCCGGAAGTTCCTCAGCTACGGATATCGTGTCGAACGCGTCGCACGTGGGACCGAATACGGAACACACCTTCTTTTCGCCATCCTTAAATGCCTTAAGAGGGTAGACGCAATGATCGAATACTATCCCTGAAAATGTGTGATAAACCCCGTCATCCAGATAATAGCATGTCTTGCCGTCGCGGACAGCTTTCCCTATTATCTTCGTGACCAGAGTCGCGGCATTGGCCACCATGAATCTCCCTGGTTCGGCGAGTATCTCCATCGTCTTTGGGAATAGCCGGTCTATCTCGGTGTTCAATTTCCTGGCGAGGGTCTTGAAGGATTTCACTTTGTTGTTATATTTCACAGGAAATCCGCCGCCTATATCGAGTATATTGATCTTATGGCCGCGCGATTCAGCCTCTTTCAATATCGATGAGGCGAGTTGGATCGCCTGCATGTAGTTCTCGAAATTATTACACTGGCTTCCCACATGGAAGCTTATCCCTTCTACAATGAGGCCTATCTTGAATGCTTCAAGTATCAGATCAACCGCCTCGCCCGGATGGGCGCCGAACTTGGATGAGAGCTCGACCATTGAGCCCGTATTCGGGACGCGTATTCTCAAAACGAGCCCGGCATGGGGGCAGTGCTTCTTTATCTTTTTAAGTTCATCGATATTATCATATGTGACGAGCGGTTTATATTGGTCGAGCTTTCTTAAAGTCTCTTCCTGTTTTATAGTATTGGCGTAGATTATCTTATCCCATATGAAATCCTGCCTATTCTTTTTTGACAGGTTCTTTATATTCTCATGCACTATCATGAACTCCGGGAACGAGGCGACATCGAAGCTTGCGCCCATTTTGTAAAGAGTTCTGACTATCTCGGGATTGGAGTTTGCTTTTACCGCATAGTATGCCTGGACTCTCGGAAGGGCTTCTTTGAACTCCCTGTAGTTCTCTCTTATCTTCTTGTGGTCGAGTATGAATACGGGAGTTCCTTTTTTCTTAGCTATCTTTAAGATATCAGCCAATTTATTCTCCTTTAGTCTTTGAACAAGAAATTATTGAAAGACCATATATTCTTCTCATCAAGATATGCGTTTGGATTCTCTCTAAAGAATACCCTGTAATTTTTTAAAGGCGTCCAGTCTGACGGAAGAGAGGCCAGATTCCCCAGATAAGGTTTTGCTATAGCCAGTATATAATCATGTGGCAGGTCGTCGGGGATGCAGACGCCTTTACGGGGGTTCTCTATCATCCACATCGCGGCCGAGACGACGCCTATGGCCACCTGCATGGTTGTGGCATTCTGGTGCGGCACCAATCTTCTCGATTCATCGATAGAGAGGATGCTTCCCGTCCACCATGAATTATATTTATGCCCCATAAGAAGCGCGCCGAGTATGTCATCGCCCGTTTTTATCTCATCGCTCATTATCCTTAAATTCGGCTGCAGTTCATAATTTCTGCAACGCAGTTCATAGAGCGAGGATATAGTTTCATGACACGGCATATAAGCATAATGGACGGTCGGCCTGTATACGGCTTTCCCGTCCTTCCATACGGTGAGCTTATCGGATATCGAGAAAGCTTCGCCGTGTCTTATTACCATACCTATTATCTCCTGATGCGGTATCCAGCTCCTCACCCATGTATTTATTCCCATCTGCGACAAGAATATCTGGTTTTTCGGGCCATATGGAGGTTTATTCGCCAACGGTGGAAGAGTCTTCTCGTGAGTGCCCCAGCCCATTTCGGCGGGGGATATGCCCTCTTCCCTTAAACCTTCTATGCTCCATGTTCCGACGAATTCATCCACTTCTTTGGGCCTGTTTGTAATCTGGGTATCCCTTTCGCTGCAGTGGATCACCTTTATACCGAGCTTGTAAGCGAGATCCGGGTACGATTTTGTACGCAGCAGTTTCTCGAGCCCTGAGGCCTCTCTCTTTGGCGTCGTCTTGTCGCGTATCATCTTTTCTGCTATGTCGACTATACCTTTTTTGGTGAAATGCGAGATGAGACCCGGATTGGCGCCGTGATCCACTACGGCGGTGATAGAGTCGTTATCCCATTTGGAGATCATTTCGCGGATCAGCATTTGGCGGTAGTAGAGCGATTTTTTAAACGGACTCTTATTGTGGATGCCTGCGTAGGGGTCCCATTCTTCAACCGAGGTGTTTATATAAAGCACTTTGTTTTCATGGCACCACGTCAGTATATCGTTACAACCGATATTCCATCCGAGGTCTATGATGAGCCCGCCGGCGGATACATATTTGGAGAGCACCTGGGATATGTTTATCGGAGTGATCTTCTCCTGAGAATAGTGCACGCCTTTTTTGATCCAGTCTTTCAGCTCGCCGCGCTTATTGGCAAAATCTACTATAGTTATGTTTTTGCATGGGATATCCACATGTTTTAAAAGTATCGGCAGGGTGCATTTAGAGACAGAACCGTAGCCGATAATAAGAACCTTGTTCCTGAACTTCAACATCATCTTTCCTCCATTTTTAATTTTGCCTATTTTACGTTAATAAATTGACATTGTCAATTTCATAGTGTAACATATCAACTTATGGTGAAGAAGATAGCGGGATTTGTTTTTATAGGAGCTCTCCTGGCCGGGATCGCTTATAGCGATATCGAGCCTAAAGAGGATATGACCGCGCAGGATCTTTCCGCGCTGCGTAAAAAAATGAGCCGCGTGAAACGCGAGATGGATCTTCTTATAAAAGACATGGTATCGGGCGCGTCCGCGGCCAGCGACGTTGTTTTAAAGGATTTTGCCGGCGACGTCAGTATCGACGTACTGCAGAATGAAAAAAATGTTATAGTGAAGGCCGACCTTCCCGGCATGGAAAAGGATAAGATAAATATAGCGCTGGAGAGCGGGAGATTCTTAAAGATATCCGGGTCGCGTGATGTACTTAAGAGCCGGAACTCGCCGGGTGTTGTAAGACAGGAGAGATTCTTCGGGAGTTTTGAGAAGACCGTGGAACTTCCGTGTGAAGTCGAGAATTTTGGAATAAACGCTACCTATAAGGATGGTGTTCTGGAGATCACGATCCCGAAGAAGGCCCCGGCGAAAGAGAATAAGGTAAAGATAAGCGTTAAATAAAGGAGGAGCAAATGGTTGAGCGCAGTGATTATAATGGTAAGCCCATTCTGGTTTTGAGACGTAGCGAGGATGATAAATTCCCGTTCTCATTTGGCATCAACAAAGCAAAGTTGATACTGGAAAACCTCGAAGAGATAAAGAAATTCGTAGCGGAGAATACACAAGAGTAAAAATTAATACAATATGCGATAGGGGTCAGGCGCTTTTTAGTAAAAAAGCGCCTGACCCCTTTTCTTTGCTATTTTTATATGATATACTTGTAATCGACAGTTAGGATTACCTGTTGAAAAAGGCAAACCAAGAGTAATCTTGGGACGCAAAGCCATAGGGCCCGTTGAGAAACGGGAAGCCTGGTTGCCAAAGGGGTGGAAGCTTAAAGACCCTAAGGTTTTTGCCTTAGGGTTTTTCGCTTTCATATGCCCTTCGGCCTCCTCTTTTAGGATGGGGGTGAGCCGATGGTCGGTCATAATGCCGCAATTCTTATATACCGGAACGCATTAGCGCTATTCTGCGCAGCTGGTATAACCGTATCTCCGGCCGCAATATCAAAAGAGACGCCTCTCCCAAAACCATCATTGTCAATAAGCCTTCCCGGAGAGAGGACCTATACATTTTCAAAGACGGAATTATGGCGTTATTTGAGAGCGGGTATAAATTATCTTGAAGTCTCGGGCAGGGATGTCCCTGTTTATTATAAACATCCCGGCGGAAAGGCTTACGGTCCGCTGGCATTAACGCCCATAGCCGTTAAAGATGTAAAACTTCATTACCCGCAATTGTCGGCTTATACGTTTGATAACGTGTTGTCGGATCATGAGCTCTATGAGAAATTCGCCGCGGCCTACGCCGAACTTCTCCTGAAACATTATCTTAAGATCGATTATTTCGGTATGACTAAAGAGGATGTTTTTGAGGCGCTCCAGAAAGGATGGTTTCTCGGTCCGACTCTCTATAAGAAAGGCCATCCTGTTATAATTTCCCGCCAAAAACGGGCCGCCGAATATATCCGGTCAATGAGTGTTTGATAAATACTATCATCTATGTTACAATTAAAACATATTTCGTATGCGCAGGAAATACGAACGATATCGGTCGGAGAGGTCGCCTAGTGGCCTAGGGCGGCGGTTTGCTAAACCGCTATATGGGTAATACCGTATCGAGAGTTCAAATCTCTCCCTCTCCGCCATTTTTACTTTATTTTATCTGGTTAGAAATGAGTTTTTGTGATATATTTGTTTAAGATATGATACTGCATAATCGCAAAGGATTTACTCTCGCGGATATTATTTTAATCCTGATAGTGGTCGCTATAATGGCGGTATCGGGACTGGGTTTTTATTCATTGCTCTTTCAGCAACAGCAGAGGATCGTTCAGCAGATGACGGGCATAAATCTGGTGATGGCGCAGATAGAGGACCTGCTTGCCGAAGATTATAGCGCGGACGACCTGTTGCAAGGAAACAACAAAACTCCTACAATAAGTCCCATACCGGATGGGTATACATCCACTTCCTACACCGTAGAAGACCGAACTTATAACGGAATGTCATACAAGCGGATAACCGCGACGACGACTACTCCCGCTCCGGTATCGAGAACAATTCAACTGATAGGGTTCAAGGTGGACCAATGACAGCCAAATATTCCAAAAAAGGCTTTATCAGTATATTCTGGATAGCGGTGATGATGCTTATTACGACCGCGATCATGGTAACAGCCACATATATGTTCAGCACCTTTGCCGCAACTCCTGCTGAACAGCTATTGGTTCCGCTCCAGAATTACTATAACGCTGAATTCGGGATATCATATGGAAATTTTAAAATTCCCACAGATCCGAACATAGTAAACCTATTTCAAAACTCAAGCTATACATATAATATCCCTTCCGCTATTATCGGGGCCGATCTTACCGTCACTATCACACGTCTTCATCCCGATGGATCGCCTAAACTTTATACGATTAGATCCACCGCAAATAACAGGATTATCACCGCTACCTGGAATAACGGCATCCTTACCCAGATAAATTAATCCTTAACGCTTGCCAAAGAAATTGTTTCGTGTTATACTTTGATAATACAATAGTTATTTTATTATATTGCATAGGGGTTATCTTTATATAATCTTAAATGTTAAAGCGAAACTGGATTAAAATATCGCTCAAAGACGCGAGTCTACAAACTCGGTTTGTACTTGCGTCTCTTTTTATGCCCATTATTTCTACTCTGTATATCGAAAAGGAGGAATGTTGATAAAACTAACTATTTGGCGCATTTTGGCCGCAATGGCAATATTAGCTCTATTAGCGGTGACCTGGTATATGTTTATGTTAAACAAGAATATAAGCGCTAATAATGTGCGCCTGACCGAACAAAAACGGTATATTGAAAGAGAGCTTGAAGAACTCTATAAACAAAAAAAGGCGCTCGAAATAGAATTTGACAACGCGAAGAAAGAGAAAGAAGATCTCATAGACAAGATAGGTGATTATGAGACCATGGTAGAGAGGATGAAGTCCGAAAGCGAATCCAGGGCGAGAGGCCAGGAAGCCGAACTGAATAGAATAAAGGCCCTGCTGGCTCAAAGAGAGAAAGATCTTCCCGCGAAAGACGCTGAAATAAATTCATTGAAAGAGGCTTTGAGGCCAAGCAGGGAGAAGATAGAAGAGTTGACTAAGAAATTGAACAAGGCATCAAGGAAAATTATGACCAACGGCGGGATAAGCCTTCAGCCGATAACGGTCACGGCCGGCAAGGGTAAAATAAACGGTAAGGTGCTTGAGGTAAACCACGGATATGGTTTTCTCGTTGTAGATGTCGGGACCAGGGCAGGAGTCGAAAAAGGCGATACGCTCTTTGTGCTTAGAGATAACAAGCTCCTGGGGAAAATAGTCGTAGAGAGAACCGGTTACGATGTATGCGTGGCAAAGATACTGTATAAAGCGCTGGCCGACGCGGTTAAGAAAGGCGACCTGGTTTGCAACTGATATAGATGGAACCCCTCTTAGCGTTTAAAAAGATATTTTTTTCAAGTACCGCTATATACGTCAGTGAAGATTTCATAGACGTGGCGGAAGGCTCTACCGTATTCGGCGGCATGAAGATCTCCCTGCTGAAACGCTTTCCCATCGAGAAAAACACAAAAGGCCTGTCGTATGTGGATACAAATGTCGAGATAGGCAAGCTCATCGTGAAGCTCTTTCCCAAAGAGGAAGACAGGCCCTACAGGATAGCTATCAATGTACCCAACGCCCGTCTTATTTTGCGCCGATTTTCTATAAAAGGCGTTTCCAAAAACGAGATCGACCAATCTATCGTCTTTGAAGCGCAGAAATATATCCCGTCGCTTATAGATAACCTTACCTATGGTTTTAAATCATATGTTTTAAGGCCCGGCCTGCGCGAGATAGTCTTCGCGGCGGTAGAGACGAAGAACATCCGTGAAACGATCGATTTCTTTTCCGAAAACAATATACATGCGTCTACGATCGAGCCTGTACCGGCATTGCTTGCCCGCTCGCTCAGCCTGAAGAAAAACCTGAGTAAAAAAGGCGCATATGTGTTTATACATTATGAACCGCATAACCGTGTTATCTTATGTGAAATATCGCACCGCTATCCTTACTTTTTCAAGGAACTTGTCATACCTCAGGTCGAAGCCGGTAAGAATGAGAACGGCTTAAGCTATCCTACATTGAAGGCAGTCTGGCCGCATATCGAGAAAGATGTGATAGGCGGCATAGACTATCTGAGAAAAGAGGCAAAAGAAAGAGTAGACGAGATACTCATCTCCGGTTTCGAACCATCCGCCGATGAATTGGATCTGTCGCGGGAATTCGGCGTGCCTTTTGCGCGGCCAGATATGTCGTTCTTTAAAAATACAGATGAAAAGATAAAGGACAGGCATCTGCCCGTCCTGATGCTGCTGCATGATCTGCAGAATAAGCCGTTTTTGAATATGGCGCCCGAAGACGTCGTTAAAAATGACCTGTGGATATTGAAAAAGGTGGCGATGAGATCGTTGATCATATTCCTGGTTATCATTGTTGCGCACCTCTTCCTTCTGGGAATAAATAACGCCAAGGCGGGCCGGGTGGCGAACGCGCAGAAAGGCCTGGCGGCATACGAAGGCATTTCGGGAACCATCTCAAGGGAAGATATTCTGCGTTATAAAGATACGCTCACCGGCAAGGCGGCTCTGATAAATACGCTTATAGATAAAAAATATTATCTTACGGAAAAACTGACGCAACTCAACGCGGCGTTACCGGAGGAATGCTGGGTAGACAATATCAGCTATGTCAATAAGACGTCCGCGGAACCCGCCGCCCCCGTTCTAACGGTGCGGGGATTCGTCTTTGCGGCGACGCCCTCAAGCAATACGGATCCCAATAAGATATTGGAAGCGATCAAACAGAATAAAAAGATAATGAGCGGATTTAAGAGCATAGAACTGGTCTCTGTAACGAAAAAGGAATACCTTAAGAACGAAATAACGGAATTTGAGATCGTATTAAAATGAGCGACAGTATAAGAAAGATACTTGACGACAGGGAGAGATTTTCATTCGCGGTATTTATATTTCTGCTTTTAGTGTTCGCTTTCTTCTTATTGGTAAAATATGATCTGGGCACGTTCTTCCGTATGGACCGTATTCTCAAAGAGACGCATGAGAATCTTAATACTCTGGCAAATACGGTCGATTATAAAAACTACATAAATCAATTCGACTCGCAATTTGTCGGTACGGGAAACACGAGCGGGCTCATGGAGATCCTGACGGATCTTGTCAATGAGAAGAATGTGACTCTGGAAAGCATAAAACCGCTGGAGAGTTATTCTGTGTTGGGATACAGGATAATCGGAGTAACCGCCGAAGGCACAGCTTCTTATCCGAGCATCTTAAGTCTGTTATTCAGCATAGAAGACTATAGTAAATATATCCGTGTTGAATCGTTAACCATAAACGCGGGCAGGAAGTCGACCGATTTCCCCGATCCTTTTGTCGGGCGAGGCTTAATGCCGCCGCATATGCGGCCCGAACAGCCCGAAGCGCGTAAAACAAAATTCACATTGACTATAGTGTCCCCTGCAAGAGAGATATGATAGAATCCAGAAAAAAAGCGATAGAGATCGGTATAATAATCGTCGGCGTCCTTGTGCTCGTATTCCACGCTTTTAAGGTGACGGTGGCAAGAAAGAACAGCGAGAGCCGGATCACGATCGAAGTCCCGGCAAATTTTAATTTAGCGGAGGCAAAAAATACCCTGGCCGATATGGGTGGGGCGCGCCAAAAGAAGGAGCATCTGGAAGAACACCTGCGCGACATATTTCAGAAGCCGCTTAAGTTGACGGAGCTCGAACAGAGAAATTTAAGCGGAGCGATAGAAGACCAGGCATCCGTCCCGGAGGAAGAGAAACTTACGCTCGAAGGAATAATGTTCGGCGCAAGTGAAGGCAATATAGCCATAATTTCGGGTAAAGTCGTCAGGGAAGGCGATATGATAGGCCGCGCGGAAGTTAAAAAGATAGAGCCGGACAGGGTAATACTTTTAAAGAATGGTTCTCTGCAGGAACTAAAAAGATGAGGTATAAGATGAGAGCAAAAAAGATTTTTGTTGTCGCGGGTGTTTTGTTTATCTGTTTTACGGCTGTATTGGCCGCCTTCGCCGTTGAAACGGCAAAGATGTATGATATTAACGGTCATGCCGTTACCGGCCCGGTCTATGATAAGGACGCCGTCGTATCGCTCGACTTCGAAAATGCGGATCTCAAGAATGTTCTCAAAGCGTTTTCTATGCAGACCGGCATCAATTTTATCGCAAGCGATATAATCGAGGACAAGAAGATCACAGTATTCTTAAGCGGCGTTTCGGTCGAATCCGCTTTATTGTCCATGCTGGAGGCCAACGGCCTATTATATGAGAAGCAGCCCGGTAATGTCTATATGATCAAACCCACCGGCAAAGGCAATATCAAGACGATGACCAGGGTCTTCAGGATGAACTATCTGCAGGTTTACAAGATGGCCGAAGCCATCGGAGCTACCGGAACGACTTCAAATATAACTATCATCGGACAGCCTGCCATAGCGCAGGCAGGGTCGGTCTCGTCGTCAACGGCTAATTCGGCCGCGACAGGCGGCCAGACGGGCGGCGGCGATGGCCAGGCGAAAAATATTATAGACATAATCCGAAGCCTGATGTCAAAATACGGCTCGATAATCGCGGACAGGAGAAGCAACAGTCTTATAATCACCGATATACCCGATGTTTTCGAAACCATAGAAGAGGTCGTAAAGAAACTTGATATAGAGCCGATCCAGATAGTGATCCAGGCCGAGATCATCGAAACTACCACTTCGGGCTTAAAGAGGATAGGCGCGGAATACGGTTCGGAGACCCAGTTATTCAAGGCTACGTACACCGGAGCTTCAGATACCACGGCCGGTGCGACAAATTCCGAGAGCCCTACTTTTCCGACGCCGTTCCCGTTTACGCAATCATTCCTGAAAAATACTTATGGGGCGACCCTTGCTAATTCGCCTTTTAGTTATGGTACGCTTACGATCGACGACATGGATTTTGTATTAAAATTATTGGCGCAGGACAGCGATACCAAATACTTATCGCGTCCGAAGATAATGACTATAAATAATGAACCTGCCATTATCAAAGTATCGGCCAACACGGCGATAGGTACCAACAATACGAGCGTTTCGCAAACCGCTCAGAACATTACGACCGCCGAAAGAGCGGAGACGGGCATAATCCTTAAGGTGACGCCCCAGGTGAATGATAATGGCGATATATTTATGTTCATCGAGCCGTCTGTTTCCAGGGCCGTTCCGTCGACCCTCTCCGCGTCTTTTTACGATCCAAGTTATCGCAGCGCGGCGAGCACCGTCATGGTACGCGATATGGATACGGTCGTAGTGGCGGGACTGATAGAGACCAATAATTTCAAGACTACGCGGAAGATACCTTTTCTCGGAGATATACCTTTAATAGGCGAGGCGTTCAAGTCGAAATATAATAAGACCGAGGATACCGAACTTTTGATGTTTATCACGCCCCGTGTAATTAAAAAACGTGACGCCGAAATTATAACCCCTCCCAACATGAGCGATCGCGGATATATGATAGACAAAACATTGGCGCAATATACTGAAAAAGTACCGGAACAGGATGATCTGAAACGCGACGCTGAGATAACGAAAGCGCTTAAGAAATACCCCGCTCTTACGGGTAAACCCAAAAAGAAATAGGTAAAGGGATAATATAGAATGGCCGGAGTGGACAGAAGGCGTATCGGCGATATACTGATAGAAGATGGCATGATTACGCCCGAACAACTGAATGAGGCCCTGGAACTTCAAAAAGGGTCGATAGACGATATAGCTATAGGAGAGGTTCTTATACAGCTCGGGCATCTCTCGGAAGAGGGGCTGTCGTTATCTTTATCTAAAAAACTGAAGATAAAATATCTTTCCTTCAGTGATTATTCGCTCGAGATAAGATACGACCAGGGGCTCGACAAACTTATAGGAGAAGAGTTCGCGAGAATGCATCTCGTCCTGCCTATATCAAAGACCCAAAAAGCGATCTCGATCTCGATGTGGGATCCGCTCAATTTTGTCTGCATAGATAATATAAAAAGGATGACGCTCCTTGATGTTACGGTGTATTGCAGTACGAAAAAGGATATACTCGAGGGTATCGAAAGGCTTTATGTATTGAAAGGGCCGCCCGTGAACGGCTATGCGGCATCCGCGATAACGGTGGACCAGAAGCCGCCGGTAGCGAGAAAAGAGGAGGTCGAACAGCTTAAGATGAAGGCCTCCGAGCCGCCCATTATAAAATTGGTCAATATGATAATCCAGCGCGCCATTAAAGATAAGGCCAGCGATATACATATAGAGCCGACTGAAACCGGTATCGATATAAGATACAGGATAGACGGTATATTATACGCCATAGATACGCCATCCAAAGACATGTACGCGCCGATAGTATCGAGAATAAAGATACTATCGCGGCTTGACATAGCGGAAAAGCGTCTGCCGCAGGACGGCGGTTTCTCTATAAAGATAGATAACAGAACCGTCGATTTTCGCGTATCTACCATACCGACGATATACGGTGAAAAAATAGTCATAAGGATCCTGGATAAAGAAAAGATGGGATTCGATCTTAGCTCTATCGGAATGTCAAAGCCGGATTTCCTCAAAGTCTCTACGGCCATAAAGAAACCTTACGGACTGATCTTTATAACAGGCCCCACAGGAAGCGGAAAGACGACGACGCTCTACTGCATACTCAACTCTATAAAATCGCCTCAAAAGAATTTGATCACTATAGAAGATCCTGTGGAATACAAGATAGAGGGTGTTAACCAGGTCCAGGAGATGTCGAGTATAGGATTGAGCTTCGGCCGCGGCCTTCGGGCATTCCTGCGGCAGGATCCGGATATAATCATGGTTGGCGAGGTCAGGGACCTGGAGACGGCCGAAATGGCGGTGCGCTCCGCGCTTGTAGGAAGGCTCATATTGAGCACTCTGCATACAAACGACGCCGTCGGCGCCATATCGAGACTTCTCGATATGGGCATAGAACCGTTTCTCGTAAGTTCGACGCTGATAATGGTTATAGCCCAGAGGCTTGTGCGCAGGCTCTGCCCCGAGTGTAAAAAACGCGTCAAAAATATCGATAAAACCACCATCGATAAATATAAACTCGCCGGCGCAACGCTTTATGAGCCTAAAGGATGCTCCAAGTGCAATAATCGCGGGTTCTCCGGCAGGATCGCTGTATTCGAAATATTGATAGCCGACCCGGAGATACAGGAGCTTATAGAGAAGAGGGCCGACATAACGGTCATAAAAAGCGCTCTTATAAAAAAAGGGATGAAGCTGCTTCGCGACGACGCGATGGAAAAGGTTCGTGAGGGCCAGACAACATTGAATGAAGCCATAATAGCTACAATGGAGTGATGGATGCCGTATTATATATATACAGCGCGCGATAAAAAAGGCAGGCAGGTGAAGAGCCAGGGTTTTGCCGTAACCAAGCAGCAGCTTATAAAGAATCTTCAGGAAGACGGTTTCCTGATACTTTCTATGAAAGAGACGTCGGCGGCGGCGGATTACAAAAAAATATCGCTGCATAAGAAGGCGAAGACGAGCGACCTGATACTATTCGCGAAGGAATTCGCCGTGCTTCTGGAAAACGGCATTCCTATAATGGAAGCCCTCGATGTGCTACTGAAACAGATGAATAGCATTGCCCTGATGAATGCGACGAGGGCGATAAGAAAAGACCTGGAGAACGGTTCCACGCTCTCTAACGCGATATCGAAACACCCCCATGTCTTCGGTAATCTATGGCAATATCTCACAGAGGCGGGCGAGGCCTCGGGACAGCTCCCTTTCATCTTAAAACAGATGGTCATGTATATGGAATCGAGCGAGTTGATTCGCAAAAAAACAGTTACAGCATTACTCTATCCGGGAGTACTCATGCTGGCAGCCATAAGCGCGGTTCTATTATTTACACTTAAGATAGTTCCTATATTTAAAGGCATATATATATCGTTTGGCGCCCAAAACAAGTTGCCGCCCTTAACTATGTTCATAATCGGTATAAGCGATATCCTGATACATTATTATATGATCATCATCATTATTATAGTTCTATCAGCATTGATAGTAAGACAGATAATCGCTACAAAAGCAGGCAAGCGTTTATACGAAAGCATGTTAATGCATACTCCCGCTATAGGTAATCTGTATACGGCGCTGGCTATAGAGCGGTTTGCGTCTACATTAAAGGTGCTTTTAAAGAGCGGCATACCTATAATTAAAGCTATGGAGATGGCGTCCAGGACTTCCCAGAGTATGCATTTCGCGCAGACTATAGAAGAGAGATCGGAAGAGCGTCGTGT
>JAQTPE010000004.1 GCA_028748925.1 Candidatus Omnitrophota bacterium
ATCATAGAGTGCAGATATTTGATCCTTATTCCGGTGAACATTTGGGGGCGATCGGTAATCAGGACCTCTTCACGGGTGAAATTGTAGATATTATTACTTTACCGGACAGAGGACTGCTGGTAAGCGATGAGAAGGCCAATCAGATTTACCGTTTTAAGCGGACTGCGGTAACGCCCGCGGCATTTCAGACGATACCCCCGCCGCTTTTAAGCGGCGAAGGGTTCACAAAACTCTGCGGGATGGCTTATGACTCAAAAGGGCGGACATATGTCATCGATGGAATAACGGGAGGAGTGCGTCGGTATCTTCCGGACTTTAAACCGGATCCCGGATGGAGATTCCAGGCAACGCGCCCGGACAACGAACCTATGCTGCATAGAGCCGAGGGAGTAGCGATCGACGAATCGAAAGGGACGATCTTTTTATCCAGTGATTGGGACGGCATGATCCTTGCTTTTGATCTTGAAACCGGAAAATGGACTGGTAAGTCTATCGGGAGGAGATCGGATGCCCTGACAGGCAAACCGGTCGGCCAATCGGTCTTTTCGAGATCCGTGGAAGGCCTTGCGATAATAGATCGCTATCTTTTGGCGGTTGATGAAGGCGAAGATAACGCAGCGAAGAGCCGTTATGGACATTTGCTGGTTTTTGACTTAAGCAGTCCCGCGTTGTATGAAACGGACGCCGGGATGTGCCGGAAGAGAATGTCCGAGGGCATTGTAGACGGATTGGTGGGATGGCTGGGGAATTATTTTTCACCGGACGCGGTCGCGGTCTTTCCCGGCAGCGCAAAACATCCGGAGGCGTTAGTAGCGGTTGCGAACCAGGGCTCTTACAAAGTCACAGTCTATAAATGGGCGGATATCAAAAACGAAATAGAGATGTTGCGCAAAAAAGGAAGAAACCCTTGATAAAACGATTTCTGGCTAAATGGTATGGGAATTTTACGCGTGAAGAGCTTATCCGTACTTTGCTTTTGGGAGCGGCGTTTGCTTTGATCATCGGCACTTACTGGACGTTGCGGCCGTTGAAGGATGCTTTATTCAAAGCATGTATAATAGGCGAAGGCTGTCATATGGACGCTTCGCCTCTGGCGCTTGCCAAGATGCTTTCTGTTGTTGTGCTGATCCCTCTGGTAATGTTCTACAGCCGCCTTGTCGACCATTTCAAACGCCAGTCGCTCTTTTACGTGGTTGGCGGTATTCTGGTATGCGGGCTTCTTATCTTCAGTTTTTTATTCAATCATCCGACGTTAGGTCTGGATAATAAAGTGGCGAGCCATGGACGGTGGCTCGGCTGGGCATGGTATATTTTTGTCGAAGCCTATGGGTCGCTTTTGATCGCGCTCTTCTGGGCATATGCCTCTGATTCTATCGACGCCGAAAACGCCAAAAAATCCTTTTTTCTTATAGTCATGTTCGGCCAATTAGGCGGTATCGTAGGACCGCAATCTACGGATCTGCCGGTATTGCTCGGTTTTCGTAATTGCGCGCCCCTTATAGTGTTATGCGCGGTAAACACTATTATCGTAATACTGATAATACGCCAATTTGCTTCGAGACTATTCCGGCAAACCGTTTCGACGCCCGCTGAAAGCAAACCTTTGCCGGAGCATAAGAAAGAAGGCGGAGCCGGTTTTATCGAAGGATTGCGGCTTCTGGTCACAGACCGGTATCTATTCGGCATATTCCTGGTCATAAGTTTTTATGAAATAATAGTTACGATATTCGATTTTAATTTCAAGCGGCTCGTCTTTCAAAATGCCGTTGGAGATGTCTCCACGGCGCAATCGCTCGGCGATTTCGGCACGGCGGTGAACGCGGTATCTTTTATCTGCCTTGCGTTAGGTATAGGCAATGTTCAGCGCCGGCTCGGGATGAAAACGGCGTTATGCGCCATGCCGGTTATAATCGGTATTATGGTGGTGGGTTTTAAACTGAGCCCTTCGGTTCATATACTTTTCTGGATTATGGTATCCGGCAAAGCGCTTAATTATGCCCTTAATTCGCCCTCATTGAAACAGCTTTATATTCCTACCTCTCAGGCCGCCAAGTACAAGGCCCAGGCATGGATCGAAATGTTCGGTTCGCGCAGCGCGAAGGCGTGCGGTTCCGGTGTTAATGCGCTTCTAAAGTTTTTTCAGACGCGCGCCGGAAGCGCTGTCGCAGGTTTCGCTATGTATGTTACTTTCGCGAGCTCTCTTTCCGGAGTGCTTCTTGTATTCTGGTTTTTCGTGGCGATCTTCCTTTCGAGAGAGTATGACCGGAGAGTAAAACCCGTTAAAGAGGAGGCAGCACGATAATGAAGATCAAAAGTTTTCTATTGATATCCGTTTTGATAATAACAGGCGCCATGAGCGGATGCCAGGCCCTGCAGGGAAATCCTTACGAACTGCATGGAGATAAAAATTTTTATACAGGCTATGAACCGGTCAATCCGGACGGAACGGTTAATGCGGTAATAGAGATCAGTTCAGGCGACAATGATAAATGGGAAGTTCGAAAAGACGGAGTTATGAGGTGGGACCAGGAAGACGGCAAACCTCGTATAGTGAAATATCTGGGTTATCCAACGAACTATGGCATGGTACCGAAAACAGTTTGGGGCGACGGCGATCCGCTGGATATACTGGTTATAGGAAAGCAGCTGAAGCGGGGCCAGGTGATAAAAGCAAAACTTGTAGGGGTTCTGAAAATGAAAGGTGAAGGAGCCCGGGATGATAAGTTGATAGCGGTATTACCGGATACCTGTTTCGGCGGTGTAAACAATATGGATGAATTCGATCGGGACTTTCCGGGCGCGTCGTCTATTATAGAAACATGGTTTATGAATTATAAAGGTCCCGGTAAAGTGGAGACGGAGGGATTCGATTCCGCGGAAGAAGCCGGTTCAATGCTAAAAGACGCCATAAAAGGATTTACGTTTTCATCTGCCATGCCAAAACCTGCCGTTGGCGGCGATGGTGATAATATGAGGGTTCATAGGAGATTTATGCTGGAAGCGGTAAAGGAAGCGCAAAAAAGTTTACTTGAAGACGGAATTCCGGAAGGATCTGTCCTGATCAAAGAAGGCAGGATCATCGGCCGCGGGCACAATAAGAGATCGCGGAAGGATTCTTCATATGTTAACTCGGAGATAGATTGTCTGGAGAATGCGGGTATTCTGACAGGGCAGGGTTGCGGAAACTGCACGCTTTATACTACTCTATCGCCGTGTGATGAGGCTGCCGATACTATCATAGCGCATAAAATTCCCATCGTGGTCATAGGGGAGAACGAAACCTTTAAAGGTCCGGAAGGCTATTTGCAGGTTAAGGGGGTGCGATTGATAGATCTGGACATGAAAGAATGCAAAGATATGATGCGGGGCTTTATGAAGAAACATGCGGTAGCATGGGATGACGATTAGCCGCGGAGAGTAACCCCGGCAGAATTTGACTTATGATATTTTCAAACACGGATGTTTAAAAAAGAGGTTACCAAAAGAGTCCACTTTTTACTTGTAGTATTGTAGTTTAAAAAAACAGGCTGACGCATTGGCGTGTCAGTGGAAAAGATGGGAGCATAGACGTTCCTAAAAAAGGACGTCTTTTTTATTTCCGGAGTTTTGAGCACAAAGAAGTGCCTGGTAAGGGTATAGGCGCCCTGTTTGATGCCGCGGTGGCAAAGACAGGGCGTCTCGTTTTATTCGGTATAAAAAAGGAGGTTATAGTGTTTTTCCCGCGAAAGAAAGTTTTAGCCGTATTGATATTAGTATCATTTACGAATCTGTCCTCAGTTTTCGCCGATACCGGACTGAGCGAGGTCGAAGAGCTTAAGAAAGAGATAGCGGTAATGCAGGAACGTCTTAACGCCATGGAGACAAGGCTGCGGCAGTCGGAAATGAAAACGTCCGCCATTGAAAAAGAGAAGAAGACCGCGGAGACGGGCATACAGGCTGCCGTGACTTCACTTGCCAAAGAGATAGAGTTCCACGGTTTTGTCGACACTTCCTATATATTAAATACCAACACGCCGAAGTCGCCGAACCCGAGAACCAATAATTTCAGAATATTCGACACCGACGCGAACGGATTCATGTTTAATATGGCACAGCTGAATTTTGAGAAGCCCATATCGAAAGAATCGCCTGTCGGGTTCAGGACAGATCTCGATTTTGGGCAGGATGCCAAACTTATACACGCTAATGGCCTCGGCGATCCCAACGATGTATTCGATCTGCAGCAGGCATACGCTCAGCTCATGATCCCTTTCAGCATCCCTTTCGTGGATACCTTGAGTTTTAAGGCGGGTAAGTATGTCACGCTGATGGGAGCGGAAGTGATAGAGTCTGTAAATAACTGGAATTTTTCCAGATCATTTTTATTCGGTTACGCCATACCTTTTACGCATCTGGGTGTCAGGGCGTACTATAAACCATTAGCCGAAGTTCCTGTCGATGCCTATATAGGTATTGTGAACGGATGGGATAATGTGGTCGACAACAATGCGGCAAAGACCCTGGAAGCACAGATTAATTATTATCCGAACGACAACTTATCTTTCAGTATAGGCGGAATGTTCGGGCCGGAGAGGGCCGATAATAACAGAGATTTCAGGGATCTCATAGATTTTGTGGCTACATATAAGGTAACGGACAAATTGACCCTAAAGGCAAATTATGATTATGGCTGGGAGAAAAACGGCGCGACATATCTGCCATCCAGCGGCGATAGCCCGACCGCTACAGGGTTGGATGATAAAGATGCTTCATGGCAGGGGATTGCCCTGTACGCAAAATATGACATCTACGATTGGTGGTCATTGGCGGGCAGGTGCGAATATTTTAGCGATCCGCAGGGGGTCAGGACGGGAGTATTTGTAAATAATAATGGTATGGATCATCTTGACCTTATGGAGTACACGTTGACAAGTGAATTTAAGATATTTAAGAACCTGATCGCCAGACTGGAGTACAGGTATGATAAAGCAAGCAATCAGGTCTTCTTCAAAGATAAGGTCACCGCAAATAACCAAAGTACGTTTGCGGCCGAAATGATCTACAAATTTTAAGCCGCAAAAAGAGAAAGGGGGATGTTTCTATGTTCAGGATCATAGGTTTATTTCTTATGGCGTCTCTGGGATTAATTCCCGCGTGTTTTGCGCAGGATCCCGGAGGAGCCGCTACGCTTGCAAGCAATCCGCAATTGCCGGTCGATTATGTGTGGGTCCTCATGTGCGGGTTTCTTGTGTTCTTTATGCAGGCAGGGTTTGCTATGGTCGAGGCAGGTTTTTGCAGAGCCAAGAACGTCACGAACCTTATGGCGAAAAATACCATTGATTTTGTGGTTGCGTCTTTGGTCTTTATGGCTATCGGTTTCGCGTTTATGATGGGCAACGATTACCGCGGCCTAATCGGAACCACAGGATGGTTTTTACATGGTTCGAATTATGACGTAAGCAGGTATCTGGTCTTCTTCTGGCAACTGGTATTCGCGGGAACCGCGGCCACCATCGTTTCCGGGGCTATTGCAGAACGCCTGAAGTTCAAAGCATATTTTCTATATAGCCTGGCTGTCAGCGCTATAATCTATCCTATATACGGACACTGGGTATGGGGTGGAGGATGGTTATCAAAAATACCTTTTGGATTAGGACATCTTGATTTTGCGGGATCAGGGGTAGTGCATACCGTCGGAGGTTTTGTTGGCCTGGCCGGCGCCATCATATTAGGCCCGAGGTTCGGCAAGTTTTGTAAAGACGGTAAGCCTAAAGCCATACCCGGACATAGCATTACATTAGCCGCGCTGGGTACATTTATATTGTGGTTCGGCTGGTTTGGTTTTAATCCGGGTTCTACTTTTTCGGCGCACCAGCTAAGAATTGCCGTCATCGCGGTTAATACCAATCTGGCGGCAGCGGCAGGCGCCGCGGTGGCGATATTACTGGTATTCGCTAAGACCAAAAAATGGGATGTCGGTATGATGCTGAATGGCTGTCTTGCGGGTCTCGTTGCCGTTACCGCTCCATGCGCCTGGATTGAAGCATGGGCGGCTGTTGTGATCGGCGCGATTGCGGGCGGGTTAGTTGTGTTGAGTGTTTATTTCTGGGAAAGACGAGGAGTCGATGACCCTGTAGGCGCGGTGAGTGTTCACGGGATAAACGGAGTTTGGGGCTTAATCAGCGTAGGTCTATTCGCCGATGGTACTTATGGTTTGGGCACTACCGACGGACCATTGGTTAGAGGGTTATTTTATGGCGGGGGAGCGGGGCAATTGATCGCACAGGTGATTGGGGCCGCAGTTTGTGTTGCCTGGGCGTTCACACTGGGGTTGGCTGTGTTTAAAATCATGGATAAGTATTTCGGGATACGGGTTTCTCCGGAAGAAGAGTTAAAGGGCCTGGATATACCGGAACACGGACAACCGGCATATCCGAACTTCTATGCTCGCGGTAATTAAATATTAGCTGTTTTTGCTCTCCACATTTCTAATGGTTATAAGGGGACGAAGAAGGTTGAGGAGGTATTATGAAAAAAATAGAGGCGGTTTTTAGGGTAGAGAAACTGGAAGATGTTACCGATGCCCTGGAAAAAATCGGATGTCCCGGGATGATGATCACCAATATTGAGGGGCACGGCAGGCAGAAGGGGTTGATCGAACAATTCAGGGGCAGGGAATATAAGGTAAGGTTTCTTCCGAAAGTGAAAGTCGAGATCGTGGTAAATGACGGAGATGCCGATAAGGCGGTAAACGCTATTACCAGGGCTGCCCGGACGGAAGAGATCGGAGACGGTAAGATCTTCATTTCCAATATAGAGAATGTAATACGAATACGCACCGGAGAGAAAGGGGATGTGGCCATATAGTCGATTGCCCTCCGGTGATATACAGGACGCCGTAAAATGTCCGCCTCTTAAGGGCGGACATTTTGCATTTATTCCAACCGATGAATTTCGCTTGTTTACAGCAGTAATTGGTTTATAATAGATAGTTGTATTCTGTGTTTTTTAAAGGAGGAGATTATGTTAAATCGTATCTTAACCTTTTTTCAGCATGCGAAGATCGCGGACATTGCCGACATCGGGATTATTGCGGTATTTTGTTATCTGATTCTGGTCTGGCTCAAAAAAGCCCGGGCGCGGTTCATATTTATCGGTATGATAATGATGAGCGCCTTGTATATATTGGCGCGCTTGTTCGGGCTCTACTTAACTACCGTAGCGCTTCAGACATTTTTCGCCGTTGCTCTTATTGTGATAGCCATAATCTTTCAGGATGACCTGCGTCATCTTTTTGAAAGAATAGCCATCTTCAGCGTTGCGCGCAGGCACCGCGTCGTAACGCCCTTTACGCAGAATGTAGAAATTTTAGGCAGCGCCCTGGCGAATCTATCCCGCAAAAGAATAGGGGTTTTGATCGTTGTCAGAGGAACCGATCTTCTCGAACGGCACTTGGAGGCGGGGGTTGTATTGGATGCCGTTATAAGCGAAGTCCTTCTCGAGAGCATTTTTGACCGCCATGTGCCAAGCCACGATGGCGCTGTAATTGTAGATGCCGGACGTATAACCAAATTGGGATGTCATCTGCCGCTTTCCACGAATATCAAAGAGATCGGACGGCTGGGTACGCGCCATGCCGCGGCCCTGGGCATAACCGAACGTACAGACGCTCTTTCTCTTGTAGTTTCAGAAGAGGAGGGAAGTATCTCGGTGGCGGAGAACGGCAGGATAAGGAACTTAAAGGATATCACTCAGCTTAACAACACTCTACAGGATTTCTATCGCAGAAAATTTCCTGAAAAAAAGAAAACGGGTTTAAAACGTTTTTTGATGGAACATTATCCGGAAAAGATAATCGCTGTTCTGATTGCCTGCAGTCTATGGGTAGTGTTCGGGCACCGCACAGAGAATGTCCGGAGAGACTTTGTCGTCCCTATAGAATATCGCAATCTTCCCGCGGATCGGATTATTAACGAACCAAAGACAAAAGAAGTAACGGTGACATTGGGCGGGAATGAACAGGAATTCAACCTCCTTAAGCCGCAGGAATTAAAAATATCTTTGGATATGTCCGGTATTAAAGACGGAGAGAACGAGATCGGTTTTTCTAATGATCTGGTGCGGAATACTTCCGCTCTTTCCATTGTCAATATCGATCCGGCGCAGATCATTGTAAATTCATACCGGCTTGTACCGCTTACTGTTCCGGTTAAATTAAAGACCAAAGGGAAACTGCCGTCAGAAGTTGTGGCGCGAAGTATGAAAGTGGAGCCGGAGTCGCTTTCAATTATGGCCCCCAGCACAATGCCTCGCGATAAAATTAACATTGATATGGAGCCTATAGATCTAACATCGGTAAAGCAAACAACGACTATTACGCCTAAGCTTATATTCACACCCGATATCCGGTTCTCCGGAGACAAGAATCCCGACTTAAAGGTTATTATTGAGGTCGAAAAGAAAGAAAAACCGAATGGATAAGCGCTTTAAAGAGTTCAAGGATATCCGGCGGGCCGTGTTAAAAGCGCGGACCATAGCTATCTCCGGCCATATCAATCCGGACGGCGATTCGATAGGTTCTCTTTTGGCGCTTGGTATAGGGTTAGGCGGCTTGGGTAAGAATGTGTATATGTTATGCCAGGATGAGATACCTCCAAATTACAAATTTTTGCCCGGCGCGGATCGCATAGTCAAGACAACAAATAAACGGGTTGATCTGGCAATAGCCGTGGATTGCGGCATTATAGATCTTTTGGACAAAAATATCGCGGTATTCAAAAAAGCAAAGTCCATACTTGAGATTGATCATCATGAATTCAGGAGATCTTTCGGCGATATGCAATTGATCGATTATAAGGCTTCCTCGGTAGGCGAGATTATCTTCCTGCTCCTGAAAAGAATGAATATCAAAATAACTCAAGAGATAGCCGAAAACCTCCTGACATCAATAATAGTGGAGACTAACCTTTTCAAATTGCCGAATGTTCGGCCATTTATCTTCAAGATGTGCGCTGAACTGCTGAAGACTGGGGTAAACTTCTCTGAACTTGTGAATGAAGTCTATGGGCCAAAAACAAAAGAGGCCATGATGCTATCGGCCGTTTGTTTATTAAAGGCAAAGTTCTTAAAGAAAGGAAGGATCATTTGGTCGGCAATAACGAAAAAAGATCTTAGAGCGTTCGGTGCCAGGGATTATGAGGCCGATGCTATAGCAAACGAAATGAGTTCCATGAAGGGAGTTGAGATTGCCGTGTTATTCAGGGAAAAAAGCAAAAAGGTATTGAGGGTAAGCTTGAGATCCAAGGGGGATATCAATATAGGTAAATTGGCACAAGAATATAAGGGCGGAGGGCATTTCGATATAGCTGGTTTTTATATTTCAAACGGCGGAGACTCAGTTAGCAGGGCTTTATCCTCCGTAGAGGCGTTGATAGATTAAGTATTCAGAACATGAAGGACAGGAATTGTCTTGAGTTTCTTTAAAAATAGATTATACTGATAACATGGGTCTAGAGGATATTCTCTAGAGGTTGATGCGATGGTCGGGCCGCCATCTGATTTAAAATCGGATAGCGGTTTTTGTGTTTATAGAGGGAGGATGAATTATGCAATGGCAAGATACGCCTACGCCCGAAGAAATAATCAATGCCGGCAAAAAAAATTTTCTGAATTCAGCAAGTATTTCATTTGGACGGCGGTAGCTTTGTTTATTATCATGGGCCTTAAAGGATTAATTTATTCGATAGGTCCGGATGAGGTTGGGGTAATTCAGCGGTTCGGTAAATACATCAGGTTGAATTCGCCCGGATTACACGCGAAGATTCCCTTCGGCATAGAGAAAGTCACGCCGATTAAGGTAGAAAAAATATTTAAAGAGGAATTCGGCACAGGAAGAGTGGATTCGCCTTCCAGTATTAATATGGGAGAAAACAGAGATGTGTCATTGATGCTTACAGGCGATTTAAATATACTCGATGTGCGCTGGATTGTGCAATACAAGATAAAAGATCCCATAAAGTTCCTTTTTGTCGTGCGCAATCCGCAGACCATTATACGGGATGTTTCCGAAGTGATTATGCGCCGTCTGGTAGGAGATTACACCGTTGATGAGGTGCTTACAATTAAAAGAGAAGAGATAGATCATCTGGCCCAAGTTGAAACACAGAAGATATTAGATGAATATCAAACCGGGGTTCAGGTTGTTACGGTGAAATTACTGGATGTAAACCCTCCCGATAAAGTGAAACCCGCCTTTAACGAAGTAAATGAAGCAAAGCAGGAGAAAGAGAAGATGATCAACCAGGCCTGGGAGGCATATAATAAGGCTATCCCTAAGGCAAAAGGCGAAGCGGAGCGTACAATTCGCGAAGCGGAAGGATATTCTCTTGACAAAATAAACAGAGCAAAAGGCGAAGCGGAGAGATTTTTAGCCACTCTAAACGAATATAAAAAAGCGCCGGAGATAACGCAGAAGCGATTATATCTTGAAACATTGAATGAGGTTTTACCTAAGGTAAAAGATAAATATATTATTGACCCAAGGCAGTCTTCTATATTGCCGTTATTAGATATAGGGAAGAGAGGGGGCGAGGGACAATGAAGCGTACAGCGATAGGCATGACTTTAGGAATTATCACAGCGATAATTATTTTTATCGTCCTCGCACTTGCGAGCGGCGCGTTATTCATAGTGGACGAAACAAGGCAGGTAGTGATTACCCAGTTCGGTAAACCTGTGGGCGATCCCATAACGTCAGCGGGTCTGCATTTCAAAATGCCGTTTATACAGGACGCGCATTATTTCGAAAAGAGACTTCTGGAATGGGACGGAGACCCTAACCAGATACCCACAAAAGATAAAAAATATATCTGGGTAGACACGATGGCGCGCTGGAGAATAGTGGATGCTCTCAAATTTTTGCAATCTGTAGGCAACGAACTAAGCGCCTCCAGCCGTTTGGATGATATTATTAATTCCGCCACGCGCGATGCCATCACCAATCATTTATTGGTTGAAGCGGTGAGGAATTCAAACCGTATATTAGAAACCAAGGAACTTGGAGAGGATGCTATCGTCAGTGAAGAGGCGCTGGAGCGTATAGAAATCGGCAGACAGCAATTGACGCGCTCGATACTGGATAAAGCAAAAGTTCTGGCTCCTCAGTATGGCATCGAGGTCATGGATGTGCGTGTGAAACGAGTAAATTATGTGAAAGAAGTGCGTGATAAGGTATATGACAGGATGATAGCCGAAAGAAAACGCGCCGCCGAGAAATACCGTTCGGAAGGTCACGGTAAATCTGCCGAGATTGAGGGGCAGATAGGAAAAGAACTAAAGCTGATCACATCAGAAGCATATCGGCAGGCCCAATCTATTACAGGAAAAGCCGATGCTGAGGCGATCAATATATACGCCCAGGCGTATTTACAGAATCCGGAGTTTTATTCTTTCCTTAAAACGATAGAGACCTATAAAAACACCATCGATGCCGGTTCCACCATCATTTTAACCACCGACAGCGATTATTACAGATATCTGAAGCAGCTTAAATAGAGGCCAATATGCTTATTTTACGGTTGATCTTGATCGGGTTCCTGCTCGGAATCGGGATTTATTTCGGATTTATTTTTATGAAATGGGTTACCGTATTACTGAAGCGGTGAATGGCAAGGTAGAGGCGGATTTTATTTAATAAATCTGGAGAGAGATTATGTATAACGGAATTCTTGAGCGGGTTTTTTTAGGAAACAGAATATCGGATTATTTAATCGCGTGTATCATGTTATTGACCGGATTTGTCGTTATTAACGTCGGTATACGGTATCTTATAAAGCACGTTAAAAGATTATCCGAAAAAACTGCCACAACAATAGACGACTTTTTGGTAAGCGTCTTCGAAAGACTCGCCGTTCCGTTCCTGTATCTTATCGCTTTTTACGCATCTATGAAAAGTCTTAACTTCGATCCTTATTTTGAAAAGGGTTTGAACTATTTTTGCCTGGCCGTAATTGTTGTTTTTGCCGCGCGCCTTATAATTATGCTCGCTAAGTATGTCTTTAAGATATATCTGACCAAAAACGGCTATGACGCGTCCCTTGAACACAGTCTCCAGGGCATATTGATTGTGGTCAAGGCGTTGGTTTGGGGCGGTGCGATAATCTTCTTCCTGGACAATCTCGGTTTTAAAATATCGGCGGTTATCGCCGGTTTGGGTATAGGCGGTGTTGCCGTAGCGCTGGCCGCGCAGACTATACTGAAAGATCTCTTCAGCTATTTTTCCATAATCTTCGACCAGCCGTTTAAAGTAGGAGACTTCATTATAATCGGGGATTTTATGGGGAGTATCGAATACGTTGGAATAAAAACGACGCGTATACGCAGCCTGGGCGGCGAGATGCTCGTATTTTCCAATTCCGATCTTACCGATTCCCGTGTGCGTAATTACAAATTAATGGAAAAAAGGCGTGTCGTATTTAAACTGGGCGTTGTTTATGAGACGCCCACGGGAAGACTGAAGGAGATTCCAAAAATCATCGAAAACGTTATAAAGAATGTCAAAGACGCCATATTTGATCGCGCTCATTTCTTTTCGTACGGCGACTTCAGCCTGATATTCGAAATCGTCTATTATGTCGCCGGGCCTGATTATAACAAGTATATGGATATCCAGCAGGAGATTAATTTTGCCATTAAGGAAGAGTTTGAGAAGAGGGGGATCGTATTCGCGTATCCTACCCAGACTCTCTATGTAAATAAAGCAGTCTTATAATAAAATGCAGATAAAAGATATAATGTCGGGGCAGGTAATATCCGTAACCCGTTCCTCAACTTTAAGGCAATTATTGAAGCTATTCGATAAATTTCACATATTTCCTTTAGTCCCGGTTATTGAGAATGATAAACGCCTCATCGGTATTGTCTCCTTCCGAGATCTTATAGATGCCCTCAGCTCCTACCATCCCGATGTATTAAAATTAGTGCCGTTTTTAGATGAGGAGGAGATAGATATTTTTAAAATGGATATCACGGATGATATAGGGAACTTAGTGGTTGTTGAAGATATCATGGAAAGAGAGTTCATCTCTATTTTGGAGGACACTTCGTTAGAAGAGGCTTACAAGCTTATGAGATTACATCTAAAAGAAGAGGTTCCTGTAACAGATAAAGCGGGCAGGCTGGTTGGTATGGTGGGGGTATTCGATATTATCCAGGCGGTATTTCGGCAAAAAGGCATAATCGAATGAATACAATCTTAGGGGTTGGTTTTATTCTGACAACAGGATTATTCTCCGCGAAATTGATAAAGAGGATAAAATTTCCCGCGGTGACCGCTTATCTTTTACTGGGCATACTTATCGGCCCGTCGTTATTTAAACTGATTCCGGAAGGGGTCTTAAATTCCTCCGGGTTGATCTCAAATGTAGTATTAGGTATAATCGCTTTCGGGATAGGGCAGAATTTTTCCAGGTATCATCTCAAAAAAATTGGAAAACCAATTATATGGATCTCTATCTTGGAGGCTTGCGGGGCGTGGGCATTGGTCACTCTCACTTTTTTGTTTATCCTGAGGCAGCCGTTTTATATCTCGCTTGTATTCGGAGCGATCGCATCGGCAACCGCGCCTGCCGCCACCGTAATGGTGATAAGGGAATACCGGGCAAGAGGTAATTTTACCGATACCCTTTTAGGCGTAGTCGCGATCGATGACGCATGGTGCCTTATCATATTTGCCATATCGCTGGCGATATCGCAGGCGGTATACACACATATGATGGCAGCCTCTTTTTTAATCAAAGTATTTTTCAACGCGCTTTTGAGTATATTTGGATCCTTTGTATTGGGAGCAGTCCTGGCAATAGTGTTATCTCTGCTTTATCGTTTTATCCGTACACAGACAGAATTACTGATTTTTACATTGGGGTTTATTTTTTTAAATATAGGCCTTGCTATCTGGCTGCACCTGTCGGTTCTTCTGTCGTCCATGTTCTTGGGGGCGATATTGATTAATGCCCACAGATATTCATTTAAGTTTTTTGACGCCCTAAAATGTGTTGATTCTCCGCTATTTTTGCTTTTCTTTGTACTGGCGGGCGCTAATCTGGAGATAAGTGTTTTGCCAAAATTAGGCATAATCAGTATAGCTTATCTTGTATTCAGGGTAATAGGCAAGGTGGGCGGCGCGAGCCTTGGGGCCAAGATCTCTAATGCCCCGGAAAACGTAAGAAGATATTTGGGATGGGGGCTCGTGCCACAGGCGGGTGTTGCCCTGGGAGTCGCGTTAATTGCAAAGAGCGATTTTCCTGCGGTGGGGGAGATGATCTTTACTACGATCATCGCAACCACAGTGATTTATGAATTGATCGGGCCGTTATGCACCAAGTATGCTTTGAAAAAAGCCGGTGAAATATAAATAAGAGGAATATCCCGGTGAAGCGTAAAATAGAATAACCGAAAACAATCATTATGGCCAACGATATCAAAAAAATAGCTTTTATAGGTAATTATCTCCCAAGGCATTGCGGTATAGCGACATTTACCACGGATCTCTGCGAAACGTTTGCGGCTCAAAACCCGTCTGTCCAGGTCTTCGCGATACCTGTCACAGATATCGAAGAAGGCTACGATTATCCCGATCGGGTACGTTTTGAGATCAAGGAACAGGACATAGACTCGTACAAAGCGGCGGCGGATTTTCTTAACCTGAACGATATAGACGTCGTCTGTCTTCAGCATGAATTCGGTATTTTTGGAGGCGACGCAGGCGGTTATATATTGGCATTATTACGTCAATTGAAGATGCCTATAATAACGACCCTGCATACGGTACTGCAAAATCCGTCGGCGCGTCAAAGACGCGTTATGGACGAACTAATCGGCCTGTCCGATTATGTGATTGTAATGACTCAAAAAGCCGTCGACATCCTTCGGGCGGTAAATAAGATAGACGTATATAAGATACGATTAATCCCGCACGGTATACCCGACGTTTCCTTTATCGATCCCAACTTTTACAAAGACCAGTATGGAGTCGAAGGCAAGACCGCGCTGTTGACATTCGGGCTTCTGGCTCCGCATAAGGGGATAGAGGTTGTCCTGCGCGCGCTTCCCGGAGTTATAAAAGAATATCCGAATGCGGTATATATAGTCGTTGGAGCTACGCATCCAAACCTATTAAGGCGTGAGGGTGAAGCATACAGGATTTTTTTACAACGCCTTTGTGATGAGCTTAAAATTTCCAGAAATGTTATTTTTCATAACCGGTTTGTGTCTCCTGAAGAACTCAAAGAACTGCTCGTGCTTGCCGATATCTATATCACTCCATACCTCGTGGAGGAGCAGGTAGTTTCCGGGACGCTTGCCTATTCGTTTGGCGTAGGAAACGCGGTTATCTCGACTCCATACTGGCATGCCGCCGAACTGCTCAGCGATGGCAAGGGGCTTATTGTGCCGTTTAATGATTCGGAAGCGACAGAGAAAGCGATCATAAGGCTTATCGGCAACGAAAATGAACGTAATGCTATACGCAAGAACGCCTATCTTTTAGGCCGTGAGATGATATGGGCCAATGTGGTGTCAAAATATGCTTTGATTTTCGAAGAATCCAGGATTAAACGTTCCCCCGCGGTGAAAAAGAAGATAAAGATGTATCCTCTCGAACAGCAGGTCCCCGTATTGCCCGATATCAAACTGGACCATCTCGTCAGGATGACGGATTCCATAGGGATATTCCAGCATGCCACTTTTAATGTTCCCAATTTTTCCGAAGGTTATTGTACGGATGACAATGCGCGCGCGCTTATTCTCATAGTGCTGCTCGAAAACCTCGGTATCGTAAATTCTTTTAAGATCAACGATCTCGCGAGCCGTTACCTCAGCTTTATCAGTTACGCATGGGATCCTTCCATGGGCCGGTTCAGAAATTTCCTAACTTTTCAGCGAAATTGGAGAGAAGAGACGCCCAGCGAAGATTGTCACGGGAGGGCTCTATGGGCTATAGGCACCTGCATAGGACGGTCTAAAAACGAAGGATTTATTCAAATGTTAGTTGAAATCTTTGAGAAGGCTCTTGCCGCTTCGATGTCATTTACCTCGCCGCGCGCATGGGCTTTCATATTGCTCGGGATACATGAATACCTGCAGCGCTTTCACGGAGACAGGCTCGCACGCAACTGTATGCAAGCGCTTGCCGCGCGTCTTCAGGATATTTACAAGGCAAATAGCGACGCTCAATGGCGATGGTTTGAAGCGTCGTTGACATATTGTGACGCCAAATTACCCCATGCTCTTTTTTTAAGCGGACATGATCTCAATAATGAAGAGATGCTTAAATCGGGAATAGAGGCTTTAGGCTGGCTTGCTAAGATACAGACTTCAGCGCGAGGTAATTTTCAACCGGTAGGCACGGATGGGGAGTACCATCGCGGCGGGGTCAAACCTGTCTTTGACCAGCAGCCGATAGAAGCCTATGCCACCGTTTCAGCATGCCTCGAAGCCTATCGTATCACAAAAGACAGGATTTGGTATGAGAAGGCTTTAAACACTTTTCAATGGTTCCTCGGAAGTAATGATCTTGGCATTTCTTTATATGACCCGGTGGGCGGCGGATGCTGTGACGGACTTCACATCAACAGGGTAAATTGTAATCAAGGCGCCGAATCCACTCTTTCATTTCTTCTGGCACTGACCGAAATGACGCATATGGAAAATATTCTCGAGAGTCTTAAGGAGCCCGTAGAGGAATGATAAAGGATGCCGGCATAGTTATCGCACCCGATAACGGGCGCGTTATCATCAGGCCTTATATTCCCGCCGATCAATCGCGTATCTCGGGGATAGTAGCGCGCGTTATGGCCCTGAGCGAATCCGCCGCCGAAAAAGAGTTAAAGAAGGTGATGCAAAATTTTTCGGGCAGGCATCATGATTTCGAAGCAGTTCTTGAGCGCCAATTTGAGGTTGTCCGCGCATATATGCCCCCCGGTTTTGTACCTTCGAAAGCGCGCAAATTTCTCATAGGGGGATACTTCATCGGCGAACGTTCGTATGAGTCAACGGCTCTTTTTAATCCTTCCATTGTGGCGCATCCCGATCAGTCGGGGGTTTCTCGCGGTTCGTTACGCATAATTATTTCTTTGCGCGCGACAGGAGAAGGGCATATATCCGCATTGGCATTCCGTTCAGGGGTCGTAGACCGGTATGGATCTATATCGCTCGATACGGCTTCCAGATTTGCCTGCACCGCCGAACCAAAACCGAATACGCTTTATGATAAGACATGTTTTACCGGAAAACTTTATGAGATGGGGCTGGAGAATAATTGCTCAAAACAAATTACGGAACCTCTGCCGGTCGAGTTTACCATGGATGAACTTCAAAATGAGGTCAATACCTATATTGCCGGGCATAGTCCGCTGACTCCGCCGGACAGACTTACCTGTGAAAAGGTCTTATGGCTCGCGCGATGTAATTATGAAGCCGCTTTCGATCCGGGATCTGCGCTCTCAGAACGTGTTCTATTTCCGTTCTCGCCCAGCGAGCAGAACGGTATGGAGGACGCGCGTTTTGTTTTTTTCAAGGGCGATGACGGAATCGAAAAATACTATGCCACCTACACGGCGTATGACGGGAGGGTCATTCTCCCGCAGATAATGGAAACGGAGGATTTTGTTCATTTTAAAATGATCACCCTGAACGGGCCTGCGGCGGTCAACAAAGGAATGGCTCTCTTCCCCCGCAAGGTAAACGGCCGTTACGCTATGATATCCCGCAACGATAACGAAAGACTTTTTCTTATGTATTCCGACAATATCCATTTTTGGCATGAAGCCGTTCCGATTATAGATCCTTTATACTCCTGGGAATTTGTGCAGATCGGGAATTGCGGTTCTCCCATCGAGACTGAGCGCGGATGGCTTCTCTTGACTCACGGCGTCGGCCCACTGCGTCAATACTCGATCGGCGCGGCTCTGCTTGACCGCGATGATCCTTCGCATGTACTCGGCCGATTGGCCGAACCGCTTATTTGTTGGGAAGATAAAAGCCGTTCCGGATATGTTCCCAACGTCGTCTATTCGTGCGGCGCTATGGTCCATGGCGATATGCTTATTATTCCTTATGCATTATCCGATCAACAGACGGCCATAGCGCTGGTATCACTGCGTGAGATATTGGATAAATTATCTTAGGTAAGAGGTTCGGAATAATCTATGGTTAAGACTAAAATATATCAAGGTAAGGCCGGTCGAAAAAAAGGAGATACATATGGATAGTTCGATATTGCTTGCAAGGCTCATTGGCCCGTACATAATTCTGATCGGCGTTGCCCTTATATTTAACCAAAAGACATTCCGGAAAATTATTGAAGATTTTCCGAAAAATCCTTCACTGGTCTTTATGGCAGGACTTTTTACATTTGTTGCCGGCCTGGCCACCGTATTATTTCACAATATATGGGTTGCTGATTGGCGCGTGATAATTACGGTATTCGGCTGGTTAATGCTGATCAAAGGCGTATCTCTTGTAATGATGCCGGGTATTCTGTTCAAGACTACAAAAGTCTATTCGGATAATTTAAAACTGGTACTAATCCCCTGGGGCATAATGATTTTGATCGGTATTTTTCTGGTGATCAAAGGCTATATTATTAAGGTATGCTATTGATTATAACGGGAGGTAGGTTATGAAATTGGACGTAAAGGCGTTTGGTCTCGCAGGAGGTATCATATGGGGCGCCAGCATGTTTGTGCTGACGTGGTTTGGGATATTGGGCTACGGCAGTTTGAACGCGGCATCTGTAGCGAAGGCGTATTACATCGGCTATTCGGTAAGCCCTGCAGGCAGTATAATAGGCGCGATCTACGGTTTTTTCGATGCCGGTATAGGGTGTGCGTTATTGGCTTTGCTGTATAACAAACTTATAAAAAAATAAGAGCTTTATTAAACAGATATAAGTAATGAGATTATGAGCCCGGATATTTTCGAATCTTTAATGCTGGTCTGTTTCGGAGCCGCATGGCCTTTCTCTATCTATAAGATGATAAAGACCAAAAAGGCGCATGGAAAAAGTTTAAGCTTTCTCATAGTTATTCTGATGGGCTACATATCGGGTATCGCGTTCGAATACTTTGGGGAAAGAAACGACGTCATGTTTTTATATCTGCTCAACACCCTTATGGTCACCATCGATCTTATTTTGACGATAAGGTACAAGGCAGCTCAATAATTTAAAAGAAGATTAAAAGAGGAGTCGAAAAATGAGCATGTTATCGGACATAACATTATTCGAATGGCTGTCGCTTCTTCTGATAATATCTGTAGCTATCCTCGGAGGATATTATCCGCTTATGCGGAGAGATAAGGCGAGGGGCAGGGAGGGGTTTCCGGCCGGGGAGTCTTTTACCGCGGGGGTATTTTTAGCCCTGGCATTAACCATAATGCTGCCGGCGGGCTATCATCTGTTTAATAAGGCGTTTCCGGAATTTAACTACCCGATAGCATCCATCGTGGCCATAGCATCGTTTCTGCTTTTACTTGCCATCGAACATGTGACTATGAAATTGGCAAAATCCCATACAGGCCGGGATACAGGATTATCCGATCCCGTTATTCCTATAATAATGACGGTCATGATAGCCATACCTTCGTTTCTCCTGGGTACCGCTCTTGGGGTAAGCAGGACATTTTCAGCCGTCTTCATACTGGTAGCCATATTAGCCCATAAAAGTTCGGCGGGCTTTGGCCTGGCATTAACTATGGCACGAAGTACGTTAACCCGGGTTCAGACCTATATTGTATATGGTCTGTTTGTAATCTCCACTCCTCTCGGAATACTTGTAGGCGCCGATATTCATCAATTCCTTAAAGGGGACATCATGCTTATAGTGAAAGCTTTTATATTATCGGCCGCTGCCGGTATATTTCTTTATATGTGTACGCTTCACGGGTTCAGGGACACGCCTTTGGTCAAACACTGTTCCGGAGTGAAAGGTTTCAGTATAATGCTGGCAGGCCTTATTCTTACCGCCCTGGTGCGCCTTATGCTAGGCCTGGCCCACGGTGGATAATTTTTTTATCGGCTCTTAAGAAAGACATAAAAGATGGTGAAAAGATTCAGTCATAGCTGTGTACTCGTTAAGAACTTGAATAGGTCCCTGAGATTTTACGGAGATCTTTTAGGATTGAAAGTAGTGAAAAAAGTTACTGTGGAGGGTAATTGTCCGGAGACCGCCTATAATATCAAGGGCCTGAAAATAACATACGTTAAATTACGTGCGCCGTGCGACCCGAAGAAGAGGGATGGCCTGGTTGAGTTGCAATGCTGGCAAAGGCCTAAGACGCCGGCAAATAAGACATATAATCACCTGTCTTTCAACGTGAGCGGCCTGGAAAGGGAATACAAACGCCTGAAAAAGCGCGGGGTGAAATTTATTTCACAACCGGTTATTACGCCTAATGGTAAAAGTAAACTATGCTCTTGCTATGATCCGGATAATAACCTGATAGAATTTATCGAGGATCTAAGCAAGTGACTGTTGGAAAGGAGCGTGTTATGGGACGTTCGGAACAGGAAAAAGGTTATGAGGCGCTTAGCCCGTTTGAACTTAAGAATAAACTGATCAGTATGGCCCAGACGCATCGCGAAAAGATCATGCTGAACGCCGGAAGGGGTAACCCCAACTGGGTAGCTATAGCGCCCAGGGAAGGATTCTTTCAGTTTGGATTGTTCGCTTTATCGGAGTCGCAACGTTCTCCCCATAGATCGGGTCTGGGGACCGTAGCGCAGAAGGAAGGGCTCTCCGGGCGGTTCAGGGATTATCTGGCCAAGAACTCCGCTTTACCGGGAGCCGCGTTTCTGACGGAGGTTTTCGCTTATGTGTGCGACGTTCTTAAAATATCCGGAGATGATTTTTTAAATGAGATGGTTGACGCGGTCCTTGGAGATCATTATCCGACGCCCGACAGGATGCTCGAGATATGCGAGCATATTGTGCATAAATATCTTGAGCAAGAGATGTTCGGAGGTGACGCTTCTATAGGTAAGTTCGATCTCTTCGCGACCGAGGGCGGAACAGCGGCGATGGACTACATATTTACGACTTTGGCGGAAAACAAAATAATCCATAAAGGCGACAAGATAGCTATGGGAACGCCGATATTCACGCCTTATATCGAGATACCAAGGCTTAATGATTATGAGCTTGTGGAGCTCGAAATCAAGCAGGATGAGAATTCCGACTGGCAATATCCGGATACTGAAATAGAGAAGCTTTTGGATCCGGCGGTTAAAGCGTTCTTTCTGGTAAATCCATCCAATCCCACATCTGTCAGCGTGCAAAAGCGTTCACTTGACAAGATAGCTGAGCTCGTCCGCGAGCGCCGTAAAGATCTTATAATATTGACGGATGACGTTTATGGTACGTTCGTCAACGGTTTTCGTTCGCTTGCCGCCGCGGCGCCGCATAACACAATACTCGTCTATTCCTTCTCAAAATATTTCGGCGCTACGGGATGGCGCCTGGGAGTTATAGGTATACACGAGGATAACATCCTGGACCGGCGTATCGCGTCATTGACCCGGGCCGAAAAGGAGGAATTACACGCCCGTTATTGCACCGTTGAGCTTGATCCGGACCATATGAAGATCATCGATAGGATGGTCGCCGATTCCCGTTCGGTAGCTCTCCATCACACAGCCGGGCTATCGACGCCTCAACAGGTTATGATGGTCATGTTTGCGCTGCACTGCCTTATGGACAGAAAGGGCGCTTATAAGAGTATGGCCCAGGATATAGTAAGGAAACGTTTCGAATCTCTCTATACGGCCGTAGGCGTAAAGGCCCCGGACAACGAATACGACGCCCGTTACTACACGACTATCGACATTCCGGGCCTTGCAAAAGCGAGATACGGTGCGGATTTCGCGAACTATCTGGTTAAAAATTTCGAACCGATAGATTTCGTATGGCGTTTGGCCGATGAAAAATCCATAGTCTTGATGGATGGCGGCGGGTTTGACGCGCCTAACATGTCCGTCAGGGTATCGTTGGCCAATCTCGATGACAGCGCCTATATTAATATAGGAAAGGGCATAAGCGAACTGCTCGAGGATTATTACAATACGTGGAAGTCATCCAATAAGTAGGAGGCGTTGATGATTCATGATATAGCACAGGTGATGCGCGACAATCCGCAAATAGTGCTTTTCCTGGCTCTTGCCATCGGCTACTTTGCGGGAAAGCGGCTTAAGATATTCGGGTTTACGCTGGGTTCGACAGCATCGATCCTGTTGGCGGCTATTGTAGTCGGCCAGGTAGGTATTAAGATTCCCGGGATAGTAAAGGATATAAGTTTTGCCTTATTCATTTTCACCGTAGGGTATAAGGTAGGGCCGCAGTTTTTTGGTTCGCTCAAAAAGGATGGGGCCAATTATCTCTGGTTGACGATAGTGGTAGCGGTCACGGCCCTTGCGGCGACGCTCACTATCGGCAAACTCATGCATTTTGACAAAGGTACGACAGCCGGCATGTTTGCCGGTTCGATGACGACCTCCGCCGCGATCGGCACGGGTGAAGGCGCGATCGGACGTCTTGGGGGCTCTGAGAATGATAAGAACGAGCTTGATTCAAATCTGGCCGTAGCATATGCGATCACATATATTTTCGGCACTGCGGGTACGATCATACTTGTGAAACTGGCCCCCGCGATATTGAAGATAGACCTTAAGGCAGAGGTAAGGAAGCTGGAGGTCCAGATGGGTGGTGTTGGACTCAACGAAGAGAATCCGGAATTGTTTTCGTGGAGCAATCCTCTCGATATGCGGGCCTATACGGCACTTAACGGAGCGATTATAGGAAAAAATGTGTCCCGTGTGGAAGCCCTCCTGCCCGGAAGGGTAGCGATAGATAAGATAAAGAGAGGGGATAACGTAATTGAATGCACTCCAGAGACGGTTATAATGCGTGAAGATGTGCTTCTTGTACTTGGTAAGACCGCTCAGCTGGTGCATGCTGATGAACTTATAGGGCCGGAGATTGACCGGGCGAATGTCATGGACATGGCCGGAGAGGTAATGGATATATGTGTCCTGAATAAGAATGTCGCCGGCAAGACGCTTGAAGAGCTTGGTAAGCTCAAGCTTGCTCATGGGATATTTTTACGCAAAGCGACCAGGCAGGGGCATGAATTGCCTATTATGCCCGGGACTGTGATACATAAGTGCGATTTGCTTCGGCTTATCGGAGCCAAAGATGATGTGGAGAAGGCGGTCTCATTCCTGGGATATGCGGAACGGCCTACCACAGTCACCGATCTTGTAACAGTGGCGGCAGGCTGTATCGCCGGCACGCTTCTGGGGCTGATAGTGATCCCGGTCTTCGGTATACCGATAACGTTGGGTACGGGCGGCGGAGTACTCGTAGCCGGATTGTTATGCGGATGGCTAAGGTCAATGCATCCGACCTTTGGACAGATACCGGGAGGCGCTCAATGGGTATTGGGAGATCTCGGACTTAATTTATTCGTGGCCTGTGTGGGTGTCGCGGCCGGGCCGCAGGCGTTGACCGCGCTCAAGACGACCGGTTTGGCTGTATTCCTGGGCGGGATCGCGGTGACGACGCTGCCTATAATTGCCGTTATCTTTTTCGGGCTAAAAGTTTTCAAGATGAATCCCATATTGCTCTTCGGCGCGACTACCGGTTCTCATAATTGTACAGCTTCACTCAATGCCATCATAGAAGCATCCGGCGGCAGCCCGTTGGCCGTACTGGGTTACGCCGCTCCGTATGCTTTTGCGAACGTGCTCCTGACGGTTTGGGGCAGTCTGATCGTTAATTTGATGTAAATAGCATAACCTAAAAAGGAGGGTATTGTGAAAGCGATGAAATACAGCTCTCTTATAGTATGCTGCGTCGTTTTTTGTACTTTTTTTGCCGCGAGTTCTTATGCGGATTTACCGAAGGTGGTAATAGTTGCGACGGGTGGTACGATAGCCGAAAAGACCGATCCGAAAACCGGCGGTGCGGTTCCCGCGGTATCCGGCAAAGACCTTATCGAGGCGGTTCCCGGACTTGGCAAGATAGCCAATATAGAGGTGGTCAATCTGTGTGATATAGACAGCTCCCAGATGACCCCTGAGATATGGGCAAGATTATCTAAGACCGTCGATGAGCGTCTTGCCGAGGCCGGGGTAAAAGGAGTGGTCGTTACCCATGGTACCGATACGATGGCCGAAGGGGCGTACTTCCTCAGCCTTACCTTAAAGAGCGATAAGCCGGTGGCTTTTGTCGGCGCGATGCGCGACGTCTCCGACGTATCTCCGGATGGCCCGGCAAATATCCTGAACGCTGTAATACAAGTTTGTTCGGAAGAAGCAAAAGATTGGGGCGTTACCGTGACGCTTAACGAGTATATTAATTCCGCGAGAAACGTGGTAAAGACCAATTCGACCAATGTTCAGACGTTTGATTCCGGGGAGAAGGGGTATCTGGGATATATAGCGATGGGAAAGGTCATCCATTATAATGACGCCCCCGCGCGGCAAAGACTTCCTATCCCCGATAAATTACCGGATGTGATTTTCCTCAGTACATTCGCGGGGGACGACGGCTCGCTCGTGCGTTTTGCCGTGGACCGGGGCGCCAAAGGCATAGTGATAGATGCCGTCGGCGCGGGCAACGTCAACGCAAAAGTTTATGAAGCCGTCAAATATGCCATAGCCAAAGGCGTGGTCGTTGTCATAACAACGAGTGTTTATCATAGCGGAGTCTGGCCCATGTATGGCGACCAGGGCGGCGGTGAGACGCTTGAAAAGAACGGCGCCATATTGGGCGGCGACCTGCCCGGGGCCAAGGCGCGCCTTCTTCTCATGTTGGCGATCGCCAAAGAGAAGGGGAATGTAGACGAAATTAAAAAATATTTTAAACGGTAAACGCGGGCGAACAATACCGGTATAAAAGACGGCTATGGAAAATAAGATATTAAGCTCCGTAATTTTATGTCTGGCGATATTTGCCGCGTCTTTAGTTTATGCCGCCGCGGACGATGGAAACAGCAAAGATGTTTCAAGTTTTAACTCATGGATAGCTCAAGATAACGTTACGGGCCGATGGGGCGGTCTTCGCGATAAGCTTGAAAAAGCCGGCGTTACCATTTCCTCAAATTATGTCATGGATATAAACGGTAACCCTGCCGGAGGAAACAACCGGACTGCGACATATTCCGGCGCTTTTTATTTCGCGGGCGCCATGGATTTTGAAAAGATAGCTTCCATCAAAGGGTTGGCGCTCAAAGTCAGTAATTACCTATTTTCCGGGCAGAACCTTTCCGCCGATATAGGCAATTTTTATTGGGTGCAGGAAGTCTACGCGAACGGTAACTATTACCTTGGAGAATTGGATCTTTCTTTGAGTCTTCTTGATGACACGTTTGTTTTTGAAACGGGCCGCTTATTCGCCGGCGATATTTTCGGCGTTCCGCCTATCGCCCAGTATTATCTGACGAGCGCGCTTAACGGCAGGCTGGGCGCCATTCCGTCCGACGTATTCTTTCCGCATTACAATATAGCCGCGTGGGGCGTGCGCGCAACTTATCAGCCCAATAAGGAGTGGCATTTCATAGCCGGCTTATATAACGCTGACACGTCAGTCTCAAAGACTACCAACCATGGGACTAATTTTAATTTTGATATGGATCAGGGTTATCTGGCCGTAGGCCAGCTTACTTATAAGCACGGGCAGGATAAAAAGGATATGACCCTGCCGGGCAGCGCTTCTTTCGGCGCTTATTATGAAAGCAGCAAATTCCCCGATCTCTCTTCTTCGAAGATATGGCGCGGTAATTACGGTTTTTATTGGATGCTCGATCAGATGATATATAAGGGCCAGTGGCCCGAATATGAAGGCCCCTCTCACATGAGTTCGTCCTCCACGCTCGCTGAACGGCACAGAAAACCGTATTCACAGCAGACGGCGATACCATTGGATAGGCCGGAAGGGCTTACGGCGTGGACAGGGATTACTTTGGCTCCTGATATACATATCAATACCCAGGTGTACGAAATAGCAACAGGCCTGATCTACCAGGGCCTGCCGCCTAATCGCAACCGCGATGTAACGGCCGTATGCTTTGTGATAGGGCATTTTAGCGAAAAACTCCCTGGCCAGAGCGATGAAATGATCGTTGAGTTCAATCACAGGTTTCAGCTGGGTCCGTGGTTTTACGTAACGCCCGACATCCAATATATAATAAATCCGAATGGGCAGAGAAATATCAAGCCCGCCCTGGTCCTCGGCGTTGAGGCGAGCCTTAACTTTTGACGCGTAAAATTGACTACCGGTATGCTATGAAGATATATTCTTCAGTGTCTGTTATTAAAAATAAATTGACAAGCATAATTGGGGCATGATATAAGTATAATATAATATTGGCAGGGAATTCGGTGTGAATCCGAGACTGTACCCGCAACTGTATGCAGGCATTGTATGTTGCCTGTGAGTCAGAGTACGAAGACCTCCGGGAATAGAGGTGCTGAAATAGTCTTAGGCAATAGATTATTTAACTCAATCTCTATAAAAGGGGTTGAGTTTTTTGTTTTAAGGTACAAATATATACAGGTCCTGCGCGTGCAGGATGAGAGGGAAGCTTGTGAAGTCAAGCGCGGTCCCGCCGCTGTAACCGGGGACGAAAACCGCAACTGGCCACTGTCTATTATTCATTAGATGGGAAGGCGCGGTTAGTAGATTGATCCGGAAGCCAGAAGACCTGCCTGTATATTGGAGTTGTGTTATTGGACTATGTCTAATAAACGCAGTTTCCTTGCGGAAGGATCAAGCTAAACTGGGAGCAATCCTTAAGTTCTTTTCATAAAAGAGCCTGAGGATTTTTTATTCCGCAGGAAGCGTGGGAATATAAAGGTGGGAACGGTATATGCGGGTCAAACCATTAACGGATAAATCGTATCGCAGTATAGTAAAAAGTTATTTTCAAAAAGATTTTTCGTGCGTTAAAGAAGAGATAGCGGTGGTTCTTGAACATGAACCCGATAGGGACAAGCTATTCAGTATTATTCTGTGCGAGCACTTTAACGAAATAAGAAGGTGCGAAGAGCCCGGTTTAAAAATAACCGCGTTAAAAAATGTATTGATGGCGTTGGATTATCTTGGAAAAATGTCGCAGGTACAGCGATGGTCGCGAAAAAAATAAGGAGGCGCAGTATATGAAGACGTATGCTTATGGATACCCCAGGTTGGGGCCAAATCGTGAATTCAAGACAGCCGTTGAAAAATATTTTTCGGATAAAATAGACGATAAACAGTTAACCCGGGCGCTTTCGGAAAGGCAGGAGCATATGACATCGATATATGCTTCCACGATCGATCTTTATCCCGCGGGAGAGATATCCCCTTACGATCATTTTCTCGATGAGGCGTGCGTTCTCGGCTGGGTAAAACCGAAAAATTTTCACGAATATTATGCGTTGACTCGGGGGGAAAAAGCTTTTCCTTTAAAAAAATGGTTTAATACGAATTATCATTATCTTACCGTGCCGGTAAAATATCCATCCAATAAAAAAAATACGCTACCGGGATTTCTATCGGATATTAAAGAACCGTCTAAAGAGTTGACGTGGATGCTGGGGCCTTTAACAATGTCGAAATTAGCGCGTAAAAAAGACGGTTTACACGTTGAGAATATAATAGACGGTTTAACCGATCTTTACAAGTTTCGGTGTAAGAACCTAAAAACCGTTCATATTGAGGAGCCGGCTTTTGTAATGGACTTGAGCGAAAAAGAACGTCAAGCATCATATCGCTTCTATGAGAAATTAGGCAAGCTGGTGGACATATGCCTCATTACATATTATGACGATGTTGATCATCTTGAATGTTTATATGATCTGCCGGTCAAGGCCATAGGAATTGATTTTGTACATGGAAGAGAGAATATAAAGACGATCGGCAAAAAAGGTTTTCCATCGGATAAGATATTAGTTGCAGGCGTTGTAAGCGGCAAAAACGTCTTTTGCGTAAATCCTGAGCGAATATTTCCTTTGATAGATATGCTTCGAAAACATTCCAAAGGTCTTATGCTGTCGAACGCAGGGCCGCTTTATCACTTGCCCGAGACTACCGCAAACGAGAATCTCCCGCTGGAACTAAAAGAGAGAATACTCTTTGCCGGAGAGAAGATTGCGGAAATAGCGTCTTTAGCAAAAGGCGAGACTCTCTATAAAACGAAAGATATGAGAGCGGGGAAGAAACGCAGGCGGAGTAATATAGTTTATAGAGTGAATAGTCTTACGGTAAAAGATTTTAGAAAAAAAGTCTCTTATAGGAAAAGGATATTACGGCAGAAGATGCTATTGAAACTGCCGGATCTTCCAACCACGACTATAGGAAGTTTTCCGCAGACCAATGAAGTACGCGCTATGCGATCATTATTACGGCGAGGAGATATCTCCCGGGAAAAATATCACGGTTACATCCATGGGCGAATCAGAGCGAATATCGTTAAACAGGAGAATCTCGGCCTCGATGTGTTAGTGCATGGTGAGCCCGAAAGAACGGATATGGTGGAATATTTTGCCGGGAAACTGGAAGGATTTTTCACCAGTGAGCATGGCTGGGTTGTGTCTTACGGTACGCGCGCATGGCGTCCGCCTATAGTTACCGGAGATATATATCGCGCCGAACCTATGACTGTCGATGATATCTCTTATGCGCAGTCGCTTACAAAAAGACCTGTAAAAGGGATGCTTACCGGCCCCATCACCATTATGGCATGGAGCTTTGTCAGGGAGGACTTGTCTCCCGAGGAAGTGGCTTATCAATTGGCACTGACATTACAGGACGAGATCCGCGATTATGAACGAAAAGGCATACGTATAGTACAGGTTGACGAACCCGCTATCAGGGAGAGAGCTCCCATCAAGACCAGGGAATGGGGACGATATTTCGATTGGGCGGTTAAAGCTTTTAATCTGGCAACCAATACCTCTCCGGATACGCAGATACATGTTCATATGTGCTACTCCGATTTTGCGCAAATAATAAAGTTTATTTTAAAGATGGATTTTGACGTTATTACTATTGAATCGGCCAGGAACGGGTTAGATATGCTTAAGGTATTCTGTAACGCCGGCTTTTACCGGCAGATTGGATTAGGTGTGTGGGATATCCATTCTCCGCGCGTTCCGGAAGTTAACGATATGAAGATGTTGATAAGAAAGTGTACCGAAACCCTTGGATTAAAACATGTTTGGGTCAATCCGGATTGTGGGTTAAAAACCAGGGGCTGGAAGGAGGTGAACGCTTCTCTTGCAAATATGGTTGAGGCTGTAAAGCAGTTTAAGATGGAACAGAACATGAAGGGGGACAGATGCCGCAGGTAGAATTGTGTGTAGAGATGTTGGATTTTTCACAAAACGCTTTGGCTATAATCTATGCCGCCTGCCGGCAATGTTATTCGGGGAGTTTTGCTGGACAGATATTTGCCGAAGGACTTAAAGATCGGGTAAAACAGGAAGAATTTGTCAGGCAGGTTGTCTCTTCAGGGCACGAAAGCCCTCTTGAGCATGTAAAATTTACTTTTGCCATCAAAGGCGTGTCGAGAGCGCTTACACATCAGCTTGTGAGGCACAGGGTTGCCTCATATTCACAACAGAGCCAACGATATGTTAAGGAGACCGCTTTTAATTATATTATTCCACCCTCTATAGAAAATGATGAGGATGTGAAAAAGGAATATCTATGTATTATGCGAAGGATACAGGATAGCTACAACGTTCTGCTGAGGCTATTTAAGAAGAAAGGCAAAAAGGGCGAGATTGCGAACCAGGATGCGCGTTTTGTCCTGCCTCAGGCGGTAGAGACAAAGATAGTGGTGACGATGAATTGCAGGGAGCTAAAACATTTCTTTGAGGAACGTTGCTGTGCCCGCGCGCAGTGGGAAATCAGAAGACTTGCCGAAGAGATGATAAGGATATGCAGGAAAGAGTTACCCGCCGTGTTTGATAAGTCCGGAGCGAAATGTATTAAGCTGGGATATTGTCCGGAAGGCGCAAAATTCACATGCGGGAAATATCCGTTAAAAGAAGAAGTTTTTGGAGGTAAATATGCCGATGCTTGTTGAAAATATGTTTAAAAAAATAGTAAAAAGAGATGGTTCTGAAGAGGAATTTGATTCCAGGAAAATCGTAAATGCTATAAGTAAGGCGGGAATAGCGGCTGGAGAATTCGGCATTGATACTGCCGAAAAATTGGCCGACAAGGTGTTAAATATAACGTTACAATTTATCGTTAACGGTTATCCTTCAGTCGAAATGATACAGGATATAGTAGAAGAAGTGCTCATAACATCTCCGTATAAAAGAACTGCCAGGGCATTTATTCTATATAAAACTGAACATGCCAGTATAAGGGAAGTCACATCGAAGTTCAACGTTAACCTTGTGGATCAATATATAAACAATATGGATTGGCAGGTAAGGGAGAATAGCAACATGGGGTTCTCCCTGCAGGGGCTTAACAATTATCTATCTTCGGAAGTCAGCAAGATATACTGGCTCAATAAGATATATACAGGTAATATCAAGGAAGCTCATTTAAGCGGGGATTTTCACATTCATGATCTGGGTATTTTGAGCGCATATTGCGTCGGATGGGATTTACAGGACTTGCTTCTTACGGGTTTTAGGGGAGTGAGGGGTAAATCCGAAGCGAAACCGGCAAAACACCTGCGAACTGCGCTAGGACAAATAGTGAATTTCTTTTATACGCTCCAAGGCGAAGCGGCAGGCGCGCAGGCCTTTTCGAATTTTGATACGTTGTTGGCGCCTTTTATATATTACGACAACCTGGATTACAAAGCCGTAAAACAGGCGCTTCAGGAATTCCTTTTTAATGTAAATGTTCCTACGCGCGTAGGTTTTCAAACGCCTTTCACGAATATAACCTTAGACCTAACGGTTCCCTCGTATTTTAACGATCAGGGCGTAATCATAGGCGGCGAAGCGCAATCCAGAACGTATAAAGAGTTTAAAAAGGAAATGGATATATTTAACAGGGCATTTCTAGAGGTAATGCTGGAAGGCGACGCCAAGGGGAGAGTATTCACCTTTCCAATCCCAACCTACAATATATCAAAAGATTTTGATTGGGATAATCCGAACCTGTCTTTATTGTGGGATGTAACGGCCAAGTACGGGATACCTTATTTCGCGAATTTTGTTAATTCCGATATGAATCCGGAAGACGCCCGCAGTATGTGCTGCCGTCTGCGTATAGATAACCGTGAACTTCGCAGGCGCGGCGGAGGACTATTTGGCTCATCGCCGTTGACAGGTTCAATAGGCGTAGTGACTATAAATATGCCACGACTTGGGTATCTATCAAAAAGCGAAGATGAATTTTTTACCCGGTTGGACAAACTTATGCGAATGGCTAAAGCCAGCCTCAGGATTAAAAGGAAGGTGTTGGAGCAGTTAACCGCGAACGACCTCTATCCTTATGTTAAATTTTATCTTAGAAATGTCCATCAGCGTTTCGGCGAATATTGGAAGAACCATTTTTCCACTATAGGCCTTACCGGCATGAATGAATCGTGCTTAAATTTTTTACGTGAAGATATCGGTTCGGATCATGGCAGAGAGTTCGCTTTAAAAGTTATGGATTTCATGAGAAATAAGCTTGTCGAATTTCAAAAAGAGACCGGCGATAACTATAATCTTGAAGCGACGCCTGCCGAAGGCACCTCTTACAGGTTAGCCAGGCTTGACAAAGAAAGGTATCCAAATATTATAGATGCTAATAAACTTAAAACAGCTTGCAAGAAACCGCACTTTTATACGAACTCAACCCAGCTTCCCGTGGATTACACCGATGATATCTTTAAAATGCTGGATCTTCAGGACGATCTCCAGGCAAAATATACGGGAGGCACGGTTCAACATCTCTTTATCGGCGAAAGGATAAGCGATATAGGCGCGCTAAAGAGCCTCATTAAAAAGATATGTGTAAAATTTCACCTGCCGTATTTTTCAATTACACCTACTTTCAGTGTTTGTCCCTCGTGTGGTTATATGGCGGGCGAAGTGCATATATGTCCTGCCTGTAAAAGTACATGTGAAGTATATTCAAGGATCGTGGGGTATTTACGGCCGGTAGTTCAGTGGAATGACGGCAAACAGGCAGAATTCAGCATGAGGAAAACGGCAAAAATATGAAAATAGGAGGTTTGCGGAAACTTTCGCTCATAGACTATCCGGGGAAGACGTGCGCGGTGATATTTACCCAGGGATGTAATTTCCGGTGTCAATATTGCCATAATCCGGAGCTTGTATATCCTGAACGCTTTTCCGAGCCGATTCCCTTTGAGCGTATGCGCGAATTTCTCAAAGGGAAAAGGGGCCTTTTAGACGGCATAGTTTTTTCCGGGGGAGAGCCGACTATGCAGGAGGATCTTATCGAGAAGATCCTCGAAGTTCGTTCTCTTGGGTATGCCGTTAAGCTTGACACAAACGGAAGCAATCCGAAGATTTTATCAAAGGTATTACCTTATTTTGATTATGTCGCCATGGACGTTAAGGCCCCTATGGGAAATGATTATGCTAATGTATGCGGTGTGCCGATTGACGATTATGCCATACGTTTGAGCATTATTTTAATAAAGGCATCGGGAATTCAACATGAGTTTAGAACAACATTTGCTAGAAATTTATTAGAAAATGCAGACATTGTAAAGATTAAGAGTTTGATCGGCGGATCAAAATTTAATTTACAAGACTGTTTAGGTTCAAGCAATGTCCACCTATAAAGTGTGGATATTTTGTATCGATTTGTACTGTAAAGGTTTATGGATTTTCCTTTTATCGGCCCCCAAGTTAAGGTGATAAGGGG
>JAQTPE010000005.1 GCA_028748925.1 Candidatus Omnitrophota bacterium
ATGGAACCTGGCCTCAAGCCGTCGCCGAGGCTCAAAGTTACGTCGTAGCGTTTCGCGAGGTCTATGACGCGGTCAAAATTTTCGTAAAACGGGTTTTCTCTATTATTGGATATTATCCATTCGGCCGAAAAAGCGCCTCCTCTGCTCACTATATCGAGCAGACGCGGATTTCTTTTTAGTATATCGAGGGCTTTTTTAGTTACGCCGGCGTGTATAGTGAAAAAATCGACGCCTTCACGGGCCTGCTTCTCCAGAACGTCGAACATTTCATCAACGGTTATATCGGAGATCGAACCGTATCTCTTCAGCCCGTTTATGACTATTTCGTATATAGGAACGGTTCCGACAGGCACTTTCGATCGCGAGAGTATCTTATGCCTCGTCTCTTCGATGCGGGAACCTGTGGAGAGATCCATGATCGCGTCGGCGCCGCTGTCGATTGCCAGTTCCATCTTTTTTATTTCGTCCGATATATCGGAAGAGTCTTTGGAGGTTCCTATGTTGGCGTTTATCTTCGTCTTCAGCCCAAGTCCTATACCACAGGGTTTCTTGAGGCGGCGCCTGATATTTTTGGGGATCACTATCGTGCCATTAATGAGCCCTTTGCGGATAAAGTCCGTGGAAAGCCCCTCGTACTTCGCTACGCGGCGCATGGATGGCGAAACCTTACCGGACTTAGCTAGTTCTATCTGGGTCATCTTAGACGAGAAAGAGCTTTCTTTTCGATTTCATAAACCTTAAACCTCAATTTAGTAAATTTCGCGGAATCGCTTTTGTCGACAAGCTTAAAGAACTCTTCCAGCACCCTTAATGATTCTTTCACTCTTTCGATATTCGCGCTGAATATATCGGGGTAGCCGAGCCTTCTCATCTCGCTCTTTCGCCGGGTATCCCGGCCTACATCGGATATGACATCGCGCGTTTCAAATAATATCTTTGCCGGCGCGGGCGACTTCTTCAAAATATCCGTTATGCTATGCCTGACCGTTTTCAGATCTTCGGTCAGGGGTTTGGAATTCCATACGAACCGCGCTACCTCTTCGCATACCCTCAGGCCCTCGCGCGACCTGTTAAAATTTGCGTCAATAATACGGAAGAGATCTCTCTTTAACATCTGCGGGCGCTTTTCTCTATTATCGAAGTGGTTGAATAGCCTTTTACGAAAGGTATAGATTTAACCTTTCCGCCTCGGGATCTTACAAAAGCGCCTCCCACTATATCTTCTATCTTCCAATCTCCGCCTTTCACCAGAATATCGGGTCTCACTTTTTTTATAAGATTTTCCGGAGTAGTTTCATTAAACGAAATTATGTAATCCACAAAGGATAGCGCCGAAAGGACCTTTACCCTGTCGCTCTCTTTATTTATAGGACGGCCTGCGCCTTTTATCTTCTTTACCGATGAGTCGCTGTTGAGCCCCACAACCAGTATGTCGCCCATATCTTTTGCCCTGGAAAGGTAATCGACATGGCCGACATGCAGAATATCAAAGCAGCCATTAGTGAATACTATTTTTTTCCTCTTCGAGCGCAGTCGTGCAAACAACTTTACGATCTCAGAAGGTTTTATTATTTTAGCTGATAGCTTCACTTGAATATCCCATTCTCTACAAGAGCGCATATTATGTGAGCGATCAATATGTGCGACTCCTGGATCCTCGGAGTATCTTTCGCGGCGACCACTATCGATATATCGGCTTCTCTCTTGATAATACCGCCGTCTCCGCCCGAGAGCGCGATAGTCTTCATCCCGATCGAGCGCGCTATCTTCAGCGCCTCGATAACGTTTTTAGAATTGCCGCTGGTAGATATCCCGAGCGCGATATCACCTTTAACGCCCAGGGCCTCTACCTGCCTTGAAAATACCGCGTCATAACCGTAATCATTGGCTATGGCTGTCAATATCGACGTATTTGCCGTCAGGGCTATGGCGGGTAACGCTTTTCGTTCCATCCTGAACCTTCCCACCAGCTCAGCCGCTATATGCTGGCTGTCGGCAGCGCTGCCGCCGTTACCGAATACGAGCAGTTTCTTCCCGTTTTTGAGAGCCTCTATAATAGCTTTTACCGCCGACTCGATATTGACGACCTGGCTATTAAGAAGATCTCTCTTTGCCTCTATGCTCTCATTTATACGACTCTCTATATCTTTTTTCATATTTTAATCAAAAAATGTTTTGGCGGTGTCATAAAGTTTCATATCGACCGTCTTGAGCGTCCCGACGCCTTCCTCTATAGGAACGGCCACTACATCGGTACCTCTCAAGCTCACCATGAAGCCGAAACGTTTTTCAAGGACGAGCTCCATCGCCTTTACGCCGAATCTTGTGGAAAGGACCCTGTCGAAAGAGCTCGGCGTGCCTCCTCTTTGGATGTGCCCGAGCACCGCGTAGCGCGTCTCTATCTTCGTCCTCTTTTCGATCTCGCCCGCTAACATTTCACCTATACCGCCAAGCCTTACATGGCCGAACGAATCGAGTTCTTTTTCCTGAGTCGCGAACTGACCCTCCTTAAATGTCGCCCCTTCCGAAACGGCTATGATCGAATATCCTTTGCCGGCGGCCTTACGCCTCATCAGACTTGCGCAGATCTCATCTATGTCCATCTTTATCTCAGGTATCAATATAAGATGAGCTCCTCCGGCTATACCCGAATACAGGGTTATCCATCCGGCGTGACGGCCCATTATCTCGACCACCATTACCCTGTGGTGACTCTCGGCTGTGGTATGTAATCTATCGATCGCTTCGGTCGCGATCCCTACCGCGGTGTTAAAACCAAAAGTGAAGTCCGTTGCGCTGAGATCATTATCTATGGTTTTCGGGACCGCCACTATGTTGAGCCCCTTATTCTCTTTGCTAAGTTTATTTGCCACGCCAAGCGTGTCTTCGCCTCCTATGGCTATCAGGGCGTCAAGTTTCATCTTTTTGTAATTTTCGATAGCCTTTGCCACATCTTCGGGCTTTTTATACGGGTTAGTCCTTGAGGTACCGAGTATAGTACCGCCTTTTTGCAGTATGTCGGATACCGAGTCCGGCGATATTTCGCTCGAGATATTCTGAACGAGACCTTTCCAGCCGTCTTTTATGCCTACCACCGTTATATTATTCCGAGAAGCCTTTCTCACCACGCCTCTTATAACCGCATTAAGTCCCGGACAGTCGCCCCCGCCTGTCAAAATACCTACTCTTGCCATCTTTTTGTTCTCCTTCCCGTTAATTATCCGCCGAAGCATTCCGCATATCTCATATTAATCGCGAAGGCGGATTAAAAACTGCTATATTCGATCGTTCCTCTATATGGAGGAGCCTTGGTATCGTCCTTCTTTATATCCTTGGACCGTTCTTCCTTGTGCACTATCTTCGTCACATTTATCCGTATCTCTACGGTCTCCTCTACTCCAAGCATCTCCTGCACTCTCGTCTTAACTATATTCTGTATCTTTTCGGTCGTCTCAGGTATGTTAACATCCGAAAACAGGACGACCCTGTTAACTATGACTATACCTCTCTTGTTTGCGCGTACGCTGGGCCTCGACTCTTTGATTTCCGGCAGGTTCTTCATCGCCCGTTTTATGAAGTCCTCGATCGCGGTGAGCGATATTGTGACCTGACCATCCGGATTTTCGAAAGCTATCGTCTTCTCTTTCTTTATGACCCCCACGGTGATCTGAACGACCATTAAGCTTATGAAGATCAACAGCCCGCCCGTTATGCCCAGAATAAGACGGACATCCGTATTTGTATACAGCGTATTGAGAGTGTCGATAATATAATTCAACGGTATAATGTTCGTAGCCACAACTATGAATAATCCGCCCACCAGAAAAAATACAAGAGTGTAAAAGAACAACGTCAATCCTTCGATAACCTTCATTAGCACCCCCCTGTTTTGTCTTTGGAAAATGGTGATTTTACGCCTTCGATTACAACATCCACGCTTGAAAGCACAAGGCCCGTCATCTTCTCTACGGCGTGCTTTACGTTTTCCTGAACTTCGTCGGCTATACGCGTTATATCCACTCCATACTCGATGGTGATATATACGATAAGCTTAATGTCGCTTGCGGTAACGATTATCTTTACCCCTTTTGTGGTCCCTTTTTTACACAGGAAGTCGAATAACGTCTTTCCGATGCCTCTGCCGATCTTGTTGACACCTTTTATCTCCATGGCCGCTATCGAAGCTATGGTAGTTATGGCGTTATTATTGATCTTCACCGCGCCAAGTTCCGTGGTCCTGTATCTGTCGGTCATATCCTGTCTCATATAGGACTCGCTCCTCTCTTTTATTCCGGTTTTTCGAAAAGCCTCTCTACAAAATCGGTGGAATACCTGCCTTTTATGAATAACGGATTATTCATGACTTTCTTATGGAATGGTATCGTGGTCTTTATAGGATCGACGATGAATTCGTCGAGGGCACGCTTGCATATGGTGATCGCCTCACTCCTGTCCTTACCGTGAACTATCAGTTTCGCTATCATGGAGTCGTAATAAGGCGGTATGGTATAGCCCTGATATACATGCGTATCTATCCTGACCCCGCGCCCGCCGGGCAGATCGAGCATCGTTATCTTTCCCGGCGACGGCATAAAATCATTATCCGAATCCTCGGCGTTTATCCTGCATTCTATCGCGCAGCCGTTAAATCTTATATCTTCCTGCTTATGGCGTAATTTTTCGCCGCTTGCGATGCGTATCTGCTCTTTCACCAGGTCCACTCCGGTTACGGCCTCCGTTACGGGATGTTCTACCTGGATCCTTGTATTCATCTCCATAAAATAGAAGCTTCCGTTGCAGTCTACCAGGAATTCGATCGTACCGGCGTTTACGTATCCGATCGCCTTGGCGCATTTTATAGCGGCCTCGTTTATCTTCTTTCTCAATTTTGAATCGAGCACAGGAGACGGGCTTTCTTCGATCAATTTCTGATGACGCCTCTGTATGGTGCAGTCCCTCTCGCCCAGATGTATTATATGGCCATGGCTGTCCCCGAGTATCTGAATTTCCACGTGACGCGGTTTTTCCACATATTTTTCTATGTATACATCGGGATTGCCGAATGCCGCCTCGGCTTCACGCTGTGCCGTAAGCAGGGCGCTTATCAGGCGCACATCGTTATGGCAGACCCTCATACCTTTGCCGCCGCCGCCCGCCGCCGCTTTTATTATTACCGGATATTTTGTCTCTTTGGCGATCCTGAGAGCGTCTTCTTTGGTCTTTACCACAGCCTTGCTTCCGGGAACGACCGGCACTCCCGCCTTCCGGGCAGTCTCTTTGGCGGCCATCTTATCGCCCATAAGCCGCATATTTTCAGGCGTGGGACCGATAAATTTTATTTTACATGATTCACATATCTCCGCAAAATGCGCGTCCTCCGCCAGGAATCCGTATCCGGGATGGATAGCCTCCACATCTGTTATCTCCGCGGCGCTTATGATGCTGGGAATATTGAGATAGCTGGAAGAACTTGCGGCGCTTCCTATGCATATGGCCTCATCGGCGAACCTCACATGCAGGGAGTTTATATCGGCCTCTGAGTAGACCGCCACCGTATGTATGCCGAGTTCTTTACAGGCCCTGATTATCCTTAAAGCAACCTCGCCTCTATTGGCTATTAAAATTTTTGAGAACACGCAACTCTCCTATGTTTTCGCTTATTTTATCGGCTCTATAACGAATATCACCTGTCCGAATTCCACCGGTTCCGCGTTATCGACAAGTATCTCCAGTATCTTACCCCTCACTTCGGACTTTATCTCATTCATCAGCTTCATCGCCTCTATTATGCATAATACCTGGCCGATCCCTATAGTGTCCCCTACATTTACATATGGCGCGGCTTCAGGCGAAGGGGAGCGGTAGAATGTTCCGACCATAGGCGCTTTGATATCTACGGTATTCTTTGCCATTTGCGCCTCTTTAGCGCCCTTCGCTTCCTGCGGGGATTGAGGCGCCGCATATTGCGGGACAAATTCGATCGCCTTCTCGAACGAACCACCGGACGATTTTTTGAGCTTTATCCTCATACCGTCCTTCTCCACTTCGAGCTCCGTAAGGCCGTTATCATTCATCAGGGTTATCATATCTTTTATCTCTTTTATATACATCCTATCCTCCGTTATCTCGTTAAGATTTCACAACCTTTGTCCGTAACCAGTACCATATCCTCTATTCTCACGCCTCCGAACTTAGGCAGATATATGGCCGGCTCTATGGTAAATATCATGCCGCTACGCAATAGATTATTATTTCTCTTCGATATGCTTGGCTCTTCATGAACATCCATGCCTATGCCATGACCGAGAGAATGTCCGAAGAACCTGCCGTAACCTTTTCGTTCTATATAACCCCTGCCCGCGAAGTCGATCTCGGATATCTTTATTCCGGGCCTTATCTTTTCAATCGCCGCCGCTTGAGCCGATCTGACTATATTATATATCTCTTTTATCTTGTCCTTTACCTTGCCTATAAAAAAGACGCGTGTTATATCGGAATTGTAAAAATCCAGCCTGCATCCCATATCGAGCATAACAACGTCGTTGCTCGCAATCCTCTCTTTTGTGGCATGCGCGTGCGGTTTAGAGCAATTTTTGCCGCATGCGGTTATCGTTTCAAACGCTATCCTGGCGCCATGCCTTATGAATTCGCATTCTATGGAGTCGCTTATAGACCGTTCTGATACTCCGGGACGGATCCTTTCGGCTATATTTTTAAGAACGCGTTTAGTTACATTAACGGACCTTTTAACGGCCTCTATCTCTTTAGAGTCTTTGACGGCCCTTAAATTCTCAATAATATTCTTCGTCGTTACAAGCTTTGCGGGGCGAATGCATCCCGCGAGCTTCCCGGCAACCTCATACGGGATATTCATGGATTCGAAACCTATCTTTTTTATCCGGCTCTTTTTTACAATCCCGCTTAAGGAATCGTAAATGGATGTCGTTACTTCCACTATAGTAAAACCGCCGATCGAATCCCCCGCTTCTTCCGTATAACGGGAATCCGTGAGAAAGAACTGTGAATCAGGCGTTATAATTATAAAAGAATCCCCGCCCCTGAAGCCGCTCAAATATCTTACATTGGTCTCGTTCGTTACTAGAATGGAACCGAGCGAGCGCTTTTTTAACTCGGCCCTTAATTTTCTCAGCCTCTCTTTATGTTCTAACATTATTTTTTACTTATCAAATTTATCGCCGCTTCCAGCCCGAGAATGTAACTCATCTTTCCGAAGCCGCAAATCTGTCCTTTCGCTACGGGTGATATCAGCGACGTGTGCCGGAATTCCTCGCGCGCGTATATATTGGACAGGTGCACTTCGACGGCCGGAACTTTCACAGAACTTATAGCGTCCCGTATAGCTACGCTGGTGTGAGTATAAGCCGCCGGATTTATCAGTATCGCCCCGAATTTGCCGCCGGACTTACCGATAAGCTCCACTATCTCCCCTTCGTGATTTGACTGGACGATCTCGAGCGTTACCCTCTTTGCCTTAGCCGTCTTTTTAAGATCTTTGTTTATACCATCTATAGTGACCTTACCGTAAATATCCGGCTCTCTTTGGCCCAACAGATTGAGATTCGGTCCGTGTATCACAAGTATCTTTCTCATGGTTAAACCCCTCTTTCGAATAATCCCGCTATATGGCTCCTTCGCCTATCTCTTTTATCTTTACTTTGAACTGCGGGCTTAATGCATATATTAATCCGCCTATGACGCTTATGCATAATAATATGAGAAGCCATAGGATGCTCATGGCAAAAGCCTTGTCGGATCCTATCAGGGGCCCGAACAAGACCACGGTAGAGCCCTCTCTTAGACCCAGGCCGTTTATCGAAGGCAAGAGGCTCATCATGCTTACTATCGGCATCTTTATCAGGAGATCCTTAACGGGTATCCTGCTTCCGATACTCAGGGCCACCACGCCCAGGCTCGTAAAAAATAATATTTGCGAAACAAATGAAATAAGAAAAGATTTCAACATCAGAGCTTTACGATACTGATACATATGGATCACTTCGTATGCTTTCCTGAGCTTCTCCTTTATCGGATTAATAATAAAAAAGAGGAACGAAAACTTCCGGGCAATCCTCTTGTTCGTCATGAGAACGATGGCTACTATTGAGCCAAGCGTTATAGCGTATATAATATACCTCAATGCCGGGTCGACTACGCCTTCTTCTACGAAGAAGAGCGCTAAAAAAGCCATAAATATCATGGTGAAAAGCCCTACTATCCTGTCGACGAATACGGAAGCATAGGCCGCGGGCTTCCTGTCGATCTTCTTTGATAGATAATAAGCTTTCACCACGTCCCCGCCGATAGATGTCGGGAGGAAATTATTGAAAAAATAACCTAAGAATGTCAGGCTCAAGGCCTCTTTGATCGTTACCGTGATGCCCTGGGCCTCTATCAGGAACCTTAACCGGATCGCTGCTACGAAGATCGCGGCCGTATATATAAGAAATCCGAGCAGGAATACCGGTATCTTTGTAGACGCGAAGGCCTTGATGATCTGGGGATACTTATCCCTCATAATATACAGTAATAATATTATAAAGAACACGCTTACGAAAGTTCTTATTGTTTGAGATAGCGCTTTAGTCATGGGTATAACAATTTAGCATAAAGGGATAGTTAAGTAAAGCGATTTTTGTCCGTTTTTATGCTGACTTTTGCTCGAGGGAAGCTATGTGCTGGTCTATCTTGGCGAGAGAGCTCTGTAGGGAGTCATTATTGTTGTAGGCATCCTTAATATGTTTCATGAGCACATTGTAAATATCCTTGAACCTGTCGAAATCGTATTTCAGGCCCGATACTTTGCCCAGGATCTCTTTCGCATTCTCCTCTATTCTTAACGCTTTCATCCCCTGCACTATCATTACCAGATATGGATATATAGTCTGAGGAGAAACCGGACAGACTCTCTTCTTCCAGGCATAGTCGATCAGGGTATTCTCTTCTCCGAAATGCTTATCTTTGACGAACGCCTCATAGTATACCCCTTCCGATGGGATATACATCATAGCGAAGTCCGTGGTCCTCTCACCTGGGAGGATATATTTACTCGTCTCATCCACCCTCTTTTTAACATCACTGATAAATGCCTTCCAGAAGGTTCGTTTTAAGTTGTCGTCCGCCGTAAGCATCTTATTAAAATTCTCTAAAGAGAGCTTCGAATCGATAGGGACGATATGCTCCTTGAATTTTATGACAAAATCGACTACGCCCGAGCTGAGACGATACTGGGATTCGAGCATGTTGCTCCCCAGGACATCCTGAAGCGCTTTTTCTAATATGCGTTCACCCGCTCCACCCGCGCCCTTAGGCGATATAAATAGATTACGCAGGTTCTTAACTTCATTCATTACGCTATTTATCTGCTCGGCCTTCTGGTTGATGACCGCCATCTCTTTATTTATGTTCTTGATCGTATCCGAGGTCTGCCTTCTCGCCTCTTCGGTAAGAGGAAATTTTGCGCAGAGAGAATCCGTACCGCTCCGTATGTCTTTCATCCGGATTATAAGATAAAAGACGGCGAGCGTAAGGACTATCAATATTAAGAGCACCGCATAGATAATCATGATTTAGGTTTATCCGGCTCCTTGGCTTTTGCCACAAACCGCATCCTTAGGTCATAAAGGATGGAGCTCATAGCCTCATCTTCATCCTTCGAGAGATTATTCTTCGTCTTCTCCTTAAGCATCTCGAGCGTATCTATCAGGATCTTGGCATGCTGCAGATTCTGCTCCTTCTTATGGGTCACCGGGTTTTCCATATCGCCGAGCGCTATCACGGCCTCCATCATAAGGCCCGTTATAAAGAGCCCAAAATTTACTTTCATCGGCGCATCATCACTCTTGATTTTAGGAGACTCTTTTTCCTTGCTAACGGCATCTTTCCACGATTCGTCTATCTGTTTTTTTATCTCATCACTCATCTTTACCCTCAGTTCTTGTATGCTATTAACTATAAACTATTAACTATCAACTAACTAGTCCCGCCACTCTTCCTGTCCCGCCATCTTAATCGACGGGAAATTATATACACTCAACATTCTCTTTATCTGGCCTGCCTTTTCCGCCGCCGCCTTCTCTCCCCCGGCTATCGCCTCCCTCGACTTATTGAACGCCACCTGGTCTATATTATGGCCCAGATCCACTTTTATCATAACATCCGAAATGCGCGCCTGATAACGGTTCAGTTCCTCGCCCATTATCTGAAATGACTGCAAGAGCATCTGGAATATATTATCTATCTTTCCCTCCTTTACGCAGAAACCCACATCCACCGCCACCATATAACCCGGATCCATAGACCTGGCTATCCTCGTAGGGACGCTGTTCTTTATTCCGCCGTCGACGAGCAGCCTCCCGTCTATCCTCACCGGATTGAATATGCCCGGCCATGAACAGCTGGCGCATACCACCTTTTGCAGGTTCCCCTTCTGGAACACGACCCTTTCATTCTTCTCTATATCGGTCGTAACGACGGCGATCGGTATCCTGCATTGTTCGAAACTCTTATTTTCGGTCAACTCCGCCACCACCTTCGCCAGTTTCTTGCCGGCCAATAGCCCTATCCTCGGCAGGGTGGGATCAAATACTGTCTTCCAGTTAAATTTATGCGCTATCTCCTCCATCTTCTTTAACGGCATTCCGACGGAGTAAGCCGCGCCTATTAAGGCCCCCATAGAGGTTCCTACGATCCTGCGGATAGGTATCTTCTCCTTTTCCAGCACTTTCAATACTCCGATATGCGCAAGTCCGCGCGCGGAACCTCCACCCAGGACAAGGACGACGCCTCTTCTTTTTTTCAGGAATTCCAGCATAGATATCGGTCTCCAATTTTGTGAAACAAAATTGATCCTGAGGCTGCGACCATACGGAGCAGCTGAAGGACCTCTCCACTACCCTATTACAATTCCTGCGTAACCTACAACAGACGAATAATCCCCCGATATATCCGCACTCGTCTGATATTTTATCAGCTTTGCTTTTTTTGCCCCAAGCAATTTTGCCGCGATTATCATTATTGCGGCGGGCGCATAACCGCACATCGATATATCGAACTGTTTGACGCGTTCCAGCAAAGCTTCCTCATCAAGCTTTAATATGGCATCGATCGCCCTGGAATCTTTCTCTTCAGCCGATTCCCGGGATTCATAATGAGTCATATCGCTCGAAGCTATTATGGCGATATCTTTTTCCAGCTTTAATTCCTTAATGGATTTGGCGATAGCCTGCCCTATCCTCCTGTATTGTTCGATAGAGCCCTGCGATATTACCAGCGGAACCATAGTGAAGTTTTCCTGCAATATCTGCAGTATAGGCAGCTGTACCTCTATGGAATGCTCGTGTATATGCGCGAATTCATCCCTGGAAATTTGCGGACAATTTTTCAGTATCCTTTCGGATAAGGTCTTGTTGACAGTCACATTGCCCAGCGGTGTGGCCCACGAATCGCTCGCGGATAAACTGAAAGGATTCCCGAGCCCTGTGTGGTTTGGGCCCATGATAAGATATATAGGTTTTGGTTTTATGGAGGATAGGGTCAAGCCCGCGACGGTACCCGAATAGACATATCCCGCATGCGGTGAAATCACACCTATGGCGTCTTCTTTCTTTTCGGCGGCTCCCTCGATAAGCACACCGGCTTCTTTAGCAAGAGATTCTTTTGAACCAGAATAGAATTGACCCGCTACCGCAGGATTACGTACCACAAGCCTCACTCCGGTTGAATGATCACTTCCGCACATGAATTCATATCGAGATATTTGTCGGCAGCCTTAATTATATCATATTTTGTGACTCTATTGGTCTCATTTTCGAAATTGTACATATTATCGTATCCGAGGCCGTATAATTCGTCAAGAGCCGCCTGAAAAGAATTGGCCGCATTGGTCTCCATGGTTATCTTTTGAGCACTTATTATCTCTTTTTTTGCCGCCGCCAGTTCATCCTCCGTAATGCGGCCTTCTTTTATCGCCGATATTTCATTTAAGATAAGTTTCTTTGCTTCGTTAATCTTATCTATGGTAGTGGCGGCATAAAATAACATGAATCCGGTGCAGGTACCCAGTTTTTGCGCGGAACCCATTGTGTAGGCAAGCCCGGACCTTTCCCGCAATGCCATAAATAGCCGGCCGGATCTTCCGGATAACAAACCGCTCAATATATTGAGAGCATACCTGTCCGGGGCATCGATAGCAACTGTCTTAAATCCCAGGATGATAAGAGCCTGCTCTTTATCCATCTTTACGGTAATGCTTCCGGGCGCGCCTGATACCGGCGCATCTTTTGAAGGCCTGACCAGATCCCTTCTTTGAATACCCTTGAACAATGTTTCCACTTTCTTAGACACCTTTTTCGGGTCGATGTCTCCGGATATAGCTATAACTGTATTATTTGGAACGCAGTACGATTGATAAAATCTTAATAAATCATCTCTGTCGATACGCTTTATAGACTCTTCTTCTCCGGTATCGCGCATGCCGTAGGGGTGGCCATTAAAAAGCATCTTTCTCAGCGCAAGCACGCCTCTTTCAAATATGTCATTATCCTCGTCTTTTATCGCCGCCGCGGAAAGAACCTTTTCTTTAGACAGTTCATCCTGGGCGAATACCGAATTTGTCGTGATATCCTTTATCAATTCAAGCGCCGGATCGATATCATCTTTAAGCACGGTCAGATCGAGCCCAAAACTGTTAAAACCGCTGAAAGCGCAAATCCTTCCTCCGCGTCTCTCTATCGAGCTTATGATCTCGGATTCCCTCCTGTCTCTGGTGCCATCCAATAACATCTTTGCCGTGAGACTCGATATCCCGTTATTATCCTTATTTTCGGCTAAAAGGCCCCCGGAAAAAGCGACTGTGATCGATGCGGCAGGAACCCCGGGATTTACCCTGGTAAGCAATATCAGGCCGTTTGCAAACGTACGTTTTTCGAATCTCTCTTCCGTACGGGCCTTCGGCACCGATATGCCCGGCAATTTTTCGCTGCTTTTGGGAATGAGCGAGACTTCGGTCAGGTTATCTTCATCCAGATATTGATACGCCGCCCTTCTTATATCGTATTTCGAAACCTTATTTATACCTTCCACGTATCGGGCGTAGAAATCGCTGTTCCCGGCTATCGCTTCACTCTCGCTTAAATCCTCCGCCTGATTCTCTATCGTTTCGCGGGATAATATATAGTCGCCTATTACCATGCGTTTGGCATTTTCAAGCTCGTTATCGGAAATATCGCCGGCCTTTATCTTTTTTATCTCATCTAAAATATCCTTTTTGGCGGCTTCGATATTATTTTCATTAAGAACCGCCATTATCACCAAGAGTCCGGGATCCATGGGTGTGTAATTCCATGCCGATATCGAATAGACCTCCCTCTTATCTTTTAAGAGCAGTTTGTTCAGGCGGGAATTATTACCGCGTCCCAGTATCATAGAGAGCAGATCCATCGCAAACAGGTCTCTATTCAACATGCCTGTCGAATGAAAACCGAGCGCCAGATACGATAGGGTTACAGGCGACTCCTCTTCTATTACCCTTTTGCCTGTTTGGGGAGGCTCTCTCTCGCATCTATTTGTTACTCTATATGAAGGCGCTCTAAACCGGCCGAATTCTTTCTCTATATCGAGCATGGCATTCCCGGCGTTTATATCGCCAACGACCGCGATGACCATATTATTGGGGACATAACGCCGCTCATAATATTTTACGACATCATCGCGCGTCAACGACTTCAGGACATTTTCGTATCCTATGGAAGGATATTTATATGAATGAGTCGTGAACGCATTTTCGAATAATCTCAGCATCAATTTTTTTTCAGGGATGTCCTCGTTAAGTTTTATCTCCTTCAATATAACTTCCCGCTCTCTCTCCAATTCCGCTTTATCGAATACGGGATTCAGGAGCATGTCCTTCAGAACGGATAAAGCTTGAGTGAAGTATTTAACGGGAACCGAAACCATATAAGTCGTTGTATCGTGCGACACAGCGCCGTTTATGAACCCGCCATATGAGCGTATCTCTTTTTCGATATCGCCCGTTTTACGCGATACCGTTCCTTTGAATACAAGATGCTCCACAAGATGGGATATCCCGGACGCCGTATACTCTTCTTCCGAAGAAGGTCCGGCTTTTATCGTTATATTTATAGAGACGAGGTCTTTTGGGGGGCTCTCTTTTGCCAAAATGATGAGGCCGTTCTCCAGGGTCTTCCTGTAAACGGCCTCATCAGCAATGGAAAGACTGTTTAATGTGAATACTAAAATTACCGTCAGCAGCAGTTTTAAACGCAATCTCTCAATCGAGATCACACCGATCTTCTCTTTCGGCGTTTTCTTTCGCTCGGTTTCTCGTAGTGCTTTCTTTCTTTCAGAGTCCTTAGTATGCCTTCGCGCTCTATCTTCTTTTTGAAACGTCTAAGAGCTCTTTCGAGAGGCTCATTTTCGCCAACGCTTATTACCGGCATTATTATCTCACCCTTTCCGCTATAGATTTAATATATTATTTTATCATAATGAGCAAGCCTTGTCAATCATGGCGCTTATCTCATCAAAATTATCGGCTATTATATCCGCTTTCTTCAAATATTCCTGGGGCAGGCTCGAAGTCAGGGCTATGCAGAAGGTGCCCGCTCTTTTGGCGGACAACACCCCGTAAGGAGCGTTTTCTATAACTACGCACTCCGATGGTTTCAGCTTCAATCCTTTAACCGCTCTCAGATAAGGCTCCGGATGCGGTTTGCCTTTTTTAACGCAGTCGCCGGTAACAATAAAGTCGAAGAGCTTCTCTATCCCTTTTGGAAGTATCTCCTTTATGCCGTCCTTTGTGGTACCGGTAACCATGCCGAGAGCATAGCCTCTCTTTTTGAGGCACCACAGAAATTCCCGGGCCCCTTTGAATACAAAACGTTTAAATCTATTTTTGAATAATTTCTTACGCGCCGTGAATACCCGCTTAAACGTCTCTTTTGTGGGGCTTATGCCTGAACCTCTCAGCAAGTCCTCAAGAGACTTCTGCCAGCGCTCGCCCTCCCTTATATAGACGTCAATACAGCGTACGCTTATACCGAGGGGCCTTAAAGCCTCGTACCATGCCAGGAAATGGTATGGCAGCGAATCGACTATGACCCCGTCCATATCGCAGATTATTGCCTTCGGCTTGAATTTGAGCCTGTTGATTATTTTCATCCAGCACGTTCTCCTACTCTATCCAGCCTTGAAGAATGTGCTGGGTTCATTTTTTAAACGAGATCATTATATTAAAAGACATTCTCGACATAGACAAGCTCCTCGGCAGCGCCGGAAAAGGCGACGCCGCTTTTAGACTTGTCGCCGTGATATGCAATAGCATCTCATCCTGGGTCGATTTTGAGCGGTCTATAGCATAGGACAACAGCGAGCCATTCTGAGTCAGCACAAATGATAGATAGACCTCGCCTTCATGAGTATAATACTGGCGGCTGTCGTTAAGCCTTGAGCGTATCTTCTCCCTGATCAGCTGATAGTAACTTACATAATCCCTTCTCTGTTTTAACTGGACCTCTCTTCTTGCGGCCTCTTTAGCGGTATCTTTTGCGGCGTCCTTTTTACGCGACCTCGTCCTCTCTTTTAACGAACCGCTCTTTTCACTCTTTCTCTTATCGGTTTCGGCCGGCGAGGCGGGCTGTGGTTTCACCGCAATCTCTTTTTGTATATCTATCCGCGGCGTCGCGGGCGTCTTCAGCACAACCTCTTTATTTGTAGCTATGGCAGCGGCGATCTCTTTGAGGATAACATAGTCTACTACTACGGTATTCTTCTTCTCCATCTCCTGCCGCAGCAGATGCTTATTATATAAAGGCGCAAATAGCCCTGCGTGAATCAACACCGATATCACAAATGCGCTCTTTAGCGTTATTTCCATAGTGAAGAGTATAAATTAACGGCCATAGGATGTCAAGTTATACGCCATCAAGCGGAACTTTTGGTGGCCGTCTCCCCTCTAAATCCAAGCCGTTCGTTATGTTCCGCACCTGCCACCCCTGACAGGCCTTTGTTCGCGGCTTAGAATTTTTCCGCTTCAACTATAGGCGGCTACTTTTGTGGCCGCGCTTGCGCTTGCCGTAAATCGCATTAAGCATGCGATTTACTCTGGACAAAATTTGACAAAAATTTAGCTTCTTTCATCCCGTTAGAAGCTGCTATTTTTAATGGGATAAAGAAAAGCTTCTAACGGGATTCAGGAATCTAAATTTTTTGCTAAACCGCTATAAGGTGTCAAATTTTGTAACAGTCGCTCCAGGCGGTCCACTAAAAGTATCCGCCAGCAACATGAGCGTAAAAATTCTTTCATACCCCACTGTCTCTCTGCGAATTACAGGTGCCAGGTCTGCCCAAAAAAGCGCCTGACCCCTATTGTAGAATTTTTATGGGTGATGCTCCTGAAGCTTTTCTTGATATGGGCTCGCATGGGATGGGGGTGTCCGCTGATTAGGATTACTGAGGTTTTAGCAATAGCTATTGAGATGCCATATCTGGAGGTAATCCTGCGGACATACAGATACCACAAGGCTACCTACATATCTATTGTAAACCCCATGCGAGCCCATAGGAAAGAAAAGCTGAAGGAGCAGCAGGACCCATAAAAATTATTTGACTAGTGGCGCCATGTTTGGTGGCAGGTGCGGCACATAACGAAGGTTAGGCTTGGAAGGGATAATCCATAAAATCGTTTAAGTTGTCACTATGTCAGTATAATGATAACGCTTTTCTCTGATGATCGTTTCGCCCAATTTGTATGGGATCGGTTTTCGGAATATCGGGCCGTCGAATACAAACGAGTGGAACTCGCCGTTCTCGCCGCAAGGATCCGCTCCGGCCGGCAGGTCCGACAGGAATTGCCTGTCGAATAACCTGCCGGAAAACTTTTCGCCCAGCACATTTGAATCTACGCACGTTATGATGGCTTTGAATCCCAGATCGATGAACCTATCGGCAAGTTTGCGGGAATCTCTCTTCCATATCGGAAAGATCGCTTCGAGGCCCACTTCTTTAAGGCGCCCTTCGCGGTACTTTTTAAGATCTTCGAGGAATATGTCTCCGAACGCGACCGTTTCGACCCCGAGACTCTTATGGCGAATGAGTGTCTCTCTCATACGAGTTTCATATTCCTCATTTGCGGAATTCTTTGCGATATATATCTTTTCCAGGCCGAGGCCCAATGCCTTAGCCTGCAATTCCAGCAGTTCCTCCCGCACGCCGTGCATGCTGATGCGGCCGTAGTCCTTCGTTACCACCGTCAATAAAGACGTTATTTCGTAAGCGTCTCCTTTCAATAATTCATACAGCGCCATAGCGCTGTCTTTTCCTCCGCTCCATGAATAGATAATTTTTTTCATATTTAGAATTTATAATTGAGGCCTACAACAAAATTCCTCCTGGGCGACGGATAATAATTCATGGCGGTTCCGCCGGCATTAGTAACCGCGTAATCATAATAGCTCTCATTCCATATATTGTATATCGCGGCATATATTTCCAAACCATATTTATAGTACGAAAATTTTAAATCCTGGGTTGTATAAGCTTTGAGGCGGGGCACCACATTCCTCTGGTCGCTTATAAAGCGCCTTTGACCTACATAATTTACCGTATAGTTTACGTTAAAACAATCTTTCAGTATATAATTTACGCCGCCGGTAATTTTATTCTTTGGGACCATCGGCACTTCGTTCCCAGCGAACTGGCCTCCCATAAAAAAGGCATTCTCATAAGTGTACTTGAAAAATCCATCCAACCCATCGATAGGGTAGATATGCGTCTCCAGTTCCAACCCATTACGCATAGTGCGGTCATATACAGAATTGGAAAATGTAACAGGATTGTAGTAAAGCTCATGTTTTATGTCCGTAATAAAATAATCCGCCATTACCTTAAGATACTTTAAGGAATTTTCCTTGACGCCTATTTCGTAATGATTGCCCGTTTGCGGCAGAAGGTCCATATTCAGGCCGCCTCCGGCCATTCCCCAGGCCGCCCAGAGCGCGTTATACCATTCATCGACCGCAGGGAACCGGAAAGATCTTGCGTAATTGGCATATATAGCGGAGCGTTCTGTAAATTTGTAATTTATCCCGGTCTCCAGGGCATATTCATACGGCTTCTTACGATTTACGCCCGTAAGCACAGCCTGCTGGTCAAATTTGTAAAAAGCCCACTCCAGCCTGCCTCCGCCATTAATGCTTATGGCCGGAGTAACGTCTAAAGTCTCGGTAGCATAGACGCCGACCGTCTCCTCTTCGATAACTATACGGTCCTTTGTAGGATCGAGCCCGTTCAATATCTCATCTTTGTATGAATAATAATCTACTCCGGTTATTAGCCTTGAAGGCAGGCCAAAGCTATCCGTAGTGAAAGCTATCTTCGGGGTCAAACCAAAGGTTTTTATATGGTTATCGTTTTGAGTCGTGCCCCACGTGGAATAATAGACGGCCGAAGCTCTTCTTCCGCGAACGAGCAAGTCTCCGGAAAAGGAGAGGTCTCCGCCGTTACAGCTGTACTTATATTCAGGGCCGATCGTCGCATAATAATCTTCCGTCTTGGCCCTGTCATTGGGGTATATCGTACCCCTCGGCCCCAACCTCTTTAAGTTGGCCTGTGATAGCGCGCCCGGCAGGCCATACCAGTCCTTGTGATATCCATTGCTCAGTTTTATATGAAGCCAATCGGCGGGCTTCATTGTAATAGTATTATTAAAATCGCCTACTTCGAGATCATTGTTGGCCCTGTATCCTTTCGTGTAATAATACCCGAGTCCCGCGTAATAATCGAGAAAATCGCTTCCACCGCTTACAGAACCGTTATATGAAGTATATCCGTAAGAACCTTTTTTGAAGCCAAACCCCACTTCCGGCTTCTTTCCTTTTCCTTTTTTGGTAAATATGTTTATCACTCCTCCGACCGCATTATCGCCATAGAGCACAGACTGCGCCCCCCTGACTATCTCTATCCTCTCTATAGAATCTATGCTGATCTGCGTCCAATCCGTCCCGGAGATATCGATCTGATTCGTCCTTCTTCCGTCTATCATCACCAGGGTATTGGAAACAGACGTCTCTCCAAACCCTCTTAAGTCAACCTGCGCGGTCTTACCGTTACCGATATAGTCTCTAACCTCTACGCCCACCTCACCCTTAAGTAATTCAGGAATCGTCCGCGCATTCGACCTCTTGATATCTTCCTCGGTAATGATCGAAAAACTTTTGCCTGCGCTCAAATAAGACTCTTCTTCGCGCGACGGCGTTACAACGATAGGATCCAGCCTGTGAGACATCTCTTCTTTCTTCTCTTCAGCGTATGCCGAAGTTGCTATTAGCGAGAGCGCTAAAAGCACTATTATCTTCTTCATAACCTCTCCGATGCGTTATCCGCCTTCGCATTCAACCAGCAATAGGCTAGGTGCTTCGGCGGATTATTTTGCCGCTTGTAATAGCCGACAAAATAAAAATCCCCGCACAAATAATGTGCGGGGTAAGTTCCCAGTTCTGCTTAAACCCGTATATGGCGGCATTCTTCACGATGCCTTAATATATAGGTAGGTCTTCTGACTGAGGAGTCATCCTAATTTTCGCTGCCTTCTCATCCTCAAACTAAGGATAATGGCCTGATCGCGAAGTTCGTCATCCTCTACAGCGGCGGGACCGTTTCCGTTTGCCTTGCCAGATTTTGCTTTCTAAATTTGGCAGGCGTTGGAATTCCCTTTTAAGCCCTCTCGGGCTCCTATATAGAATAATGTGTCAAAGAATGGAAAAGATTATATTCCCGCAAAGCAATCGAGTCAAGAAGATTCTTTTCCGGCAGGTGTCCACTGTGGGTTTTGTCATCCAAACCTAAGCCTCGTTATGTTCCGCACAAATAAGATAAAAATCTTATAAGAAGAATGTTCCCCCGCCAGATTTGCTTTTCGCAAATCTGAGCGGCGGGGTCGGTCTTTTGTTCAGGATAAAAACGGGGGCCTGCGGAACTCCCCCGCCAGAGGCGGGGTCATCCCGCCTTCGGCGGGACCGCCGACCATCAGCTACTAGTAATTATGCTCTCTTCGAAGGCGGACATCCTCGGCCCTTTTTAACCGTTTTTATCCCTCTCAAAAGACCTAACATTCTTATTGTGCGTCACATAACATCGGCTTAGGTTTACAGCGTACACATTGCAGGCGGAACTTTTGGTGGCCCGCCTGGAGTGGCGGAAGGCGGTCACCAAAAGTTTCGCCTGTCGCCGCTGAAAGCACATGCCCCGCGAGGGTGACACCTGATAATTAGCTAAGTATTACGACTTTTCGATCTCTTTGATGAATTTGAGGGATTTGAGGCGGCGCTCTATGTGGTAATCGAGAAATTTGCGCAAAGTGGATTCGAGCTCTCTTCCGACCGCGTTGGCAACTTTAACACGCGCTACCTTCTCGAACGGCAAAGCGCGTATATGTTCGATGAATTTGACCGTTCCCTGCATTATGGAGTGAGCGTTCTCATCGCTCTTAAAACAATCTTTGCATATGAGCCCTCCCTGCGCCACGCTGAACTTTGCGGATGAATCTACCGTCTTTGCGCAATTCGCGCAGGATTCGAGCGCAGGCATGATCCCGAGAAAGCTCAGCAGTTTAATCTCGAATATCCTTGCCACTCTTCGGGAACTCGCCTCTCCGGAGAGAAGCTTAAGGCTGTTCAACAGCAGATCGAAGACCTGCTCATTCTTATCACCCAGGGTCGTAACCGAATCTAGGAGTTCTGCCATATATGCCGCATATGCCAGCTTCTCGAGGGATTCTCTTATAGGACCGAAGAAGTCTATCAGATCGCACTGGCTAGTTGTAAAGATATCGCTCTTCTTCCGGTCGTAGAATATTATTTCATCATGTGACAATATTTCAAAACTGCCTCCGCCGTATTGACCGCGTTGGCCGCGAACGCCGCGCAGTATCCCTTTAACCTTCCCGAAATCTTTGGTGTAAAAAGTCAATATCAGAGAGGTCTCTCTCAGGTCCTGCCTGCGTAAAACAATAGCTTCTGATCTTTGGATTGGCATTATTGATGCAGTAATTGAAAGATGAGGCTTGTAGCCAGTATACCGAGTATAGCGCCGGCTATAACCTCCCATATCGTATGTATAGAATCTTTTATCCTATGCCGCGCTATCAGGAAAGCCATCGCGAAAGCCATCAATATCACTATGGCATTACGTGTGAGAAAAGCTATCACCGTCCACATCGCGAAAGCGATCGCAGAATGTCCGGACGGCATTCCGCCCTGCATCGGAGTTCCGCTATGCAGGAAAGCTTTCCCGAATATAGTAAGCGTCATGACGACTATGATAGAGATGAACGTCAGGTGCCATGGCGACTGCCCGAGCCTCGTTATCCCGTCTTCTACGGTAAAAGGCATCTTGGCGGAGAATAGCAGATAGCCTACTATGGCCGCGTTGATAGCGGTAACTAATACTGTCCCGGCCAATACATCTTTTATTATTTTCGCCAAAGGATGAAAATTCATCTCCACGACTATATCGACTATCAGCTCGACCGCCGTATTTATCATTTCCGCGGCGAGGACAAGCGTGATCGATATCGTGAGAATCATCAATTCATGCGGTGTAAAATTCAGGCATATGCCGAGGAGCAGTATAAATATCGCGAAGAGAAAATGGATGCGCATATTACGCTCGGTCTTCACGACATAAAAAAAACCTTCTATCGCCGCGTTAAAACTTTTGACAAGCTTATATTCGCGCATAATATCTCCATAATGTAATTCTGTTTCCCGGACATCCTCGATCTTGCTTCCGGTTTCCCGTCATCATAGCCCGAGAGGTGCAGAATACCGTGTATAACGTATAGGATCAGCTCTTTTTCGAACGGTATCTTAAAGATGCGGGAATTCCTCAGGGCCATGTCCGATGATATAAGTATCTGGCCGCATGAACCGAGATCAAAACTTAAGACATCTGTTGCCCTGTCGGCCCGTCTATATTTTTTGTTTACAGGCTTTATTGCCGCATCGCTTAAGAATATTATTTCCAGCTCTGTGTTACGTTTTTTTAAAATCCTGAGGATTCCGCGTACTGCCTTTTTGACAAACTTTTCATTTATCCTGTGCTTCTTATTAAGGTTGGAGACAGCTATAGCCATTCTCTCACTTCTTTACCTTTATATTCAACTCATTCAGCTGTTTTTCATCGATAGCTGAAGGGGCGCCCGTCATCGGACAGAAAGCTTTTTGCGTTTTTGGGAACGCTATAACATCCCTTATAGATTCGCTTCCGGTAAAGAAAGTCATGAGCCTGTCGAGCCCGAACGCCACGCCTCCGTGAGGCGGAGCCCCGTATTTGAAAGCATCGAGAAGGAATCCGAACCTTGTTAATGCGTCCAGATCGCTTATCCCTATAGTCTTGAATATCAGTTCCTGCATTTTGCGGTCATGTATCCTTATGCTTCCGGAGCCTATCTCGGTACCGTTGATAACAAGATCGTAGGATCGCGACCTTACAGAAAGCAGGTCTTTGCCTTTTTCCAATAACTCGATATCGTCGGGATGGCAGGAGGTAAAAGGATGATGTTCCGATTCCCACCTCTTCTCTTCGCTATTATACTGGAATAACGGGAAATCGATTATCCATAAGAACTCGAATTTCTTTTCATCGATGAGATTCAGTCTTTTGCCCAATAATTTCCTTAAATTGGCCATAGAATCATAAGCTACTCTCTTATCATCCGCAACAATGAATATCATGTCGCCGTCGGTGCCGGAGACGACTTCTTTTATGGCCGACAATTCGTCTTTTGTGAAGAACTTGTCTATCTGGGAAACGAGAGAACCCTTCTCTACTTTAAAATTCGCAAGCCCCTTCGCTCCATAGCCTTTGACAAATTCTATAAGCTCATCCACCTGGCCCCTGGAGTACCCGCCGCATCCTTTGGCGTTTATCGCTATCACTTTACCGCCTTTTTTTATAACTTCATGGAATATTTTGAACTGGCAGTCCTTCACAAGGTTTGTTATCTCCACAAGCTCAAGGCCGAACCTGGTATCAGGCTTATCGCAGCCAAACCTCGCCATGGCCTCGGAATATTTTAATCTCGGGAAAGGCGTCTTTAAGTCCGCTCCTATGGCTTCTTTAAATATCTTCTTCATCAGCCCCTCGGAGATCTCGTAAATGTCTTCTTCGGTTACGAATGACATTTCGATGTCGAATTGAGTGAATTCTGGCTGCCTGTCGGCCCTCAGGTCTTCGTCGCGAAAACATTTTGCTATCTGAAAATACCTGTCAAGCGATGAGACCATCAGTATCTGCTTGAATAACTGGGGCGATTGGGGCAGCGCGTAGAACATGCCGGGATTCACTCTTGACGGCACAAGATAATCGCGGGCGCCTTCGGGAGTCGATTTTGTGAGTATCGGGGTCTCAACCTCGACAAAATTCCTCTCGTCAAAATAGTCGCGGGCGAGTTTGCATACCTTATGGCGGAGCCTTAACGCCTTCTGCATCGACGGGCGCCTTATATCGAGGTATCTGTATTTAAGCCTTGCCTCTTCCGAAATATTTATCGTATCCGTTATCTCAAAAGGCGGAGTGAGAGACCTGTTCAATATCTCCAGCTTATGCGCTCTTAACTCGATCCTGCCGGTCGGAACCTTATCATTGTTAGTCCCCTCGGGCCTTGACTCAACGCTTCCTTCCACGCTTATAACGAATTCCGAACGCAGAGATTCGGCCGCTTTATGCACCGCAGGGTCTGTCTTTGGATCAAATATTACCTGCGTCAGTCCGTATCCGTCTCTTAAATCTATGAATATGAGACTGCCGTGGTCCCTGCGGCTCCCTACCCAGCCGCACAATTTAGCCACTTTACCTATATTCTTTTCATTCAGTTCCGAGCAAGTATGCGTACGCAACATAAAATCTCCGTTTTCAGCTTTAAGTTATAAGCTGTAAGTTTTAAGCTTTTCATTCACGGTCTTCAGCATATCCGTAAACTTCGCGCTTATCTGTTCTTTTGTTCTCATATCCCTCAGCACTATCTCGCCTTTAGCAAGCTCATCATCGCCTATTATGATAGTGAGAACGGATCCAAGCTTATCGGCGTCCCGCATCTGGGATTTCAGAGAAGAGCCTTCGTAATTCATATTACATTCTATGCCGGCGATTCTAAGCTCATTCGTTATTTTAAAGCCTTCTTTAGCGGCTTTTTCACCTATGGTAGCAACATAAACCGTTGCCGATCCTTTAAACACAGCTGTATCTTTTGAGCGCGCCATAAGCATGCGTTCTACCCCAAGGGCAAATCCGACCGCTCCCAACGCGGGACCTCCCATGTCTTTTACAAGATTATCATATCTTCCTCCGGCACCGATCGCGTCCTGTGCGCCCAGGGCCGGATGAGAAACTTCAAATACGGTGCTCGTATAATAGTCTAACCCGCGTACTATATACGGATCGTCGACGCATTTTTTTTCCGCGGATGTTCCCTTCAGGCATTCTTTAACGCCGGCAAAATGATTTTTACAATTTTCGCATAAAAAATCTATCGATTTTAGGGCGCTCCTTGCAATGTTTCTGCAACTATCCTTTTTACAATCAAGCACTCTCAGCGGGTTCTTCTGTAATCTTTTTTTACAATCATCACAGAGCAGAACCTCTTTATCGGATAATTGCGCCTTCAGCGCTCCGGACAATCGAATCTTGTCGTCATGACAGCCGAGGTTGTTCAGTCGTATCGTGTAGTCTTTTATTCCATTCTTGTCCAATATGGCGGCAAGCAGTAAAATAATTTCAGCATCAACCACCGGATTCAGCGAACCTATAACTTCGGCCCCTATCTGGTGAAATTGTCTCAGGCGCCCGGCCTGCGGCCTTTCGGATCTGAACATCGGCTCGATATAATAAAATTTTTGAAACGGATCTGTTTTGTGCAGATTGGCTTCGAGATATGCTCTGACTATCGGCGCCGTTCCTTCGGGCCTTAAGACGACATCTCTTTCTCCCCTGTCCCGGAAGGAGAACATCTCTTTTGTAACTATATCGGTTTCTCCCCCAACGGATTTTACGAAAAGCCCCTTTTCTTCCATCACAGGAGTCCTTATTTCGCTATAGCCAAATTGGCGCAATACGGATATGGCATTTTTCTCTACATCCTGCCAGATTCTCGAGACGCCCGGCAGTATATCGTTCATTCCTCTTAGCGCTTTGTACATATGATCTTCTTTCTTATTTTTTTGCTTAAGACCTGCGGCTTATAGCTTAAAACCTCTACTTCATTACCTTCTTCTTCATTACCATGCCGGGCTTGAACGATACTATCCTCTTCTCCGGTATCGGGACCGTCACGCCGGTCTTAGGGTTTCTGCCCACTCTCGCCTTTCTTGACTTAACCTTGAATATACCGAAGTTCCTTAACTCAACGGTCTCGGCCCTGGTGAGAGCTTCCACAATATGGTCGAGCGTCTTTTGGACTATCTTCTTTACGTCTATCTGTTTTAGATCGGTATCCTCGGCTATCTTGATAACTATATCCTTCTTCGTCATTTTAATACCCTCCGCAATCTTTTTGTTATCCCTTCTTCGAAAAATTTTTTAACAAACACGGCCATAGGATTAAATTGGTCCAGCCGCCGCTTTTTATTCTCCAGCCTCTCAAGTATATTATTCAAAAAGACATAGGAGTCCTTCCAGTCCCCGCTGATCTTCCTCAGGTTCTTCTCAGCCATAAACCTTATATTGTCTATCTTTAAAATATCGCTTACGGGATCGGTCAATCTTCCGTGCGGCATATAAGTAAATTCAAGGCCTCCCTTCAACCCTTCATACTTGTTCTTTATTATCTCTTTTGTTTCCAGGAGCTTCTGCTCGTCTTCCTTGCTGATATTATCCCTGGAAATCACGCCCGAATATATGGAGTGGAATTTAACCCAAAATTCAAGAAAACTCTTTACCGTCTTTATATCCGATTCCGTCTTTTTATCAATCATAACGCTTTGGCCTGTAAGGAGTTATAATAATACAAAACATGCAAAGTGTAAAGGGAAAAGAGCTTCTCTAAACTTTAAAATTTACTACGTCTGTGCCCAGTATCTTTTCTATATCCCTGACCAGGCCTTCATGGGGCTCTATCAACAGGTCTCTTCCTGTGGCAACTATGGTACGTTTTCCGTCAGGTTTTACGAAATTCAGATAGACAGGTATTCTGCCGGGATAACGCGAAAATACCTTCTTAAGATTTTCAAGGCTGTTCTTCTCCAGCCCGGCGGTAACCACGTTCACCGTTATAGCTTTGGTGTATTTCGCGCGTACAGAGTCCAGAGTGACGATCTCGTTTGCCACTATCTTGGGAGCTTCCTCCCTCAGCCCCAGACGGCCTTTAACGAAAACGATGGCGTCGGGCTTTACGAGTCCCCCGGACTTTGAGAACGTTTGCGGAAAGACAAGCACCTCCACAGTACCGCTCAAATCCTCAAGAGTCACTATGGCCATCTTTTCGTTGGTTCTTCTCGTGACCGTGAACTTGACTTTAGAGATTATACCTCCCAGCAATACCTCATCACCGTCGCGCATATTCTCAAGCTGGGTCGTATTACAGGTGGAATACGTGTTGAGCATCTTCTCAAATCTGGCGAGGGGGTGCTTGGTCACATAAAAACCTATCATCTCTTTTTCGTACATAAGAAGCTGATTCTCCGGCCATTCCGGAATATTCGGTATGTCCTGAAACGTCTTTTTGAAATTTTCCTGGTCCTCAAATCTCTCGAAGAAAGAGAGCTGCCCGTTCAGCCTATCCTTATGCACATCCCCTGCCACCTCAAGCGCCTTGTCGACCATCGCTGAAAGCTGGGATCTGAATAATTTGAGAGAATCCATGGCTCCGCATTTTATCAGGCTCTCTATCACCTTCCTGTTGACTAATCTCGGATCCACCTTGCCCGTAAAATCATATATCGACTTGAAATTACCGTCCTTCTCTCTCATCTTTATAATGGAGAGTATGGCGCTTTCACCGACATTCTTTATAGCGGCGAGTCCGAATCTTATGGAATCTCCCACTACGGAGAAGTTCGCGTAACTTTCGTTAACGTCGGGCGGAAGTATCTTTATCCCCATCCTTGCGGATTCATTAATATAAACGGCTATCTTGTCGAGATTATCTTTTTCACTGGTCAGAAGCGCCGTCATGAACTCAACCGGAAAGTTCGCTTTAAGGTATGCCGTCCTGAAACTTATCAGCGCGTATGCCGCCGAATGGGATTTATTAAATCCGTAACCGGCAAAATACTCTATTAAACTGAATACCTTGTCGGCCGTCTTCCTGTCTATGTTATTTTTCGCGCATCCTTCTATAAATAATTGACGCGTCTGGACCATGACCTCAGGCGTCTTCTTCGCCATAGCGCGGCGCAGGTTATCGGCTTGGGCCAGACTGAAACCGGCGAGACTTGACGCTATCCTCATGGCCTGTTCCTGATAGAGTATGACGCCGTACGTCTCCTTAAGTATCGGTTCCAACAACGGATGGTCATACTTAAGCCCGACCTCTCCGTGTTTTCTCTTCATAAAATCATCCAACATTCCGGAGCCTATCGGACCGGGCCTGAAGAGCGCCAGGAGAGCTATGATATCTTCGAATTTTTCCGGTTTCAATTTTTTCAGAAGATCGCGCATCCCGGAGCTTTCCAGCTGAAATACGCCGACAGATTCCGCGTTGGCCAGGAGCTTATATGTCTTTTTATCATCCAGCGAGATATTAGAGAGATCAAGATCGATATTTTTCGTTCTCTTTATTATTTTAAGCGCCTCGCTTATAACGGTAAGGGTCCTTAATCCCAGGAGGTCCATCTTAAGAAGGCCTATCTTCTCGAGCGACGTCATAGGATATCCGGTCGATATCTGTCCGTCGTTTACCTTATAGAGAGGGCAGTAATTGACGAGAGGTTTCTCGCTTATGACCACGCCGGCGGCATGAGTCGACGCATGACGGGTCAGACCTTCCAGCACGAGTGACGTATCTATAAGCTGGGCTATCTTCGGGTCCGTCCTGTATAGAGTCTTTAATTCGGGCTCCTGTTCTATGGCATGGCTCAGGGTTATGTTGAGTTCGTTTGGGACGAGCTTGGCGATCTTGTCTAGATCGCCATACGCCATGCCAAGCGCCCTGCCCACACCCCTGATAACCCCCTTGGCCATCATGGTGCCGAATGTGACTATCTGTGCGACATTATCTTTGGAATACTTACGAACCACATAATCTATGACTTCCTGGCGCCTTTCGTAGCAGAAGTCTATATCTATATCCGGGAGGCTTATTCTTTCCGGATTTAAGAATCTCTCGAACAGAAGATCGTACTTTAACGGATCGATATCGGTAATGCCGAGAGCGTAACTTACCACGCTTCCTGCCGCGCTCCCCCTGCCGGGGCCCACAGGTATAGCGTTCTCTTTGGCGTAATTAACAAAATCGGACGCTATCAGGAAATAGCTTGAATAGCCAAAATCCTCTATTACTTTCAGCTCGTGCCCGAAACGCTGAATAATGACGTTATCTGCGTCAGGGTATCTTCTTTTCATACCTTCGGCTACCATCTCCCTTAAATACGACTCTCTCGTCTTGCCCGGCGGAACTTTGTACTGCGGCAGGTGTATGGCTTTGAAATTCAATTCAATGTTGCATTTTTCGGCTATAGCCAAAGTATTCTTAAGCGCTTCGGGCACGGTGTTTCCGAAAGTACGCGCCATCTCCTGCCTGGACTTAAAATAGAGTTCGTCCGTCGACATCTTCATCCTGTTCGGATTGTCGACATTAGTCTGCGTCTGTATACATAAGAGCAGATCGTGCGCTCTCGCGTGATCTTTTTCCATATAATGAACGTCATTAGTGGCAACGAGACCCAGGCCGAGATCTTTCGATATCTTTATCAGCTCCTGATTAACGGTCTCCTGTTCCGGGATTCCGTTATCCTGTATCTCCAGATAAAAATTCTCTTTTCCGAAGGCGCTCTTATATTCATCCGCCGTCTTCCGGGCGCGCTCTAATTGGTTTGTATTAATAAGATGCGGGATCTCTCCTTTGAGGCAGGCCGATAAGCATATCAAGCCCTCTTTATGGCTGAATAACAGCTATTTATCTATGCGCGGGCGATAGTAGAAGCCTTCCAGATATCCTGCCGAGGTAAGTTTTATAAGATTTTTATATCCCGTTTCATTCTTAGCGAGAAGTATTATATGAAACGAGGCGTCTTTAATGCCGCGGCTCAGTTTATCGAACCTCGAATCCGGGGCTATATAGGCTTCGCATCCTATTATCGGTTTTACGCCTGCCTTCATCGCCATATCATAAAACTCTATGGCGCCGAACATATTACCGTGGTCGGTAATCGCGCATGCGGGCATTCTTAGCTCTTTGGTCTTCTGGAAAAGCCGTTCTAACTGGCAGGCTCCATCTAAGAGACTATACTGCGTGTGGACGTGCAGGTGCACGAAATCGGAGTGATTCATTTGACTGGTTATATACTCTTTTTAGTGTATAGTATTTTCTATACGCTAATAATTATTTTCCCATTCCAACCCGCTGGGCGACCTGGAATACTTTTCCTTCTGTCTGGATCGACGGAGCTATTATGATCTCGGTCTTATGCATCTGGGCTATGTTCTTCGCGCCCACATTGCCCATAGATGTCTGCAGGGCGCCCATAAGGTTCTGCGAGCCGTCATCGACTTTAGCCGGCCCGAACAATATCTCATTGAGCGTGCCTGTGACACCGACCCTTACCCTGGTACCCCTGGGAAGGTTGGCGTGCGGTGTCGCCATGCCCCAATGATTACCTCTGCCGGGAGCTTCTTTTGACCTGGCAAATGCCGAACCTACCATTACGGCATCGGCACCGCAAGCGAATGCTTTACATATATCACCGCCGGTTGTCATACCCCCATCGGTAATTATGGGTATATACCTCTTTGTCTTTTTATAAAAAGCGTCCCTGGCGGCCGCGCAATCTATTGTAGTAGTAACCTGCGGAACGCCTATACCTAAAACACCTCTCGTAGTGCAGGCCGCTCCGGGCCCTATGCCTACAAGAAGGCCTGAGCATCCGGAATTCAGGAGATCGAGAGCGACTTCATAGGTAACACAATTACCTATCACAACGGGCATCTCAACGGACTTGCAGAATTTTTTGAAATCAAGCGCCTTATATTTTGTTGAAATATGCTTAACTGTGGAAACCGTCGATTGAACTATGAATATATCCGCTCCCGCCTCCTGGGCTATCTCGGCAAAGCGTTCCGCCCTTTGAGGAATGGCGCTTACTATAGCGCTTCCTCCGGCCTTTTTAATCTCTTCTATTCTTTTCGATATGAGCTTCTCTTTTATAGGCTCGGAATAAACGCTCTGAACCAGCGCCGTCGCCTGATCGGGAGCCGCCATGGCTATTCTCTCGAGGACCTCTTCGGGATTTTCATAACGTGTCTGCACACCCTCCAGATTCAATACGGCAAGTCCGCCAAGTTTACCCATCGCTATAGCAAACTTAACATCTACCACCCCATCCATTGCCGCGGCAATTATAGGAACGCGGTATCTTTTGCCTCCTATTGACCATGAGGTATCTACATCCGCAGGATCTATCGTAATTCTTCCCGGAACCAGCGCTATCTCATCAAACCCGTAACAACGCCTTGCTTTTCTCTCAACACCAATATAAAATTGCCCCATATGCTCCTCTCAATATATAAGTTTAATATTATGATATCATAAATATAGAAGTGGAGCAGATATTCTATATAATAAAAGCATTTTTGTCAAGCGGTTCGACAAAAGCATACTGTCAAGAACTATGCTGACTTTCAAGAGTAACAGCGCTTATGTTGTTAGGCTTAGTCTCTATAAGTAGCGCATAGAGCCATCGTTTGCAGCTCCCCGAATTCGGGAAGCGTCTAAATACTTT
>JAQTPE010000006.1 GCA_028748925.1 Candidatus Omnitrophota bacterium
TTCAATGCCTCTTATCACTGCTTCATCTGATACGGTTACCCCGCGCGTCTTTAGCGCCTCGATCACTCCCACGGCGGTAGCGGCATTGATTACCTGATGCTCTCCCAATAGCCGCGATCTCAGATTGTGAAATTGACAGGATATGCCGGATAGATCGAAAATTTCACCGGATTCTCCGGAGACTACTCCCTTAAAAACGATATCTCTGCCGATCAATATTAGACGCGAACCTCTTTCGTCACACACCTTCTCTATGACCCCAAGAGCCTCTTCCTCCTGCGGCGCGGACACACAGATCGATCCTCTCTTTATTATGCCGCACTTCTCTGTCGCTATCTCTCTCAATGTATGGCCCAATTTGTCGGTATGTTCATAGCTTAAAGGAGTTACAGCGCATACAAGCGGCTCTATAAGATTTGTGGCATCGAGCCTTCCCCCCAATCCGACCTCATATACGGCAAAATCGATCCTCTTCTCCTTAAAATAGAGATATGCGATGGCTGTATATACTTCAAAGAACGTCGGCATATCGCCTTTCATGCGGGATTCTATCGTCTCTTTCACATTGGTAAGGATGCGGCTCAAGTCTTCTTCGCCGATAAGTTCATCATTTATCCGTATCCGTTCGCGAAATGTCGTGAGGTGCGGAGACGTGTAGAGCCCGGTATTGAACCCTGCCTGCCGAAGAATGGAATATACGTAAGCGGCCGTCGAGCCTTTGCCTTTACTGCCTGCGATATGTATGGAACGGGTATCTTTTTGAGGATCGCCCAGAAGAGAGGCGAAACGCCTCATTCTCTCGAGCTTAAGCGAAGTTTTATAATCGTAATTTCCGGCCTTTTCGAAATCGACTAATGAATCGAGATACCTTAAGGCTTCCCGGTAGGTCATCTTCTAGTGTTTAAAGTGCCGTACACCCGTAAATACCATGGCTATGCCCAATTTGTCCGCCATACCGATCACCTCTTTGTCCCTGATAGATCCGCCGGGTTGTATTATGGCTTTGATGCCCGCGCCGGCGGCCTCCTCTATACCGTCCTCTTTCGGGAAGAACGCGTCACTGGCGAGCGTCGCGCCTTTTGCGCGTGAACCTGCTTTTTGGGCGGCGATCTTTACCGAATCGACTCTCGACATCTGGCCCGCGCCTACTCCGACGGTTTTCGTCCCGTCGGAAATCACTATGGCATTAGATTTAACATGTTTGGCGATAAGGAAACCAAAGAGCATGGAGCGCAGTTCCTCTTTTGTGGGCTTCACCTTTGTAACTACTTTAAGATCGGGCTCTTTTGTGCACAGGATATCTCTTTCCTGGACGAGAATACCTCCGGTAACTCTCTTCATATCTATGCCGCGTACCGTCCTTCCGGCGGTAAAGTTCTTTACCTCTATGAGCCTCAGGTTCTTTTTAATCTTCAGGGCTTCAAGCGCTTTTGAATTATAAGACGGGGCTATGATACATTCTACAAAATCGCACTCTTTCAGGATGGTATCCGCAAGAAGTTCGTCCACAGCGGCGTTGAATCCTACCACGCTTCCGAACGCGCTCAAGCGGTCGCAATTCAGCGCGTCTAAATAAGCTTCGGTCAATGTCTTTGCCGCGGCCGCGCCGCACGGATTCGTATGTTTTATTATAACCGCCGCGGGTTTATCGAACTCTCTGACTATCTCCAGCGCGGCGTTCAGATCCATTATATTATTAAAAGAAAGTTCCTTGCCATGCAGCTGCACGGCCTGGGCAACGCCGATTTCATCTGATGGTCCGCCTTTATAGAAAGCGGCTTTTTGATGAGGATTCTCACCGTAACGCAGGTCCTGTAGTTTTGTAAAATTTAGGCTCAAATTACACGGGAAAGCATCTCCGCCGGCCGTTAGATAATTATATATCGCCGCGTCGTAAGCGGAAGTCCTCGCGAAGACTTTCCTGCCCAATTCCATAAGAAGCGGTTCCGAAATTCCGCCGGAATTTTTCTGAAACTCTCCGATCACGCGCGAATAATCCGACGGATCGCATATAACGCAGACCGACTTACAGTTCTTGGCCGCGCTCCTTAACATCGAGGGCCCGCCTATATCTATGTTCTCTATGGCCTCTTCCGGTTTTACACCGGGGTTCGATACCGTCTTTTCGAACGGATACAAATTTACCACTACCATATCTATGAGACCTATGCCATGCTTCTTCATGGTCTCCATATGCCCCTTATCTTCTCTCAGGGCGAGCAAACCCGCGTGCACTTTCGGATGGAGCGTCTTCACACGGCCGTCGAGCATCTCGGGAAAACCGGTATGCTCCGAGACATCCTTCACCGGAATGCCAAGAGAGCGTATCGTCTTCGCCGTCCCGCCGGTAGATAGTATCTCGACGCCGAATTTATCGAGCATCTTCACGAAATCTTCGAGCCCCGCCTTATCCGAAACGCTTATGAGAGCCCTTTTGATCTTCAGCATTCCATCTCCTTACGCTTATTTCTTCGCCTTCCCCTGATTTGCGACCGCTTCCATGGCTTTCTTTATCTCTTCGGGATCTCCGAGATAATAATTTTTGACCGGCTTTAAATTGTCATCCAGCTCATATACCAGCGGCAACCCTGTAGGTATATTTAATCCCACGATATCCTTATCCGAAACGTTATCCAGATATTTCACCAGAGCCCTCAGGCTGTTTCCGTGGGCGGCGATTATCACCCGTTTGTCCGATCTTACCGCGGGCGCTATGGTCTCATGCCAATAAGGCAAAAACCTGGCGACTGTATCTTTTAAGCATTCCGTGGCCGGTATATCTTTTTTGGCAAGACCGCTGTATCTAAGGTCTTTGCCGGGGTATCTGGGATCCGTGACTTCAAGCGCGGGCGGCCTAACATCATAACTACGCCTCCATATAAGGACCTGCTTCTCACCATACTTGGAGGCCATCTCGGCCTTGTTCAACCCCTGAAGAGCCCCATAGTGGCGCTCGTTAAGCCTCCAGGAATTATATACGGGTATCCACATAAGATCCATCTCATCGAGAGTCATCCAAAGCGTTCTTATCGCTCTCTTTAATACCGAAGTATACGCAACGTCAAAGATGAATCCTTCTTTCTTCAGAGCCTGGCCCGCCTTCTTCGCTTCGAGCAGACCTTTTTCAGACAGATCGACATCCGTCCATCCGGTAAAGCGGTTCTCTTTATTCCAGGTGCTCTCTCCGTGCCTTAATAACACTAATTTTCTCATCTATCTTCTCCCAGTTTAGAGGCTCCATTGTAGCACAAATCACGGCAAAATTCTACCCTCAGACTCTGAAAGTTCTGCTCTCTAAACCTAAGCCTCGTTATGTGCCGCACAAATAAGATAAAAATCTTATAAGAAGAATGTTCCCTTGCCAATTCCTAGCCCCGGGGATAGGAATTGACAAGATCGTGATTATAATAGAAAACAAAAGAGGCGCTTCAAATAGAAGCGCCTCTTTGTATTAAAATTATGTTATGCTTATTTTTTTACTTTATTCAGCATATCCTGCATCGCTTTGCCGGCAATATCCTTGCACCCCAAGCCGAAAGCAAGCGCGGCGCCTAATCCTACCGCCGCCAATATTATATTGATCGCGAAGGCTATGAACGCGGTCGCTATATTGAGCTGCTCTATGGCTATTATGACCGCGAATACGATCAAGATTACCTGCGTTATCTTTGCAAGCAGTTTCGCGTTTCCTATCCCAGCATTGCTCACTGTGGTGCGAACCACTCCGGCAACGAAAGTCGCCAAAAACGATCCAAGCACAAGCACAAATATCGCGACTATTATGTTTGGAATATAGGCTACCAATCTCGATAAGAGATCTCCCGCAACGGTTAGATTCAGCGCGCTAAGAGCCGACGCCAGAACGGATAGCATAACTATCCAGTATACTATCACGCCTATTAATTCGGATAGTGTCCATTTTATATCACCCTGTGCCAGCATATTGGCGAGACCTGCCTTATCGCTTACCACATCCAGGCGGGCAGCCTTTAATGCTCTTACAACTATGGCTTCAATGAATTTTGCGACGATCCAACCGACAACCAATATCACGATCGCGCCTAAAATGGTAGGAACATAGCTCCAGATTTTGATCAACATTGCTTTTACGGGATCAGCAACTATTAGAGCCAATCTATCCATTACGCCACCTCCCTTTCTTATGCTTTAATAAGACCTATACAAACATATATCATATTATTAAGATAATTCTACCATGAAAATGGATTTTTGCAAGTGTTTGAAGAAAAAAACTAACCAGGTTAGAGACTGCCGTAAAATCTAACCTGGTTAGCTATTTGATACTTATCCGCACTTTGAATAACCGCAGGATTTACAGACCATACAGCCTTCTATGTGCCACAGCGCTCCGCCGCAATCGGGACATACTCCCACTATATTTCCGGCTTTCTTCATCGTACCTGTTTTTGAAAAGCCGCCCGAAGCGTCCGGTTGGGACGTTTCTGTGGTTGTTTCGCTTGTGCTTACGGTATCATTGGAAACTTTCTTATTCTTGGCGTCCTGAGCTCTCTGCTCGATTGCACGCGCTATCGCGTCACTACACGAGAATATCCTTCCGCCCTTCTCCCAACTGGGTGAAGGACAGCGTATTCCGCGAAGCTGTTCCACTATAGAGAGAACCTCTATACCGCTGCGCAATCCCAGAGACAGCAGGCGTCCTATGGCCTCTAACTGGCTCATAGCGCATCCACCGGCCTTACCCATATGCATGAATACTTCGAAAGGCTGGCCCTCTCCGTCCTCATTTATGGTTATATAGAGATTGCCGCATCCTGTCGCAATCTTGGTGGTGGTGCCTATTATCACCGGCGGCCTCGGACGCGGGCTTACCTTAACCCTCGCTTGAGTTTTTTGCCGGCCTTTGGTATCATCGGAAGGTATATTCAAAACCTGTTCATCGCGGGATTTATCCCTGTAGATAGTGACGCCCTTACAGCCGCTCTTATAAGCAAGCATATAGATCGTCTTGACATCCTCTAAAGTAGCTTCGGCCGGCAGATTGACCGTCTTTGAGACGGCGTTATTGGTATATTTCTGGAACGCGGCCTGCATCCTTATATGCCATATAGCCTCTATGTCATGCGCGGTAACGAAGAGCTGCTGTACATCGGCAGGCACTTCGGGCACGCCGTGTATCGTACCCTTTTGGGCAATGAGATTCATCGTCTCCGGCTTGTAGAAACCTCTTCTTTCAGCCACCTCCTGGAAATACGGATGCGCTTCTATCATCTTCGTACTATCCATTATATTCCTTATGTAGGTGATGGCGAACACGGGCTCGATGCCGCTCGAGGAATTCGCGATAATCGAAAGCGTCCCGGTAGGGGCTATCGTGGTTAGGGTCGCGTTTCTCAACGGCTTGGCGCCTTTTTTGTTATATACGCTCCCTTTAAAATTAGGAAACGCTCCTCTCTCTTTGGCCAGAGCTTCAGAGGCGCGATGTGAAACATCCAGTATGAACTTCATCAGTTTCTCCGCCAGCGCGATCGCGTCTTCCGAGTCGTATCTTACACCCATCATAAGAAGCATATCCGCGAAACCCATAACCCCGAGCCCTATCTTCCGGTTAGACTTCGTCATCTCTTCTATCTTCTTTATCGGATACGAGTTCATATCTATAACATTGTCCAGGAAATGGACCGACTTTTCGATTATTCCGGCAAATTTATCCCAATCCACCTTCTTCTCTTCGGTAACCATCTTCGCGAGATTTATTGAACCGAGGTTGCAGCTCTCATATGGTAAGAGCGGCTGCTCGCCGCATGGATTCGTGGATTCTATCGGGCCAACCCTGGGCGTCGGATTATCCTTGTTTATCCTGTCGATAAATACTATGCCCGGCTCCCCGTTCCGCCATGCCATCTGAATGATCATATCAAAAACTTTTTTAGCGCTTATCTTCTGCACCGATATCTTCGTCCTGGGATCGATCAGCTCGTAATCTTCACCGGCAATGGCCTTCTTCATGAAATCTTCGGTAAGCGCCACGGATATATTAAAATTCGTTATCTCTTTGTCGTTCTCCTTGCAGGAGATGAACTCCAGAATATCCGGATGATCTACCCGCAATATTCCCATATTCGCTCCGCGCCGTGTTCCGCCCTGTTTCACGGCCTGCGTCGCCGCGTTGAAGACCTTCATAAACGAGACCGGACCGCTCGATATCCCGCCCGTGGAACTCACCGGAGAGTTCTTGGCTCTTAATCTTGAAAAGCTGAATCCCGTCCCTCCGCCTGATTTATGTATTATAGCGGTATCTTTTATGGTTTCAAAAATCGCTTCCATAGAATCTTCTATCGGCAGGACAAAACACGCGGATAACTGCTGCAGATCCCGGCCGGCATTCATGAGCGTCGGTGAGTTCGGTAAAAATTCGAGCCGCGCCATCATATCGAAAAATTCTTCCTCCGATTTCTTTACATCCGCCTCGCTCTTACCGTAATATGAGTCCGCTGTCGCTATGTTCTTGGCAACCCGCCGGAACAATTCCTCGGGCGTCTCTATCAGCTTGCCATTTGCATCCTTCCTCAGGTATCTCTTCTCGAGAACCTTTATCGCGTTCGCCGACAACTCTTTATTAACATCCGCTTTACCGCCCATTCTACATCGCCTCCTCTATTTACAGCTTACGTTTATCCGTTTACATTAATAACTCAAGAATTATATCACAATTATGGAACAAGTCAAGAAAAAATACTATATATTGTGGTTTTTTTAATGGATGGCACAATTAGTAGTGGGAGCATTACCGAGGGAGAGTAACCTCTTTATTTAATATTCTTTGAAGAGATCTCGTCTTTTATCTCGCTTAAACCCGCTATCACGGCTATCACTCCGCCCAATATAAAAATTACGGGTATCGAGCCTCTTAATACTATAAGGAGATCCCCCCGATAGACGATCAATCCTTTGATGCCGAGAAGTGCCGCGATAATTCCGATAACTATACCTAAATATTTGCTCATCCGTTAGAATCTATCATAAATTTTTTTTCAATGCAAGAAAAAAACACCGCGGCGGTGAAATGACTAATTCGTGGTCACCCCGTGCCTTATCTTTTCTGTGACCTGAAAGTGCATATACTTACCGAGCATCAGACGAGTCTGCGCGTCTATGGCAGGCGTGGATCCCACAAATGCCGCCAATAGAGGCGCCAGGATCCATTGAGTGAACATGACCAGCTTCTTCTGACGCTTAACATCCTTAGGCCTCGGCGGCAGAAGTTTTATGCTCATAAGCATACATATGAAGAGGGTGAGAGTCGTTATCCTGAAGAGCGCGGCCGCGACGCTTGGCAGCGAGTATCCCATCGCCGTCTGCCTGAATATGCCTCCGCCGAATATCAGCGGCAGTGGAGCTATAAATGTCACTATGATAGCCCATACGGCCCACGTGTAATGGCTCTCGAAAAGATGGAATCCGCGGCGTATCTTCTTCAATAGCGGTATATTTTTATTCTTCACAAATCCCATCATAAGGTATGGGAAATTCTCCACCCCCCACGCCCAGCGGCGTTTCTGTTTGTACTGTTTTATTATAGTAGGAATTATTGCCTTCTCCGTAGCAACGTCAAGAGATACCGTCACATACATAGGTATCACGGAATAATCTCCGTCAAAATAGAGGAAGCATTTCCAGTATATAACAGAATCGTCCGATATCATATCAACGGGCCAATATCCTACATCCACGAGCGTCTTAAAACTCATACTGTGGCTGGAGAAAGTAACGAACTTCTCCAGCCTCATAGTCTCTATCATCTGCATAAAGCTTGAACCGAGTTCGATCACGCGGGCTATCGAGCGAGCATACCATATATTATTATTATAGACAGGTATGGGTTGATAGCTTGAACGCGTCCTTTTTGGATTCGTTATATAATGGTAGGTAAGGCAGGCAAAATATTCTTTCTCGGCGCAGGTATCGGCGTCAAAACATGACATTACCACATGCTCATAATCTATCTTTTTTGAGTCAATAAATTCTTTGATGATCGCGGCGCCCCACGTGGCATTTGCGCCTTTGGTCTTCGCTTCGCCCTTCAGGCCGTCCGGATGTCTCGTTATAATAAATTCGAAGAACTTATCACTAAATTTTTTCTGAAGACCTTTCGCATTTTCCCAACAGGCGTCGCCGGCCCTCTCCTCGACGGTAAGAGCCACTATCATCTTATTCTTGTCATAATTGGAATCTAAAAGCGCATTTATGGATGCGGTTAAGACTTCCGGGCCTTCTTTATAAGAAGGAAACAACACAGCATGATATACGCTATCATAGCTTAATATCCCCTGCCCTTCGAGTGATTTGCACTTTTTGATCCAATCCGTCTTCTTCTCCGCATTGAGCCTTCTGTAAGCAAAGACGAGCAGCGTCGTGAAATACCCGACGCGTATCACCCAGTATAGATCAAAGCATATTATGAATACCGCAACCCACAGAGGTTTAAAAACGGAGAATGCCACAAGTCCCAGGATCGTCGACCATGTCATAAATCCAGGCACTATCTCGAAAAATCTGCGAAGTCTCTCACTTCTGGTCATATATGATATCAAATTCCTTTTTAATACGCTCCATGAATTTTTCGAATAACTTCTCCCTCAGATCGATCCTGTATAGAATGCTCTTGCCGCTGGGAGAATCGTTAAAATAGAATGAATCATTATATACATCATAGTATAGGCCCTTAGGCTGACGGCTGCACTTATTAAGCGTAACTATATTTTTACCGCCTCCTTTTCCTATCTCAAGTATATCTATATCTCTGCCGGCCACAAATACTATATGATTGGAACCTGAATGCCAAAATACATCTTTTATGATATTCGAACTCTTTAAGACCTCTTCTACTTCCGCGGCATTACCGTTTGCGATCGATCTTAAATCATTCAAATATATTACCCATATACCGTTTTCATTAAAATACAGGATCTTCTTACCGTCCGGTGAGAGTTTCTTGCCTAAAATACCTGAAGGCCAACTCGAATAAGATGAAAGCTTCCTGGGGTTCGCTCCGTCAATATTCGATTTATAGAGACCTGTTTTCGTCATATAGTATATCTGGCTCCTGTCATCAGGTATAAAAAAATCGTCCGTTTCACGATCGCTAACCTTCTCTGTCATCTGCAGTATGGGAAAGAGGAGTATATTCTCCGCCCGTGTAACCATATTGGAGCGGACGGTCAAATCTTTCTGCCACGGGAAGAGACCCTCTTTCTTTACCTCTACGGAATACGTGCCGGGCCTCAACTCCTCTATCCTGGCGGGCGTAACATCCGGTATCAGCTTACCATCTATATAAATGGACGCGCCGGATGGCGTACTCCTTAAGGATAATATGCCCGTCTTGTATATTATGAACTTATGAAAATCTATATGATAGCCGAGAGAATAGGATAATATTATGGGCAGCAGAGTCAGGTATAAAGCGAGCGAAAAGGAGAATGCGATATATCTTATTACAATGTCGCTTTTGTTCATAGCCTGGATATCCTCAGCTGACCGCAACCGGCATCTATATCCTCGCCCTTCGATTTGCGCAGCATCACATTAATTGCACGGCTCTTCAGCGTCCTGATAAAATTCTTCACACCTTCTATAGCAGGGGCTTCGTAGCCTTTGTCCCTGATCCCGTTAGAAATTCCGGAATTTCTAACGGGACTGATCTGATTATACGATATTATATTCACTTTACACATCAGTCCCGTCAGGAGCCTTGCCAGCTTAAATGCGTCGCCTTCGGAAGCGTTCACTCCCTTTATCAATATATATTCGAACGTTATTATCCTCCTGGTCCGCCCGGTATAATCTTTACAGGCGGCGATGAGATCATTCAGCGGATATCTCTTATTTATAGGCACGAGGGTTGAGCGTATTTTGTCATCGGCCGAATGCAGAGAGACCGATAGCTCTATCTGCAGCTTTTCACCGGCCAGCTTATCCATTCCGGGAATTATTCCGCAGGTAGATATCGTTATCTTGCGAGCGCCTATCTTAAAGGCGTCTTCATCATTAAGTATCCTTATCGCCCTTATCACGTTATTGTAATTATCGAGCGGTTCGCCTATTCCCATAAAGACAATATTTGTTATCGCGCGATCCCTATTATGCTCTCTTAAGAAGAGCACTTCATCCAATATCTCGGAGGACTTCAAGTTCCTGACAAATCCGAATGGCGCGCTGGCGCAGAAAGAGCATCCGAATTTGCAGCCGACCTGCGATGAAAGGCATAGCGTCGTCCTCTCATCTTCCGGTAAAAGCACCGACTCTATAGTATGCGAGTCCTCCAATTTAAGCAGATACTTCGTGGTACCGTCAGAGAGAGAGCGTTTTGAATCGAGAGCCGTGATCTTCGTGATATGAAATCTCTCTTTCAGCTTTTCGCGCAGCTCTTTATTGAGATCCGTCATATCATCGAAGGACTTCACGCCCATCTTATATAGCCATCTGAAGATTTGAGCGGCCCTGTACGGCTTCTCGCCCATCCTGACGAGCTCTTTTATCAGCTCATCCTTCGAGATATTCTTTATATCGACCTTGTTCATAAGGATTCATTATAGACAAACCGTGGGACATTTTCAAGACATAGCTACAAACAGGCATGTTGGCAGAATGCAAACGAACATTGGAAATTACAACTGAGGAACGTGGGGAAAATTCTACTCTATCCTCTTTTTCCTCCACGCGATCTTAACCAAAATCGATAGCACGATAAATAACGTGATCAGGGCAAACCGGGTTGCAAGAACGAATGCCCTGTCCGTTTCCGGAACATTCTTCATGAGTATCACGGGCCACCACTCCTGGTAAGCCCAGAAGCCCAGTATCGTCAGGAGGAAGAATGGGGTTACATATTTTATTATAAATTTATAGACACTTGGTATATTCATATCCGCGCCGTGATGTATCTCTTTCCACGCATTATCCATCCCGAATACCCATGCGAACAATATCGTTTCGACCGTCGCGAAGAGTACCAGGCAAAATGTCCCTCCCCAAAAGTCGAGCTCATTGACTACCCCCTTGCCGAGCAGAAATATCGCCGGCTGGCATAAGACAAAAAAAGCTACTCCCAGTATCAATACCGCTCTCTTTCTCGAAATATTAAATTCGTCTTCTAAAAAAGCCACCGCCGGTTGAGCAAGCGATACCGAAGATGTTATCCCTGCCAGGAAGAGGAGCAAGAACCAGACACAACCGAAAAAAGCGCCTCCCAGGATCTTGCTGAATATCAATGGCATCGTCACGAAACCAAGATTGAAAGCGCCGCCTCTGGCTATCGCTTCGGTGCCGGCCGGTCCAAAGAAGACGAATGCCGCCGGTATTATTATACTGCCGCCTATAATAACCTCGACTAATTCATTTGTACTAACGGCAGAGAGGCCGGATAATACCACATCGTCCCCTTTAGAGAGATAACTTGCATAGGTAAGTATCACACCTATGCCAACGCTCAAGGTAAAGAATGTCTGTCCCGCGGCCGCGAGCCATACCTTGGCGGATTTAAGCGCCGAAAAATCGGGGTTCCACAAAAATCCCAAACCGTTGGCGATATTCCAGGAAGGCCTGGCTGTATCCGGCGCGCCTAGAGTGAGAACACGCGCCATAATTATTATGCCGCATATTAAAAGGAGCGGCATCGCGATCTTGCAGAGTTTCTCTATCCCGCCCTTTATTCCGTAATACATTACTATAATATTTGTCAGGAATGTGATAAGAAAGAATGTGTACGCGGGAACCAGATTCGAAAAGAAACTGTTCTTCTCCAGCCCCTGAAATCCGCTTAAAAAAGAACTCATCGAGCTTTCAGTGACTGCGGAAGCATATTTCCCGGTAATGGCAAACCAGCTGTAGGCAAGCGTCCAGGATTCTACATATGTGTAATAGATCAATATGACGAGCGGCCCGAATATCCCAATGACGCCGAAATATTTTATGAACCGGTTCTTCTTCCACATAGTGTGAAATATGCCGGGAGCCGTGCCGTGACCGAAACCTCCTCCGTAACGGCCGAGCGTCCACTCTATCCACATTAGCGGGATACCGAGAAGAAAGAGAGAGATGAAGTAAGGTATCATGAAAGCGCCGCCGCCATTCGACGCGGCCTGTACCGGGAAACGGAGGAAGTTGCCCAACCCTACCGCGCTCCCCGCGACGGCCATTATGATCCCGAACTTCGTCCCCCATACATGTCTCGTCTTCGCCATACGCCCTTATTATAGACAAACTTAGCGATATTTTCAAGGCGTAGCTACAGACAGGCGGTTCTCGCAATGTCTCAGCCTTCCGGCGTACCTGGCTTGACCATTAAGCCGCGACAGTATATAATACCGGCATGCAAGCAGTAAAGGTGATAGCAAAAAACTTCCTGAATCTCTTCTACCCGCTGCACTGCCTGGGCTGCGAAACTGCGCTTGAGGCTATGAACGAGTTTCATCTATGCGAGCGCTGTATAGCCTCCATAAATCATAACGCTATGCCGCCTTTTGAGCTGGATGGCCTGCCGGTTCTCGCATATTCGGCTTGCATCTATGATGACGCGCTGAAAGAGCTTGTTCACTCCTTTAAGTATAAAGGTAAGACGATCCTTGCCGGCATATTTTCAAAGCTCATGATCGATTATATCAAGGATAATCCCGAGATCGTAAACGTCGATATAATAACGGTCGTTCCCCTGCACAGAGAACGCCTTAGGGAAAGAGAGTTCAATCAATCGCTGCTGATAGCCAATCCAATCGCGAAAGAGCATTGTATTATACTCGCGAACACTCTTGAAAAGATGCATAAGACACGGTATCAAAACGAGCTGCCAAAGAGCGAGAGATTAAAGAATCTCAGGGGCGCCTTCGACGTCTCATCCGATACGGAGATCAAAGATAAAAATATACTTTTGATAGATGACATAATGACGACCTGTTCCACGCTCGGAGAATGCGCAAAGACGCTTTTAAACGGCGGCGCGAAGAGCGTAAAATGCTTTACACTGGCACGAGGTATATAACGGGATGAAGATCATAGACAGGTACATGACAAAGGGGTTTTTAAGCTCTTTTCTGTGGTGCCTGTTCGTATTTGTGATAATGGCCGTCATCATAGATATATTCTCGTTCATCGACGATATCGTCAAGTATAAGATCCCGCTGCAATCCGTAATAGCATTCTATTTTTATTATATTCCCACCATATTCGTACAGATCATGCCAATGGCAACACTGCTCTCCACTATATATATGTTGAGCAACCTGAACAAAAATAATGAGATCATAGCCATGAAGTCGAGCGGCGTAAGCCTGAAGCGCATACTCACACCTCTATTGGTGCTGGGATTTTTGATAAGCATATTCACTTTCATGATCAATGACAGGGTCATACCCCTTACATCCAAGGTATCCCAGATGATCCGGCGTGAAGAATTGGAGAAGTATAAGGCCGGGAATAAGCAGCTAAGGGTTATCGAAAATGTCGCGGTATACGGCACGGGAAACAGGATAGTCTTTGCCAGAACTTATGATACCGTAGAGAAGAGATTGGGCGACATTATAATCCATGAACATGACATAGGCGAAAATCTCGTATTGAAGATCACCGCTAACAGCGCCATATGGACAGGACATGATTGGAAATTCATTAAAGTTATAATGTATAAAGTGGACAATTCCGGAAAGATGCTATCTGCCCCTATATTCTATAATGAAAAGATAATACCGTTAAAAGAGAGGCCCAGAGATTTCGCCAATAAAGAGCTGAAAGCCGATTTTATGAGCTACGGAGAGCTGCGTAACTATATAGATAACTTCAGGGGATCCGGAATCAAGATAACCAGGGGACTTCTGGTGGACCTTAATTATAAACTCGCGTTCCCGTTCATCAGCCTTATCATCATAATGGTGGCGGCTCCGTTCGCTCTTCTTACAATGCGCGGCGGGGTAATGATAGGAATGGGAATGAGTATAGTCATAGGACTGCTCTACTATGCTGTAATAGCCATATCTCTCGCTCTTGGGAAAGCCGGCGTACTTCCGCCGGCCGTAGCCGCGTGGTCAGGCAATGTAATATTCACCGGAGTCGGAATATATTTATTAAATAAACGTTCCTAAAATAAATTGTAGGGCACCTTTACTTGTCCGCCGAAGCCTTGGCGAAGGCGGAAAGGTGCCCTACAATTAACTATCAACTATTAACTTTCAACTATCAACTAATCAATCCGCGCCTTCTCCGCTCAGCTCTACATGCTCCGAAGGCCCTCTCTTCCTCGAGATAACCCTCTTTAAGACCACATGTTTCGAGGTGAGATCTCTCGTATCCTTAACATTAAGCTTTTCGAACAGGAATTCGAATTTCTTCTCGACCTCGGACGCTATCGCGTCTCTCGTCTCTTTGGGAAGGCCCATTATATCTTTTTTGAACTGACCCAGCGCTTTCTTCCTGGTCGAGTATATGAACTGTTCTTCTGTCTGGTCCGCTTTCTTCTCCGAAATTTGGGTCTTCTTCAGCCAATCGTATATCCTGTCTTTCAATTCTTTCGGAAAGTGGCTCGACTCATATACCATATTCTGGAACTCCGTAGCCAGATGCACTTCGGCCGTACCGACTTCCGGGAACTTGCCGAATGCCTCAGCCGGCAACGTTGACGCCCCGTGCTGGACCGCTCCCGCAAGGCCGTACTCCTCCCTCGATATTTTGGATAGATTCTTCAAGGTATCAAAATCGAGTTTCACCTTCGCTATAGTCCCATCGGGCAGTACAACGCCTCCGTGGGAAGTACCCGTCTGCACGCTGATCTTGCTTATACCCGTCCTCCCCTTTCTGAGCCTGGATTTAAATCCTTCCATAAAAGCTCTCAGATCATCCGGAGTGGAGTTCTGATGACCGACCTCGCCTATCTCTCCTCCGACGGAAACCTCTATGCCCCTGGGCTGGTTTCTTCTTATAAAATTGGTGAGGATGGCGCATACCTCGTAATTATCTTTCTGCTGTTTCTTTATGCTCGTTTTCGTCAGGTCAACCAGAGTGGATGAATCTATATCTATATTGTAGAACCCCGCTTCCATAGCCTTTATGATTATCGATTTCAGGCTGTCGAGCTCTTTTTCAGGATCACTCTTATAGTTTTTCGCGTTCACCTGGAAATGGTCACCCTGCACGAATACGGGCCCCGTCCATCCCTCTTTAACCGCCGCGGCAAGACAAACGGCCACATACTCCACGGGCGGCTGATCCGTATACCCCATCTCCGATTTCGCTATTTCAAAAATAAAAGCGCCGGCGTTATTCTTTTTAGCCACTCTGAAGATCGCGCGAGCGAGATCGTAAGTAAGGGTTCTTAAATTTATTGCCGGAACCGTAAAAGTCCCGGGAAATTCACCCTTACCGCGGGCCATGTATAATTCATTTATACTTGAGGAGTATATACCGTTCTTATAAGCTATATCGGTTATCTTCTTAGCTACCTTATTCTTCTCATCGATATTTCCAGACAGAACTAAATCCATCACCAGATTGTCCATATCTATTGCCTTCCTACCCATCGTAATAACTTCTCCTTCCATCTTCCGCGTTGCGTGGATTGTGGACCAATCCACCATTAACTGTCAACTACCAACTGTGAACTATCAACTTATTACGTTCCAATCTCCCAGCTCTCCAGATACTCTTTCTGTTCTTTGGTCAGCGTATCTATACCGATACCTAAAGATTCCAATTTTAATTTCGCTATATCCTTATCTATGAACTCGGGCACTTTATATACCTTCTTCTCCAGCCTTTTATGATTTTTGGCCATATATTCGCACGAGAGAGCCTGGTTCGCAAAACTCATATCCATAACGCTTGCCGGATGGCCCTCTGCCGCGGCCAGATTAATAAGCCGCCCCTCGCCCAGAAGATTTATACGCCTTCCGCCTTTAAGCGTATACTCTTCCACAAATTCCCGAACCACTCTTTTCTTCACCGACATCTTTTCAAGGGCCGGAATATCAAGCTCCACGTTAAAATGCCCGGAATTTGCGACGATCGCCCCGTCTTTCATAAGAAGAAAATGCTCTTTTCGTATAACGTTTATATCACCGGTAAGAGTAACAAATATGTCCCCTATCCTGGCCGCGTCTTTCAGGGGCATTACACTATAACCATCCATAACCGCTTCGAGGGCCTTAAGGGGATCGATCTCGATTATTATGACATTAGCGCCCATGCCTCTGGCGCGCATTGCCACCCCTCTGCCGCACCATCCGTAACCGCACACTACAAATCTGGATCCGCAGATAAGGACGTTCGTCGCCCTTATAATGCCGTCTAATGTGGATTGGCCGGTGCCGTACCTGTTATCGAAAAGATGTTTCGTAGAAGCGTCATTAACCGCGATGATGGGATACATTAGAAGCCTCTGCCTCTCCAGGCTTCTTAATCTTATTACGCCGGTCGTAGTCTCTTCGGTGCCGCCTATTATATTTTCGGCCAGATATTTTTTATCCTTATGTATCATCGAGACAAGATCCGCGCCGTCATCCATCGTAACATTCACATTGGCTTCCAAAACGCTTTCGATGTGCTTATAGTACGTCCTGTTGTCCTCTCCCTTAATGGCAAACGTGGATATTCCCATATCCTTTACCATGGATGCCGCTACGTCATCCTGTGTGCTCAGGGGATTTGACGCGCATACAAATACATTAGCGCCGCCTTCCTTTAATGTAAGCGCCAGATTCGCCGTTTCTGTCGTGACATGAAGACAGCATGCTACATTCAGTCCCTTCAACGGCCTTTCGGCTTTGAAGCGCTTGCGAATGAGCTCAAGCACCTTCATGTATTCATTCGCCCACTCTATACGCAGTTTGCCCTTCTTGGCCAGTTTTAAGTCTTTAACATCATATTTCATCTTACTCTCCATCTTTAGCTTTAAGTTGTAAGCCGTATATTTTAAGCTTAAAGCATACAGCCTACAGCTTACTGCTATTTAATGTATCTTCCCAGATCTTTTGCCTGATCCGTATTCTCCCATGTGAACCCTTCTTCGTCCCTGCCAAAATGACCGTAAGCGGCGGTCCTGACAAACCTGTTGCCATCCGATTCGCGCAACTTCAGCCCGGCTATGATACCATGCGGAGTAAGCTCGAAGTGGTCCCGTATTATCTTTACCAGCTTATCGTCTGAAACCTTTCCCGTACCATACGTATTCACCATTATGGAGACCGGATCGGCGACGCCTATAGCATAAGCGAGTTGTACCATCAATTTGTCGGCAAGACCCGCTTTCACTATATTCTTGGCAATATACCGGCCCATATAAGCGGCCGATCTGTCGACTTTTGTCGGATCTTTGCCTGAAAATGCGCCTCCGCCATGCGGAACCGTTCCGCCGTACGTATCCACTATTATCTTCCTGCCGGTCATGCCTGTATCCGACTGGGGGCCGCCTATGACGAATTTGCCTGTGGCATTTATCAAAAATTTCGTGTCTTTATCTATCCAGCCTTTTAATACCGGCTTGGCCACTTTTTCTATTATCTCTCTTCTCGCCTCCTCACATAGCATGTCCTTCTTCTTATCCAGGACATCTTCTGTATGCTGGCTGGCCAATATTACGGTCGTAACTCTTTTAGGCTTTTCATTGTGATACTCTACCGTTACCTGAGATTTTCCATCGGGCCCAAGGTATTTGAGAATATTATTCTTCCTGACTTCGGCCAGCTTGCGGGAGAGTTTGTGAGCCAGCATTATGGGCAACGGCATCAATTCCGGCGTCTCACGGCATGCGTATCCCATCATCATGCCCTGGTCTCCGGCGCCGCCCGCATCAACGCCTTTTGCTATATCGGGTGATTGCGTATGTATCGCGTTTAATATAGCGCACGTATGGTAATCGAATCCATATTTAGGATGTATATAGCCTATCTTCTTCAGAATGTTCCTGCAGAGGCTGTGTATATCGACATATGCGGTCGTCGTCAACTCTCCGCCTATTATGAGCAACCCCATAGTTACATATGTTTCACAGGCTACTCTGCCCGCGGGATCCTGTTTCAACACGCTATCAAGCACCGAATCGGATACCTGATCACAAACTTTATCGGGGTGACCTTCTGTCACGCTTTCCGAGGTAAACAGATACTTATGTATCGACATCTTTTACTCTCCTTTTCTGTTTTTAGCGTACTCTTCGTCCGCTCTCTTGTACGATTCCAGATCGCCTATATCATACCACTTTTCAGAGAACGGAAAACCATAAACTTTATCATTGACGCTCAACCATTTTATGTAATAACCGGGCGCGTCGAGCTTCGCGCCCTCCAAATTAACATATTCGCGCAGGGCGGCCAGCTTCCGCCTCGGGAAAAAATATATCCCCGTAGATATAAGAGTGGACTTGGGATTTTGAGGCTTCTCTTCGAAATCCGTCACAAGGCCCTTCCCATCAATACGGATTACGCCAAACCTCTTCGCCGCCTCAATATTTCCCACGTCATATAAAGCTATGGAGACGCCGTCACTGTGGTTCTCGGCGAATTTTAAGAATACCGACAGATCGAGATCAAACAGGTTATCTCCGGCAATTACGAGGAGGTCGTCGTCTATCGAAGACTCCCTTATGGAGAGTTCCATATCGCGTATTGCGCCGAGCCTCGTATCGTTGGTCATAGTGCCATCGTCTATCAGAAAGATCTTCGATGCGTCCTTACGCAGTTTCTTCCATTCTACGAAATTCCGGAAAAACTTACGGTTAGACACCACATGGATGGCGTCTATACTCTTTATGGATTCCGTCTTGGCAAGTATCCTGTCCACCATAGGCCTGCCGCCTATAGGCAAAAGCGGCTTTGGAGTATTCAGGGTAAGAGGCTGTAATCTGACCGCGTATCCTGCCGCTAAGATCAATAATTTCATCCCGTTAGACCTCCAAAACAAGGTTGCAAAACAATCTCAAATATATCATACAAACAAAAGGTTTCATGAATAAATTCTGCGCATATAAGAGGTCTAACGGGACTCATATCTTCGCCATCTCCTTCTTTAGATATGTTATCTTATTCACGGGCGTAGGGTCTATGCCGTTCAATATCGCCAGATAGAAACTTACATAATCCCCGATATAGATCAGGGAAAAGATTCTTGCCAGAAGACCACGGCCCGAGGACGATATTTCCAGAACTTTCGCCTTGCCCTTCCTGAGAAGATTTCTCGTCACATCCATCCTCATGGATATCCTTGGATGATCATCGACATCCCTTAAGATTATGGCAACGCAATCCTTTAACACTTTTTTCGGATTCTCCCATCCAACTATTTCGTTATGATTCATCTCGGGAAAGAGATGCCCGGATGAGAGCGTCTTGGAATTTTCCGCCAATTGCCCTCTCCATCTGGTCACAACGGCATCTATACGGTCCTGGCTTGCGTAAATTACCGGAAATTTGCCAAAAATCTCCGCGGCTGTCTTTTTTGCTAAATTATTCTTGAACGGGATCTTGTATCCTATCCCGGAGTCTCTCAATTTTCTTAAATTGCGCATAGCGTCATCTATCGATCCGGCCTGATCTTTTATAATACCTATCTTGGCCAATACTGTCAAGAGCGGAAAGAATGAGTATCCTAACGCGCATCTCGGAGGAAAGCCCTCGGGGATGATCAGGCATGGAAGATTGTCTTTTTTGGCGGCTTTCTCAAGCTTGCCGCCCGAAGTGATAACTATTACGCTGGAGTTCCTCGATACGGCTTCGCGGTAAGCGCTCAAAGTCTCTTCGGTGTTACCGGAATAACTGGATACTATGGCAAGAGTATCCTCCGCAACGAAATTCGGAAGGGTGTAGTTCCTGTTGACCGATACCGGAATCCGCGCATCCGCGGATATATAGGATCTCACGATATCCGCTCCTATAGCCGAACCTCCAAGGCCTGTGCAGATTATATTTTTGTAAGAGCGCTTAAACCCCTGAGGCAATTCAAACCCATCGCCTATACATTTTGCGTCCTGGCACTGTTCCGGAAAAGATTCGATAAGTTCGAGCATGCTCGACTCATCATACTTCTCTATCCTTTTGAAACCGTCCAACTCCTTCACTCCGCCCATTCTCCTGTTCTCTTCCCGCCTCTAAGGACTGACGGGGACTCGTCGGCCTATTCTATTTCTATGGCAAGATCCGGAATGATCTCTTTAAGCTTCCTTCTCGCGAACTTCTCGATCTCTTTACCGGTAGATAATGTAATAGCCTGTTGAGCGACCTCTTTTGCCTCTTCCATATTAACCGATCTTATGATCCTCTTAATCTCCGGAATCGCGATCGGGGATGTGGAGAATTCATCAAGACCGAGCCCCAAGAGTATCAAGGTCATTACTATATCTCCGGACATCTCTCCGCACATGCCGACCCATATACCCGCCCTGTGGCCGGCCTCTATAACATTTTTTATCAGAAGTAATACCGCAGGATGCGCCGGCTCATAAAGATAGGCTATCTTCTCATTTACTCTGTCGACAGCCAGAGAATACTGTATGAGATCGTTCGTTCCTATAGAGAAGAAGTCGGCTTCCCTGGCCAGGATGTCGGCCGTTAACGCCGCTGACGGGACTTCTATCATTGCGCCCACTTCCATATTCTCATCGAACGATATACCCTCTCTTCTTAAATCTTTCTTTGTCTCTTCAAATATAATATTAGCCTGCTTCAGCTCCTCGATGCCTGATATCATCGGATACATCATCTTCAGTTTTCCGAAAGCGGAAGCCCTCAATATGGCGCGCAGTTGCGTCTTGAATATATCGGGCCTTGCCAGGCAAAATCTTATGGCGCGCCATCCCATAAAAGGATTCATCTCCTGCGGGATCTCAAGCTGCGACAAAAATTTATCCCCGCCCAGATCGAGCGTCCTTATGACCACGGTATAAGGCCTGATCTTCTTGGCAACCATCGAATATTCCTTGAACTGTTCTTCTTCGGTCGGCAGGTCTTTACGGTTCATGTAAAAGTATTCTGTCCTGTATAATCCTATCCCCTCGGCGCCGTGGGCGATAACGGAAGCGACATCCTCCTGTAATTCTATATTCGCCATCAGCGCTATCTTTCTGCCGTCCAGGGTTTCGCACGGCAGACCCTTCATATCGAGAAGGGACTTCCCGAAAGCAACTAATTTTTTGCGACTCGATTCGTAATGTTTAAGAGTTGCCGGAGTTGGATTTAATACCACCATACCGTGAGTTCCGTCAACTATTACGGTGTCGCCGTTCTGAACTTCTTTAGTGACCGTCTCCAGGCCTACGACTGCCGGTATCTCCAAAGACTTGGCCATAATGGCAGTATGTGAAGTGCGGCTTCCTATGTCCGTGGCAAAGCCTATAACATTCTTTTTATGCATGGTAGCCGTGTCGGAAGGCGAAAGATCATAGGATATCACTACGGCTTTATCCTTTAAGGTGGAGAGCGCGTCTTCTCTCGCGCCGATAAGATTCTTTAATATCCTCTTGCCTATATCATTGATATCGCTTATACGTTCTTTTAAATATTCATCATCCATCTCCGAGAATACCTTTATGTATTTCTTCAGGACATCCTGAAATACATATTCGGCGGAAAGCTTATCTCTCTTTATCTTGGATATAACCTCTTCTATAAGCATGCTATCTTCTATAACCAAAAGATGCGCGCTGAATATCTGGCCATGCTCCGCGGAGAGCTCTTCGGATATGCGTTTCTTTATCTCCATTACCTCCTGCTTCGTTTGGATAAGCGCGTCCTTGAAATGCTTTATCTCACCGGTGACCTGATCATCCTTAAGCGAACGCTTGGGTATCACATACTGCTCCCTGTCGAGAAGCAGCGCTTTACCTATAACTATCCCGGGAGCCGCCGGTATACCTCTTAAGATAAGTTCTTTTCCTCTGTTCATTTTATGATATCCTCGATATCGCTTAAGAGGAGGCTCTCCAGTTCCGAGATCGCCTGCTGGGCATCCTCGCCTTTCGTAGTTATAGTGACCTTAGATCCTTTGCCCGCCTCCAGCATCATTATACCCATTATGGACTTACCGTTCACTTTTGCCTTGCCTTTAGATACTATGACATCGGAATCGAATTTATTCGCGATCTGGACAAACAGAGCGGCCGGCCGGGCATGCAATCCCTGCTTATTTTTTATTACAACGGTCTTCTCTACCACTATAACTTCCTTCACGCCCGCCCTTCCTAAACTTTGGCCTTCTTTAAACTTCCTATAAGGTCCACCGTGATCTTCGCGAGTTTCCCGGCATCATGCCTTACATGATCCTTGATTGTAACTATATGAGCCTCTATGACTTTGCATTTCATCTTCTTTATATTATCGGAATCCACCGTAACAGGACTGGCGCCTTCGGCTTTATATCTCTGGGCAACATTATCCGGTATCCTCGCTGTATTCACTATGCAGTATTCCACTATTCCCGGAGCGGTATGTCCCATAATAGCGCCAAGATGATCGCTCGCTTTATAACCTTCGGTCTCGCCTTTCTGCGTCATCACATTACAGACATACATCTTCACCGCTTTGGACGCGATTATTTCTTTATATATCTTTTCCACGAGAAGATTCGGCATTATGCTCGTATATAAACTTCCCGGCCCCAATATTATCCCGTCGGCTTTCCTTATCGCCTCTATAGCTTCATGGGTGGGTCTTGAGCCCGCAGGTTTCAAATATATACTCTTTATAGGCTTTCCGGTCTTCGGTATCTGACTCTCTCCCGCGCTCTCCGTCCCGTCATGATGCCTGGCAACGAGAGTAACCTTATTAAGCGTAGACGGTACGACTCTCCCTCTTATGGCAAGAACCTTGCTCGATTCTTTTATGGCCGCGTCAAAACCTCCGGCAACCTGCGACATGGCCGCGATGAAAAGATTGCCGAAATTATGGCCTTTTAGCTCTGTCCCTTCGCCGAATCTGAATTGGAATAATTTAGCCACCAACGGCTCGGCATCCGCCAACGCCACAAGACAGTTCCTGATGTCTCCCGGGGGCAGCATATCAAAATCCTGTCTCAAACGTCCGCTCGATCCGCCGTCATCCGCTACGGTAACTACCGCGGTTATATTGCTGGTGTACTCTTTAAGGCCGTGCAGAAGCATAGAAAGGCCGGTTCCGCCGCCTATCACCACCACCTTGGGCCCCCTCTCCAAGATAAGCTTGTTATATACCTTATCTACAAGATCGCCTTCTTTTGAGGGAAGAAGTATGGTAACGAACGATTTTATTATGCGCTTTATCCCCGTAATAATGGCGAGCATACCCGCTATTATTATCACCGCGGCAAAGGTCTTGCTTTTAGAGGCGGTCTCCGATATAACCATGACAAACCCCATCGAGACCATAACGACGCCAAAGATGGCCAAAAAACTCCATCTCTTGACCCTCATACCGGGATAAAGCCATTTAAAAGCTTTTAGTATTTTTACCATCTGAGACCGGTTCTTTATATTAATACTTCTTGGAATCTTCGTCCTGGATTATCTGCAGGATTTCACTCTCGCTTTTAGCTTTTCTGAGGAGCTCTCTGAAATACTTATCTTTGAGCATGCGGGATATCCTGGCAAGCGCCTTAAGATGTGGGCCTGCGGATTCTTCCGGGGCTATCAAAAGAAAAAATATGTGGACGGGTTCGCCATCGAGAGAATCAAAGTTCACTCCTTCCCTTGAAAGTCCGAATGCAGCTACCAATTCTTTGACCAACTGGCTCTTGGCATGAGGAATGCCTATACCTTGCCCTATACCGGTTGAGCCCAATGCTTCTCTGGCAAGGATAGCCGTGACCAGCTCTTCCCTGTTCTTTATGCCGATAGCGTTCGCAAGAAGGTCGGTAAGTTCACGTATCACACTCTCTTTATCGGTAGCTTTAATATCCACCGATATGGCTTTTTTATTCAAAAAGTCCATGATCTTCATCTGTACATCTCCTTATGTAATGCCAAGCAAAATTTTCAAATGACTGTGCCCTTTGGGCGCTTCTATTCGTCGCGCCCAAAGGACAAATTTTACTCCGTAAAATTTGGAGCGGCGGATGGGGTTCGAACCCACGACATCGACCTTGGCAAGGTCGCATTCTACCACTGAATTACCGCCGCTGGTGCCCGCACCAAGAATCGAACTTGGAACCTTGACATTAAGAGTGTCCTGCTCTGCCAATTGAGCTATGCGGGCCTATATCAAATCGTAATGCGTCTACCCCACTTGTCCCGCCGCCATATATATTACGCATCTCAAGCGGGGAGCTATGCGGACGCTGTTTATAACCTCAGGCGCCCAGTCCTACGAAGCGCTTTCTATGATTATCGCTGATTGCGAAGTAGGACGGGCCGCTAATATTAAACAAAATAAGAGCACGATTATACCAAAATGCTCCCGCAAAATCAATGATAAAACGTATTAAAACCCTATAACTGCTTTTCGTTTATCCTTATAAGACACTGCTTCATCTCTTTGATCTCTTTAAGCAGGTCTTTTTCAACTATAGCCATATCTTTCATAAATCTCTGCAGAATTATAACGCTTGTGAGAATTAAAACGGCGATTACCCATAAGGCTATTATCATTGTGCGCCTCCAAATAATGGTGCGAGGGGGGGGATTTGAACCCCCAAGGGATAACCCACTAGCTCCTAAGGCTAGCGCGTGTGCCAGTTTCGCCACCCTCGCCCAGAAATAAGTTTATAGTACATAATTGATAATTCATAGTAAACTTTCCTATTATCTATCAACCATAAACTATTAACTAACAACTAACTTGGCGCGCCTGGGGTGAATCGAACACCCAACCTACTGGTTCGAAGCCAGCCACTCTATCCAATTGAGCTACAGGCGCATCGCGATTATGATACTACAGAATAACCTACTCTTCAACAGATACATTTATGAGTAACGCTATTAAAACCGAGAGGTTGATCAGCGCTACAGCAAAACAGGTCCTGGGTATGCCAAGTATGGGAATTAAAAAGACGCCCGTCAAAAGCGCGCCTAAAAATGAGCCGAAGAGATCTACGCCGTAACTTAACCCACCCACTTTCCCCGCATTCCTGTTCCGGCCCAGCAATATATTATTGGCGATAGCGAATTGAGCCCCGCCTATCGATCCGGCTATTACGGACAATACCGGAAACAGGGAGTCCGGACAGAATCTTGAGAATATTACACCCAATAATACGGAGAATAATATTAAATCGCCCTGCAATGCCATAAGAAATATCTTATCGTGTTTCATTTTAGAAATGACTTTTATGACAAATACAGCGCCCAGGGCCAGGCCCGCCATAAAAGCGGTAAGAATAACGCCTAACTTGTAGAAGAGATACCCGTACATCGTCTGAAATGTGAGCAGTATGAGCAGTTGAAAGGCCATAGAACTAAAGCCGCCTGTCATCACCGCCATAAGAGCGGATCTCTTAAAAGACCTTCCATGCATAATGGATATGGAGATTAACAGGATCATGAAGATACCTACGGAACGCCATATTACGGATTCAGTAACCGACCTTAAGATGTTAAAAAATATGGAATCCCTGAATAATGTCGTCCAGAATATAAGGCCGTAATAATACGCAACGGGCTTTGAATCATGATTTACTATCGCGCCTTCGGTATTCTCTATAATTTTTGCGGAATAAGCTATCTTTTCCGGTGAAAGTTTTGAAGATAGGTAGTAATCCCGCACATACTGTGTGTCGAGCCCCCTGGCAAGCGTTCTCTCTTCCAATATCCTGTGATCATAAGTCAGGGCGGCCGAATCCGACGCCAGAAAATATGCCGTTTCACCCGGCATGACAAGGACTTCATTGAATACGGATCTTAAGGTGGCATATATGGATCTGAGAAATCCCGCCAGGGATCTGCTTATATAACTTTCGCTTGATGCGAGCCCAAATGATATAATGCCTCCCCCCTTAAGCGTCTTCCTGACCTCATTGAAAAATTCGGCGGTATAATATCTATTGCCCTCTGCCGTATATGGATCGCCCGTGTGAATTATTACACAGTCATATAAATTTTTTGTATTCTTCACAAAAAATCTTCCATCCACGTTTTTTATCGAAACCCGCGGATCTCTAAGCGCTTTATAATAACTTTCGGGCAGGTTCTTTTCAGAAATATTTATTATAGAAGGATCGAGCTCGACATAATCTATCCTTTCAACGCGGTGCTTAAGCATCTCTTCGATCAGCCCGCCGGCGCCGCCGCCTATTAAAAGCACGGCTTTAGGATCGGGGTGTTCCAATAATGTCAAATGCACCGCTTCTTCCGAACCGGGCTTGTCCGGGATCGTATACAGACGCAGACCGTTGTTGAATAACGAATATTCTTCCCCTCTTCTTGCTATTAAAATATTCCCGTATATCGAATTCTTCGCCTCCAGAACCTCATATCCGCGCCATTCTTTTTTTAGAGAATACTTTTCTACCTTTATAAAACCGCCTGAAGACCAGATGGCAGTTATAATGATCATAAGGCCTGCGGTTAACGGCATAAGACCGTAGCCCCGGGAGATCTTTAAACCCGCTTTACGATTGTCATTATATAGAAATAAGATGAGCAGAAACGCCGCCAGGATATTTAATAGCGCGAATATGACCGCAATATGCAGTGCGTTAAATAACCTTATAAGCATAAAACTTGTAACGGCTCCGCCTATTATTGAGCCTATGGCCTCAAGAAAATAGACAGCGCCTATTACCGGCGCGCCTTCATTCCCAAAGCGATCCTTTCCCGTTATGATCCCGGACCGGATGCGGCAAGCTAGCGAGAACATAAAACCCATTAATATACAGATAGGCGCAAGAATGGCAATACTGGCGGCTATTATGGGAAACAGCCCGATGATCTCCCCGGGATTGGCGCCCAGGAAAATCTTAATAAATCTTACCTCTACAATCCCCGCTATCAGCAGTATTCCCAGGATCACCTGGCATAAAGAAAAAGCCTCTACGCCCGATCTTATCCTCTCCGTGAACCTTCCGAATAGCGCGCTGCCCAATGCTCCGCTGATAAGCCAGCCTGCCAAAATAAAACTTATCGACAACTCATTACCGTAAAATACCACCAGAAGCTCCCGCATATAGATTATCTGGGAAGCCATCGCCGTAAACCCTGTCAGTATTATTGAAAGAGACACCATCTTCTTCATATTCTTATATAACTCTTTAAGATCATCCCCAACCCCAACGCTAATAGCAATAACGCGCATACAGTCTTAAATATAATAGCGGCGGTCTTTGATTTAACAAATGCGGCTGGAACTCGCGTCAGGATCCCCGTAACCACACCTATAGTGATCAGGCCGGATAGGAACGTCCCCAGGCCAAAGAAGAGCGTATAAAAGACGCCGTCAAGCAATCCTTTGGACATAATGGCTATATCGAATAGAAGCGCCAAAAGCGGGGCACACGGACTTATTCCTATAAGAAAGCCGAAAACGAATATTCCGCCGAAATTGAGCATCTTGCCGTGGACGGTCGGAATTCCGGAGCAGGATACACCGCTCTTTCCGGTGAATAATATGACTGCGAAGAGAATGGTCACCGCTCCGGCAAGCGGATGAAGATAAGAGGAGACCGATGATCCGGTGAATTTTCTCAAAGCAGTTCCGGAAAGTCCGGCCAGTGCGCCTAATAACAGATAAGCGGACAACCTGCCGGAAAGAAACATGAATATATCCTTAAGGACCCCCGCCTGGCTACGCCTGTTTCCGGCTATATAAGCGATGAGGATAGGCGCGCAGGTCAATAAACACGGCCCGGCGAGCCCAAAACTGAAACCGATCCCGAAGATCTGCAGATAAGTTATGAAGGAGCTTATCGCTAAATTCACATTATCACCGCCGCGGTATTACCAGATACCGGATATCTTTTTACCGCAAAACCCGCATCTGCCGTCTTTGATGTTACTCTCTGTTATGTGATAACCGATCCTGCCAATTATAAGTTTTTTACATTGGGGGCAATACGTATTTTCACCGGCGTGTCCGGGCACATTACCTATGTAAACATGATTGAGCCCGGCGTCTTTGGCTATCTTATAGGCCTCTTCCAATTTTGAAACAGGCGTGGGCGGCAAATTCTGCAACTTAAAAGAAGGCATGAACCTCGAAAAATGTATCGGCGTATCGGGCCCCAGATTCTCTCTTATCCATTCACACATCGCTTTGATCTCTTCAGGATCGTCGTTCAGGCCGGGTATTATAAGATTTGTAATCTCCAGCCATACGCCTTCGCTCTTCACGGTCTTAAGCGTATTCAATACCGGTTCGAGAGACGCAAAGGCTCCCATCTTCTGATAAAATTTTTCATTAAAACCCTTCAGGTCGACATTGACGGCGTCCATATATTTCAGCAGTTCTTTGAGCGGTTCCGGATTTATATAACCGCAAGTGTGCATGCCGTTCTTTAATCCTTTGAGCCGGGCAAGCTTAGAGATGTCGAGCATATATTCATAAAATACGGTGGGCTCGGTGTAAGTATATACTATGAATGGACAATTATTCTTTATAGCCTCGGATACGACTATTTCCGGAGGCATGTCATAAGCGGTCACCTCGTCGGGTTTAGCTTGAGATATCTGCCAATTCTGGCAGAAGAGACAGCGCATATTGCAGCCCGCCACCGCTATGGAGAACGCGTTAGTCCCAGGCAGTACATTAAAGAACGGCTTCTTTTCTATAGGATCTATATGAACTGCGACCGGATTGCCGTAGCCGAGAGTGTAGAGCACCCCGTCTTTATTTACCCGGACGGTGCATAACCCTCTACGGCCGTTATCGATAATACATTTGCGCGGGCATAGAACACACTGGACTATATTATCTTTAACCTTATTCCAATAACTTGCGACTCTCGGCACGGATTTTTCAGCGTAAGAAAAATGCGCCGGAAAAATAACCGCAAGGAATAATATTATTATAAGCGTTACAAGTTTACGCATAATATAGTAATTGGGGACAGATACCCACTGCTGTGTATTTACGCCTGTCCTATATTAAATTCCCTGCCTTCCATATCCTTAAAAGCATGTCCCTCGGAATCACAGGGGTTGCAAAATCCATAATCATGGCACAGGAAAAAATCCTGCGGCATCACTATACGCAGGCGCTTATCCAGTATATTGCCGAATTTATCTTTGTGGCCCGTATACAGCTTATAATGGCAATTATATATATCCCCATTCGGGGCAAATAAAACTTTCTTCATGCGGCAATACATCTCTCTCTTTCTATCCTGATTAAACCCTTCCCTGTAAGCCTTATAATTTCTGATACCATCCTCCTGTTCGCACACAAGATCATAGGAATCTTCCGCGGGATAAAGATCGCCTTCATACCTCCCAAAGAATCTTTGAAGTTTCACTATTTTGTGTATATCCAGCAATCTCTTTTTATACTCCTCGACTTCTTTCATATACGCCGGATGCGCGACGAGAAATATGCTATGAACAAAAAAGCCCGCCTTCTTCACTTTCTTTATGTTTTCTATAAATCTGTCTACATTCGCATACATAAAATGATACGAAGCGTTGAATTTGAGATTGCGGTTTCTCTTGATCTGCTTTAAAAATTTTATATCTTTATCAAAAAATGGCGAGGTGAAGTTAGAGGTAACGGTTATCTTCCAATCTTTGTCGAGATTATTGAGAATATATACGAAGTCGGGATGAAGCGACGGTTCACCGCCTGTTATGGATATCTTCTTTTTCTTGGACGCTCTCAGAAACCTTTTTTTGGTCCTTCCCGTTATGCTATTCAGGGCAAGAACCCATTCTTTGCCCGAAATAAGCGGATA
>JAQTPE010000007.1 GCA_028748925.1 Candidatus Omnitrophota bacterium
TCGGTTTTCTGCAGTCGCAATTATCTTCATCGCTATGAATGCAATAGAAGACTTCTTCTATCGCGCCGCCGGATTTTTCTATCTCTTTTAACATGAGAGAGTTAACTTTGTCCAATTCGGCCTGTGTATAGAGACCTTTATTAACTCCGCCCTGATTTGACGCTACTATAACCTTTATGCCCTTCTCCTTTAATATCTTCAGCGCCTGAAGCGTTCCGGGTATAAAATGAAAATCTTTCCAATCCGCGACATAGTTGGTCTTCGTCCAACCGCCGGGATCTCTATTCACCACTCCGTCCCTGTCTATAAATAATACTTTCATTTTACGGCCTCACAGTACATATTATCGTTAAACGGCGCCGCGGAGATCTTTATCTTCTTAAATCCCACCCGTTTCAGCAGCAGTTCCAGATTCGACGGACTAAAATAGACTGCATGGTCCGGCGGACGAAACCCCGTCCAGAGACCTCTCTTCACTCTTCTATTCAGGCAATTATAGTTGACCGTCTTTATCAGCAAAACGCCGCCTTGCTTTAAAAACTCAAAACACTTCTTCATAGCCTGCAGAGGATCGTCGAGATGCTCAAGAAGCGATATCATGGTCACCCCGTCATATTCCTCTCTGCCAAGCTCCGTATCAAGGAAATTTCCGGTTATGACTCTTATCCCGGGATGCTTTCCCGCCAAAGACGCCAGATAACCGGATATCTCGATACCAGTACAGACGAAATCTTCCTTTGCTTTACATATGAAACTGCCGTCGCCACAGCCTATATCGAGTACTTTGGATCCGGGCCGCAAATGCCGGCGCAATCTATTATAAAATATATCGCCCTTGTTGCGTTTTGTAATTCTGCCAAAGAACCTCTTCAAGAGCCTTGAAAGCTTCTGCGGATAAGATCTCTCCTTAACATTCCTCTCGACGACTTTCTCTTCGGAATAGCACTCCGCCCTATTCTCTCTTACGGGCATAGGGTCTATCCCGGCGAAACCGCAGCCATCGCACTCCTCGATATCCCAGATATCTATCCTGTATCGCTTTGTCCATTCCCTGGATCCGCAAACCGGGCATATAACCATATCTATATATCCGGTTCAAATTTACCGAACAGAAGCGCCAGCCAGTAAACAGCCAGCGGCAGAAAATGCATCGCCATCCTGCTCCAGGTGGTGCCGACCATATGCCATATATCGTCCCGTCCGATCAAATACGCGAATATATAACCGGACACGATTAATATAAGCGAGATAGTGGCATATCGCCGGCTTTCGTCAAATAATTTTTTACGATATACTATAGCCGACAAGATGAATATTATCCATATTAAATTCCATTTTTTAGGGCCGAATATCTGCCTCTGAAATTCATAAAATATGGGCCATATCTTATAAGATTGCTTAAATATATTCAATTGTTCCAGAGAAGTCGAGCCAACATCAGAGTTAACCAAATTCGCCGTAAATTTAACCCATAGCCAGGGAGCAAGCACCAGAAGCATGATACCAACATATAAAAATCCGTTTAACAGGCCCCTCTTTTTTATTGTGCGGCGATTCAGGAATAAAAATACCGACAGGAGTATGATATTCGCCACACAATATACAAAACCTTCGTTTTTAGTCCATCCGGCCAGAGCCGTCATAACCGCCGATATATATAGATATCCGCGGGATCCGGGCTCCTTAAACCAATAGAGCAGAAATAAGGTTCCCGTGAAACAATAATACGCGAAAGGGACGTCATGATAGGCATTTGTCGCAAAATGATTAAATTGAGGTATTGTCGCCAGGATAAACGTAAATAGTAGCGCGCCGGCGCGGCCGCTAAGGCGCTTCACGGCATAATACAGTATCCCCAATATAGCGACAAAATATATGGGGAAGATAACCTTTGCGAGCTGGTCGTTTAAACCGCCCAAAAACAGATATACAAAAGTTTCGGATAGAGGAATATTCAAAGGATAATCCGGATGTGGGAAGAGCAGGCTTAGATTGTAGAAAAAATCGTGAGGCAAAGATCCTGCCAGATAAAATATCTTCGATCTTATGGCATAAGTAGCTATGGCGTCATATGCTTCGATAGGTTTTATAAGCGCCCTGAAGAACGCATATATGACTTCGAAGGATATACCGCATATCAAGAATCTTTCCAATACCGATAAAGGAGTTTTTTTCGTTACCGCGCCTTTCCCGCCGGGCCGGTGGGATTTTCGTCTTTTTGACGCAACCAGCAAGACCGCCGCAATAAGCGGAATCCACCAGACCATGATTGAGAAGAGGCTGAATTTCAAGCTGAAGAAATGGAATATGAACATCTCGAGGCTTATGAACCCGAATCCAAGACCATAGGAGACGAACAGCTTTTCAAGGAAAGATAATCGTGTGTTTTTCAACGATATAATATAGAGTATATTCCAACCGATAAAGAGAGCCGAAAAAATGGATAAGACCAGCCTCAGCGATTCCATCAATTACCCTTCTTCTTTTTTTTCAAAATATACCGCGCATCGTCTAATTTGGCGAAAAGTTCATAGCCGGGACCGGCTGAAAACGGCTCATTAAAGACAAGCAGAAAATCCGCGTCCTCTTCCTCCAGATGGGGATATAGATAGTAAGTGGAACGCCTCTTGGCATGATCCGCCTTGTCTATCTTAGTCCATCCGTATACGGCCCCTTCCGGAAGCTTATCATTGCAGAATACCAGGAATTCATAAAAATTGTCTCCTGTCACGTAAGATCTTTTATCATCCAGGGATCTATTCAGCAATGCGCTGTAAACGCGCAGACCGCCTTTGGCGAACATCTCTCTCATCAGGAAAGATATCCATAATATCACCCATATCGCGAAAATTAACTTGAGGGTCTTATATTTCATTATTACCCTTTCACGATCCAGCTGACGAATCTTTTGCTTAAAAAACCGAGATGCCGCAACGATTGGACGGATTTGATATTATAAAGAATGATACGCGGCCTTAAATAAAATCTGGCAAAAGCCAGCCTCTGTAAATTCTTCAGCCTCTTTCTGGTAATCCCTTTCGGCGCGTATGAGGCGTCCTTAAAATAAAAATTTTCCCAATCCACGCCTTCCAGCTCTTTACCGGCGCTGAGTTCCCTGTAACTCTCTGAACCTGGAAACGGCAGATAGGTCATAAAGTTCGCCCTTATGATACCTAACTCTATAGAAAATCTTATTGTATCCTTTATCGATTTTTCCGTATCACCGGGAAATCCCAATATAAAAAAACCGGCCATATCTATGCCGTTTGCCTTTATCATCTTTACGCATCTTCTTATTTTAGCTATGTCCGTCCCCTTCTTCATGCGCCGCAGGACTTCATCCGATCCCGATTCTATCCCAAGCGATATGAGATATAGGCCCGTCTCTTTCATAAGCTTAAGGATCTCTTCGTCAAGGGTGTCCATCCTCACCCCGTTGGGGGCGGCCCAGCTTATATCCAGATTCAAGGCTTTCAGCCTTCTAAGAAAGTTTTTCGCATATGAAATATCCTGCGTAAAATTATCGTCAATGATATGAAATTCCCTTATGCCATAATCGTTATGAAGCAACCGTATCTCATCCAGCACATTATCTATGTTCCTCTTTCTTATCCTCTTCCCGGAAACGAGGTTACCGGCGCAGAATGTGCAGGAATAAGGGCAACCTCTTGTCAATATTATAGGGGCGATAGGAAATTTTTTAAAGAAAGCCCCGTGCTGCGACTCGGGATATGTCTCCGGGCGTATAAGATCCCATGCGGGCATCGGCAGGCTGTCCAGATCCTCAATAATGAATTTATCATTCAACCGTATCTGTCCCTTTTCTCTCCACGCTAAACCGGGCACGTCATCAAATCTCTTGTCTCCTTTGGCCAATTTATCTAATAATTTCGGCAAACTCAACTCTGCTTCACCCACAAACAAAAAATCGAGGTCATCTTTTATGGCCTCGAGCGTCTCCACCGGCATCGCGGAGGGGTGATGTCCCCCGACTACGGTAACAATATCCTTATTCACCTCTTTAGAGATATTCAAAGCCTTCTTCACAAACCCCAAATCGGATGTATAGAGCTGGAACCCCATGATATCCGGTTTCTCTTTCGCTATTACATTGCGGAATCTATTTATCGTTATCTTCTCTTTGACGCAATCTAAGATCTTCACATCATGATGGGACCTGCGTAAAGAAGAGGCAAGATAACCGAGGCCCAGCGAAGGCTGAATATGATCACCTGAATTATAGGGCTTAACCAGAAGTATCTTCATTAATTTATAAATAAATATTTCAGAAGGGTCCAAAGAGCGCCGACGCCGTGTCTCCAGTTGATCTTTTTACCTTCGGCTTTGCTCCTGCCATAATAGGATATCGGTACCTCATAAACCCTCAGTCTCTTATTTTTAAGTATCTTGGCGGTTAACTCCGGCTCAACCGAAAAATCATTGGATCTTATGCTTATCCCGTCTATTACACTCTTTTTGAACATCTTGTAGCATGTCTCCATATCCGATAGTGTGGAGTTGTAAAAAAGGTTTGTTAAGAAGGTCAGGAAGCGGTTCCCCGCCCTATACCAGAATAGATGCACCCTCATAGGTTTTCCGCCCGATAACCTGGATCCATACACAACATCCGCCACGCCTTCCGTAATAGGTTTCAGCATCTCAATAAATTCATGCGGATCGTATTCGAGATCCGCGTCCTGTATTACAGCCACATCTCCCGTTATATTCTTAAAACCCGTTCTCAGAGCGGCTCCTTTGCCCATATTCCTGCCATGAAACAATAACCTTACCCGAGCATCAAGTTTCGCGCTCTTAAGAAGCTCTCTCGTCCCATCGGTTGAGTAATCATCAACCACTATGAGTTCTTTTACGATATCGAGTTTCAGGACTTTGTCTATGATCTTTAAGATTGTCTCTTTTTCATTATATACGGGCATTACAACTGAGAGCGTTGCGGACATTCCGGCCTCCTGTCAGATTCAACCTTACCTTCGTTCTGAAGCATCTCCCAATACTTGACATACGACATCCATTGATAATATCCGCCTCCAAACGCGGCCATGAATCCGACGAGGCCGTCCCTGAAACCCTGCTCAAAGATATAATATCTAAGGAATCTTGACAAAAATTTTCTGAACGCCTTCAAGGCGCCGATCCTGCGCCTCTCTTCAAACCATTTCTTCGCTTCGAGCGTCGTCTGATTGTTAAGGGTCTGAAAGAACGCGTGAAAATTTTCGTAAGAATAATGGATGATATCGCCTTTTAAAAAACGGCCGCATGTGCCATGGTAAATAATTCTCGGATGGACGCCCTTCTCTTCAAACCTGACAACTCTCTTATCGAAGAGCCTGTCTTTACCCGCGGGATACCACCCTCCGTATCTCAGCCATTTCTTTCCCAGATATGCCTTATGAGGTATGGCGAAGACCACATCTTTTATCGGATTTTTGAATAGCTGCCGCAATTCCTCCATAAGGAGCGGGCTGATCCGCTCATCGGCGTCGAGACTTAAGACCCAATCATTTTTTGCCAGGCTATAGGCGTAATTCCTGTGCCTGCCTTCATTATCCATGGATCTCGAAAATACTTTATCGGTGAATTTTTTCGCGAGTTCCACGGTCCTGTCCGCGCTGCCATCGTCTACGACGATTATCTCATCGGCCGATAGAGCGCTTTTCAGGCAGTCTTCTATATTATGCTCCTCGTTCTTTGTTATAACCACTACCGAGATAGGGACCTTCTCCATATTATCCTCTTCTTTTGGATTAATAATAATGCACCTTTGCCCTGTGAATAAAAGAGAGTCTTTCCAAAAGCTTCGCGAACCTTTCGTCCGTAACGAATATTTCGCTGAATCTCTTCTTTTTCGTCAGCACTTTCCATAAAGTCTTCAAGTAAAAATGCCGGTCAAACACATTTGCTATTATATTAGAATGCTCAGGCAATGCAAGCCGTTTATCCGAAAAACACCAAACCCACAGGCCAAGCCTGGCCTCAGGCATAATATCTTTTTCCAACGCCTTGACCATATTGTCGTCGAATGAGGATATTATATATGCTATCCATTTACGCTTTCCCCATCTGAATTCATATATCTTTCTGTTCCTCTCAAAATTGGTATCGAAGGTTCTGTCTCTTCCGAAAGAGCTTCCCTCGTCATGAAATACATACGCGCGGTGAGCCCTGGCGCATATATAGCCCTCTTTTATCGCCCTGCGGGAATAATCGGTATCCTCAAAATTACCCATGCCGTATATTTCATCAAATACGCCTATCTTATCGATCACTTCTCTCTTGATCAGCATACAGAAACCTATAGCGGAACCTATCTCGGTAAAAGAGACGTTCCCTCTCTTAAGCCTTTCGGCATAAGCTTGCGCAGACTCTCCTTTATCGGGATTCTGGCCTAAAGTATTGCTTGACGGATTAACGATCCCTATCCGGGGAGACGTCTCGGCGGCTCCGATCATTTCGCTCAACCATCCTTTTGTCACGATCGTATCATTATTAATGAGGCAAATGTAAGGAGCTCCGGAGAGCCTTATTCCCTGATTTACAGCTTTTATAAACCCAAGGTTGCTCTCGTTCCTGACCAATAAAACTCTTGCGCCTTCTTTATCCCTGAGCTCTTCGAGATATTTCTTCGTTTCATTATTGCTTGCGTTATCTATTATGATGAGCCTGTAATTAATAACGTCCGTATTCCTGATTATTGAATCGACACAGCTTCTGGTAAGATCGAGATTATTCCACACCGCTATCACTATATCGCATGTCATAAATCGTCATTGCGAGGCTGACGAAGTCAGCCGAAGCAATCCCTTTACTTGTTCGTATACTTCCTCAACAGTTATATCCTTCAGGCATCTCCTGTTGTTCGAACACCCTGTAAATCTGAAATCCTTATAGCACGGCCTGCAAGACAGATCTTTCTTGATAACAATATGTCTCTCACTCGGCGGATAAGGCCCATAGACCCTTTCATCAACAGGCCCAAACACGGAGACAGTATTAACACCCAACGCCACCGCCATATGCAATAACCCTCCGTCATTACATATCAAAAGTTTCAGCTCGCTTATAACAGCGGTAAGCTCATTCAGGCTCAGCTTTCCCGTAAGATCTATAAACTGTCCCATTTTTCCCACAACTTCCGCAAGCGGTCTCTCTTCCGCGCTTCCCAGTAAAACCACTTTCGCGCCTAATTCTTTCGCCGCTTTAATCGCGACTTCCGCGAATTTTTCAACCGGCCACTGCTTATATATCGCGTCTCTCCCCCAACTCGCGCCGCCGCCGGGCGCCATACCTACCAAAATATCCGATGCCACAACACCATATTTCTTCAGTATATTACGAGCCATCCCCCTATCTTCTTCCGAGATTACCAGTTCGGGCGATTTACCTTCAGGCTCCACATTAATAAGTTTTAACACATCCAAATTGTACTCAATGACGTGTCTTCCGGAAGATCCATTTAAACATATCTTATCCGTAAGAAACCTGCACCTGTTTTTGTAATCCAGCCCTACGCGCTTCTTTATTCCCGCCAGAAGAGACCATAATCCATACCGACTGTCCAAAGAAAGATCGAAAGCGGCATCGAATTTTTCTTTCCTTATTTCGCTTATCAATTTAAACAACGCTGTCAGTCTCTTTAGATAAGAGTCTTTATATATTCTTTTTATATCGCCTCTCGACAGGGAAAAAACCTTGGCTATCTTTGGATTATTCTTAAGCAGGCCTCCGACCCTCTCATTGCACCAATAACCTATAAAACAACCGGGATATCTGTTTTTTAAAGCCGTGATAACAGGCGTCGCAAATAATGCGTCCCCTATGCCGAATGGGTTTATAATGAGATATTTTTCCATTGTTTAATTTTATCCAAGACTTCATCGACGCTTATACCGAGGAGATCTTTCTTCTCAATAACAATATTACCTTCGCCCCACGGCCCCCACCTCTTCGGTCCTTTTCCGGGGATATCATTCCTGAATAGGGCAATTACAGGCCTCCCGACAGCACAAGCCATGTGAACAGGCCCGCTATCCCCCGAGATAAGCAACTTTGAATTCTTCAATATTTCCGCCAGCTCTAACAGTGTTGTCTTGCCCGTTAAGTTTTTTATACGTTTATCGAGGTTGTTGAACAAAGCTATCTTTTGCGGTTCTGCCGGCGCGCCCACGATCACAACATCCATGCCGGTCTCTTTGACTATCCTGAGACTCAATTCGCGGAAACGCTCTTCCGGCCATTGCTTCACGGGGTCGCTCGTCCACGGATGTATTACAATATATCCCACCACCGCGGCGGGGAACCCACCGCCGCGGTGGGATTCCGGCACGCCTGTTTCCAAAACAAGACTATGGTCTTGCGTCCGGGCGCCGATAACTTTAACCAGATCGAGATTATATTCCACCTCATGCTTCTGACTTAAGCGTTTTAAGTCTTCCATCTTTTGGGTGAGCAAAAAATCCCATTTACACGCATACCCCGCCCTTACAGGTATACCAGCCATGTAAACGGCAATATTCGTATCTTTAGATGGATTCATGATAATAGCGATGTCGATGTTCTTCTTTTTCAGAAAATTGCCGAATCTGACGGTCTCAAACAGAGAGTGCTTGCCGTTTCTCCATACTATAACTTCATCCGCATAAGGCACTCTGCCGGCCAGCTCTTTGACGTAAGGATCTACCGCTAAAATCACCCTGGATTCCTTAAAAGTCTCTTTCACCGCCTTTATAGCGGGGATATTAAGAAGGAATTCTCCGAATCTGTCATTACGCACAATAAGTATATTCTTACGGTCCTTTGTCTTCTCCCACACTTTGGCCCATTTGAGAAAATGAATATATGAGAAGAGAAACGCGAATATAAACCCGTAGATACCCTCTTTATATCCCTTTTTATTGATATAGATCTTTCTGAATATTTTGGCGGGCTTTACTTTAAGATTATATCTGATCTTCTTTACGGTGAGCTCCTTATCCTGGTCTATGGTATCCGCAACCTGCAGATCGGTATAACGATTTTGCCGTTCAATAAATTCCGAAATACTGTCAAAAGGCATATGCAGCATATCCGCGTCTATGAGTCCCACATCGCCCTTGACTATCATCTTCTCATGTACCCTGCCCTCATAGACGGCAAAACCCCTCTTGAACAGGTGCTGGGACCAGTGATACCATCCGCCGTAAGTGAACTCATGGCCTAAGAATACGTTCTTCCTCCTGAACTTAAACGCGGAGTATTTTGTCCCCGGCAGTATCTCATCGCATCTTTTTTTAAAACCATCCGTAACTGTCTCATCGCTGTCCAATTGCAGCACCCACTCGCCCGACGCTTTTTCTGTGCCGAAATTTCTCTCCATGGCGAACGACCCGGAGAACGGATGCGGATATACACGCGCTCCAAACTGCGCGGCTATCTTTACCGTATTATCCGTGCTGCCTCCGTCTACGATGATAATTTCATCGGCCCAGCCCTTGAGCGAAGAGAGGCACGAGCCTATCTTCTTCTCGGAGTTTTTGGAAAGTATAACAGCTGAGAGCGAATATCTTTTTTGCATAACCTTGCTAAAAAATCTCCTCTTTAAGGACCGCCGACAATAGGCCGATCCTGCCGTATTTTGTCGGATTGTCGTACTTAATTTCCACATCAAAACCGGCTCTCTTCAGGTATTCAATGATCGGGTCCGGCGCCTTATGAAACTCTATGGCCATTGCTTTTATTTTCCGCAGCGCAGAAACAGGGCATGACAAAATAGCGTCGAATTCGGATCCTTCACAATCCATCTTGACTACTATGGGGCCATCCACGCTTTCTATAACTTTTGAAAAAGGCATAATTTTAATCTTCACTTCTCTATTCTCGCCAAATCTTCCGCCGCCAAAGCTACCCGTCGGGCCCGACGCAGAATCCTCTTTCAGGGTCAGCATTGCTTCTCTTGCTCCAATCCCATAAGAGACCATTCTTATCTTGTCTCCCAGCCTGTTCAGTTCTATGTTTCTATTAGCGAGATTAAAGAAGAACGGGTGCGGTTCATACGCGTATACTCTCCTGGCCCCTCTTTTGCAAAAAAGAACCACCGTATCTCCTATGTTTGCCCCGATATCTATTACGATCGAATCTTTAATAAAAGGGTAAATAAACGAGTACTGTTCTTCTAAAAAATTTTCCTGGATTACATGTATATCCGAAGAGACCCTTTTCCTGATAAGAAAATCAGCGCCGTCTATCCCTATCAAAAAAAAGTCTTTATCATATTCTTTGATAGTCTTACAAAAATTAACCGCTTTTTCAACTGTTTCCAAAGTAAAAACATCCCACTCAAATTGTTTCTTATTTCCTTTAGCCCTGTCATAAATTGTGATTTTATTGGAGTCTCTATAATATTCCAATCTGGAAGTTTCCACTATACTAAACAATATCTTCAGCAAACTTTTATTATTTGCTAAAAAGCCGTGATCTAATTCCACAACAAGAGAGTCCGGAAGAGTATTCAAACGAAGCCTGATCTTCTTCTTTATTCTCCACTTCAATAAATAATAATCGTAAAAATTGCCTGATATACCACGGGAGCATTTCGTCTTTAATTTAATCATATATTATTACGACTTGTTTGCACCGGTTTTCCCGGCGCACACCGGCATTAAACGTTATGTCTTTGAAATACGCTATATCATGTTGCACGAACGACAGGGCACCATATGCGACTTGCGGTGATGGCGGTATTCCCGCGCGAGAGACCCATTAAAAATATCCATGAGCGAACGCTCATTCGCGTTGCCCAGGATATATTCACCCTCCATATCCATACAGCATAAAGAGACCAGGCCATTGGCCAAAATGGCCATACTTTTCAAATGCGGGCAGTAAATATCTTTAAACCCTCTGGCGCTAAAGATGCGGGAAAGAAAATTATATTTATAGCCCACCTTGACTTCGACCCCCGGAAAATTCTCCGCGCAAAACCGGCAGAACGCGTCGTTATAACGCTTATTTTTAACCTTGTCCTCTTTACCATACTCAACCGACGCAACCGTAATCTTATCCGCGAACCTGCGTCCGGCATTAAGCCGGACAACATTCCTGATATTTTTCACCACCTGCTCGAAATCCAGGCCTACGCGCTTCTTATAATCTTCTCTCTCAAAACCGTTAAGGCTGAAATTAATAAGGCGTATATTCTTGATACCGGAAAGCTTCTCCGCGGCCTCCTCATTGAGAAGGGATCCGTTGGTATAGATCACGATACCCACCCCGGGCAATTCATGGTTCAAAAGCTTAAGCCGATCGAATATCTTCTTATCCATAAATATCTCGCCCGACACAAAAGGCGTAACGGTCTTTACCGTCATTCCTTTCAGGTCGCCAAGTAACTTTAAAAATAGCTGATCGGACATATCGGTCAGCGGACGCTTCATTTTAGGGTGATGGCAAAAGACGCACCTGGCATTACAGCGATTAGTGGTTTCTATCAGGATATCTTCGGGGAATTCAATTCCTTTATCTTTTTTCCTGTAAAAATACATATCAACTCAACTTTCTTACGGATAAGCCGCAGGGGCCGGATATATTAAGCATATTTTATTGCCGGGGATCATATTCTTCCGGGGGAACTTTCTTCCTTAAGCGCTATCCGCTGAACGGCAACTATTAAACCGATAACAAACCACATCAAATATCTCAATCCAAGCGAGTAAAAGTGCGTATCGACAAAACTGTGGGCTAAAAATGCGAATAGTCCCGCTAAGAGGCCTATCAGAAGAGCGCTATAAAATCTATTATCGATCTTTTTAAGGTTTACCCATGAGGTCTTGAATACGGCGATCATTATCCATAGAAACGCCCCTAATCCCAACAGGCCTGTTTCCGCCGCCATCTGAAGATAGGAATTATGGGGATATATGCCGCCGCCATCAGAAATTTTGTATTTGGGGGCAACTATGGAATAGGTATTTAATCCGCACCCGAAAATCGGAAAATCTTTGATAATCTCTATCGCTTCTTCCCACAGGACGGTCCTGTGCATCTCTGACCCCGAGCCTGTTACGATCGAAACAGTGCGTTCTTTTATAGATTTTGTGCTGAAAGAGAATAATAGAATAATCGCCAATACAGTAATTACCGCCAGCTTCTTACTCTTGAGAACCCCCGCCAGGATCAAAGATAGCATAACAGCTACCCAGGCGCCCCGTGAATGAGTTAAAACCAGGCATGCCACTGAAATTATTATCAAGAGAGATAGGAGATACCTGATCTTTTTAGACAGCTCTTTACCGCCAAAATATAAAAAGCACGAAGACAGAGGAATCACTATTGTCAGCCAGGCGGCAAGGTTATTGGGATTTTGAAAAGGTCCCGTAATTGCGGTATCCGTACGAGGATATTGTCTTATAAAATCTACGCCTCTTATCAATTGAAATATCCCATCGATGTCCGCGATAATTGCCGAAAAAATAAACGTTATCAGGATCGCTGTAACTTTTTTCCTGTTATCAACAGTATCCGCTATGATGAAATAAAAGACGACCATCTTGAGCAGCTTGGAGAAGAATGCTTTTAAACTTAAATTAATAGAGGGGCTGACGAGCACCGATAAAAAACCCAATAAGGCAAATAGATATAAAGGCAGGTTTAACGGTGTGCCGGACGGTTTGAAGAGATCCGATAACGGAGCCCTCGTCTTGCGGGATAATATCTTTCCAAGTATCCACGATATGAGCGCGACTGTAAAAGATATCTCCAGTATAGATTTTGAAAATGGCAGAGCAAATACCAAAACGCATAGAGACAGCAATGTTATTATATTCGTCGCTTTTACACTATTTATCATCACCTATCCCGTTAGGTTTATAACTGGGGACCATCTCCTTTAATTTTTCTATCACCTTATCTTCGTCCATTAAATTGGTAAATTGCTCCAGCGTCTTTATATCCTTGCGTAACTGGACCGGATCAAAAGTATCGGGCTGCGCGATATAAATTTTATCGTGCTTGGTCGCTCTATCATGTTCTATGTCGAGCAGCGTCTCTTCATACATCTTTTCGCCCGGTCTTAAACCGATAAATTTTATCTCCACATCCTCGTATGGCTTGAACCCGGATAATGTTATGAGATTTTTTGCCAGATCCAATATCTTTATCTGCTCGCCCATATCGAGGATCAGCACCTCGCCGCTCTTGCCTATAGCTCCGGCCTGCATAACGAGCTGAGCGGCTTCGCTGGCAGCCATAAAGAATCTTTTGACTCCGGGATCCGTTACCGTTATAGGTTTTCCGTCTTCGATCTGCTGTTTAAATATAGGTATAACGCTGCCGCTCGATCCTATCACATTACCGAATCTGACGGCCATAAACTTCGTCCTGGCGGTCTTCGCTTTTGTCTGCACTATCATCTCGGCGATCCGCTTCGAAACTCCCATTACGCTGGTCGGGTTTACCGCCTTATCCGTAGAGATCATGACAAATCTATCCACCATGTAATGTTCCGACGCATAGATAAGGTTCCTGGTCCCCAGGATATTATTCTTTACGGCAGCGACGGGGTTATCTTCCATAAGAGGCACATGTTTATGCGCCGCGGCATGGAAGACTATCTGCGGCCTGTACTTGGAGAATGTATTCTTTAACAGGCCTATATCTTTTATATCGCCTATGACCGTCTTGAACTTAGAGTAGGAATAGTTCGTTTTGAGCTCTATCTCCAGAAAATATATATTGTTCTCATTTGTGTCATATAATATCAGCTGCTTAGGATTAAACTTTATTATCTGCCTCGATAGTTCCGAGCCGATAGTGCCGGCCGCGCCCGTTATCAAGATCACTTTATCCCTGATAAAAGATCCTATGTCTTCGGTATCTATCTCTACCGTCTCCCTGCCCAAAAGGTCTTCGGGCTTCACATCCCTTATGCTCTTTATCGTTACCTCTCCGGTCAAGATCTTGTGAAGCTCCGGGACGGTCTTTATCTTAACTTCCGTCTTTTCGCATTTTGATATTATATCGCGTATAATCTTACCGCTTGCTGAGGGTATGGCGATGACTATCTCTTCGATATTGGCGCCTTTTATCATCTCTCCGATATCGCTTATCCCTCCCAGCACCTTTACGCCATGCATGCGGGAATTCAGCTTCCTGGGATCATCGTCAATAAAACCGACCGGCTGATATATTCTCCTTTTCGCGTTAATCATCTCCCGCGCGATCATCTCGCCCGCGGCGCCGGCCCCCACTATAAGAACTCTTTTGAGCTTAAGATGTTTAAGCTGCTTGAATTTAACCAGGACGCGCGGAGCAAACCTCGATATGCCGATGAAAAAGATACATATCAGATAGTCTATCAATAAGACAGACCGTCCTATTTCCGTCCGGCGGGTAAAGAACGCCGTCGCTATAAGCATCAGGCTGCCCACAGTTACCGATTTCAATATGTTTATCGCTTCACTTATGCTGGCGTAGCTGAATGACCACTGATACATACCGAACAACGCGAATAATGATATCCGGAAAAAAGTGGCCCACACCATAAAGTACGGGCAGGAGAGCATGGCGGGATGAGTAAATTGCCAGTCAAACCTTATCGCGAATGCCAAAAAGATAGACAGATTGACCAACACGATATCTATAATCAGCATCGCGGGCTTCCTGAATCTATCCAAAGTGACTATCATATTATTCATATATTGCTTATAACCTCATAATATATACAGATTATATACGAAGCCTACCGAATAATCAATGCTGAACATCCTCTCCCCTGATAGCTTTGATTAAAGTCATGAGGATGACCTTGAGGTCAAGGAAGAGAGATCTATTTTTTAAATAGTACTCATCGAATTCGACTTTAACCGGAATAGACAAATTATCCCTGCCGTTAACCTGCGCCCATCCGGTGACGCCGGGGATAAGTTTATGGATATTCTTTTTTGTCCTCAATTCTATCAGGTCATATTGATTGAATAGCGCCGGCCTGGGGCCCACGAAAGTCATATCAGCCTTAAGGATATTAAACAATTGGGGCATCTCATCAAGACTGTATTTACGCAGGAATTTACCGATGGTAGTAACATAATCCCCATGATTCTTCATTAAATGAGTGGCCACTTGCGGAGCGTCCGATCTCATCGTCCTGAATTTGGCCATTTTGAAAATGGCATTATTTACGCCCACGCGATCCGTCCAGAATATTACCGGCCCCCTGGAAGTCAACTTAATCAGTATGGCGACAACGAGCAATGGGATGCCCAGCAGAACCATCAGAATCAAAGCCAGGACTATATCAAATGTTCGTTTCATTATTCCCATAATTAAATACAGTTATCCTCTCTTATCGTCTTCCGTTAATCAACGTCTTCGCGATCGCTTTAACAATTCTTGCGGCAGCCTTACCATCGCCATATGGATTGAATTTTCCCGACATTCTTTTATATAGTTTTTTATCATCCAGCAATCTCAACGCATTATTTACGATCCCTGTTTTGCCGGTACCCACAAGCTTTGTCACTCCCGCCCTTATCCCCTCCGGCCGTTCAGTGGTATCGCGCATTACAAGAACCGGTTTTCCCAAAGAAGGCGCCTCCTCCTGTATCCCTCCTGAGTCCGTAAGGATAAGATATGAACGATCCATTAAATGGATAAACGGGCCGTATTCTAACGGCTTAATAAGATGAATTTCAGCAATTCCACCCAATATCATCTTAACAGGCCGTACAACATTAGGATTAAGGTGCACAGGATAGACAATAACAACATCTTTTCGCGTCTTAGCTATTTTCTTTAACGCAAAACAGATATCTCTGAAACCTGAGCCGAAATTTTCACGTCTATGGCCCGTAACAAGAATGAGCTTCTTTCCTGAGGATTTCTCAGGGATCACTAAATTGCACGATTTCCTAAAATACTCATTCCACGATCTTCCCGCACTTTCAACCCGCTCCCTCTGTTTAATAGTTAAAAGCGCGTCCACAACGGTGTTACCTGTAACGACTATTTTTGAAGCCGATATGCCTTCTTTTAAAAGATTTGATCTTGCCCAGTCTGTAGGGGCAAAATGAATGTCGGTAATCACGCTTAAGAAATGCCTGTTAACTTCCTCAGGGAACGGACTATATTTATCATAGGTCCTGAGTCCCGCTTCCACATGCCCGACGGGTATCTGTAAATAATACGCGGCAAGCCCGGCGACAAAGGCGGTCGTTGTGTCTCCCTGGACTAAAACCATATCGGGCCGTTCTTTTATTAAAATATTCTTCAAGCCCATTAAAGTATTTGCCGTAATAGAAAATAGATCCTGAGAAGGACGCATGATATCAAGATCATAATCCGGTGTTATATTAAAAATATCAAGCGCCTGATCGAGCATCTCTCTATGCTGAGCGGTAACGCAAACAACGGGCTCTATATTTTCAGCGCCGGTTTTTATACAGGAGATAATCGGCGCCATCTTGATCGCTTCCGGCCTTGTTCCAAAAATAAGCATGAGTTTCATCCGATTAACCTTTCTTATCATATTTGTTATTGCGAGGAACCTCCGGGCAACGAGACGCCTTAACCGTCTCCCTGATCCCTTCTTCCATCGTAAACGGTGGCTCCCAACCAAGCAGGTTTTTGATTTTGCTGATATCAACAGTGAGGGTTCTTGTTAATTTCTCCAATTCTTTGTCCCTGCCCGCGATCTTACATAACGCCGATAAAATACCCGGACTCAAACGAAATAATATGACTCTCTTCTTCATGGCGCTTGCTATCATCTTTATTAATTCCGGCGTAGAGACATCCCGTCCATCGCTTACTAAAAAAGTTTCATTTATCGCCAGCGGATGGGTAATACAAGCACCGATAGCGTCTATTAAATTTCCAAGATAAAGAAAACTGCGTCGATTATTGATCCCTTTAAGCGGTAACGGAAATCCGCTGCCAACGATTCTGACCAAATTCTTAAAATTGGCCTTTACCACAGGTCCATAAACAAGAGGAAGCCGTAAAATTACCGTATCGAGTCCGGTTTCACCGGATATGCGGACCAGAAGATCCTCGGCTTCCAGCTTACTAATACCATAATCATCCTGGGGGTCCGGAAGATCTTTTTCGGTATACGGCCTTGGGGCCCCTTCCCCGTTGACTCTGACCGAGCTGATAAAAATAAACCTTTTTACACTTGCCTTTGCGGCCATTCGCGCCAGATGTCCGGTCCCAAGCGCATTCACTTTACGAAAAAGATCGATAGGGCCAATTTTCGTATCATCCGTAATATTTACACATGCCGCTAAATGGACAACCGTATCCACTCCTGATAAAGCTTGCCGCCAATCCGTCAACTCATCTATGTCTCCAATTTGAGCATATTCATCAACCCCGGATATGTCGCGCGCTTTATTACGCAATGCGCCGCGAACAAAATATCCTCTCTCTTTCAAGAAAGCGCAAAGACTACGCCCGATAAATCCGTTCGCGCCGGTAACTAGCACGTTTCGATACTCCGTGACCGGGGTGCTATCTCTTGTTCCATGGTTTATCTCATATGGCGCTCTTCTTTTATCAAGTAAAGCTTCTCTGTGAATAACTATCTCTTTCCAAAGTAATTTCTGTTCAAAACGTTTTGCCCATTCCCTACCGGCCGTTCCCATATCCCGACGCAGAGAAGGATCATTTATCATAGTCTCTAACGCTGCCTGCAGTTCTTCGGCAGACTTGGGTTTGACCAATATACCGGTCTTGCCGTTAAGCACCGCATCGCGCGGCCCGGGGATATCCGTGGAAATTACAGGTAGCCGCATGGCCGAAGCCTCAATATTTACCACACCAAACCCTTCACGGTATGAAGGCAGGACAAAGATATCCATGGCGGCAAGAAATTCCTCGGGCCTGTCCTGATATCCCACGCGCAGAATATTCCGATTATTCTGCAGCATCTCCCGAACAGCGTTTACAAATTCGCTGTCCTCACCTTCCATCGGCCCCACCAAAAACAGATAGAGCCCGGGATTTTTGTTAAGCAGTTCTTTAAAAGCGAGAACCAGCTCATTAATACCTTTGTCCCTGCACAATCTTCCGACAAAACCGATCACGATAGCGTCCGATGGAACATTCAGATCGCTCCTGATCTCAGTTCTCTTATTCCGAAGCCTCTCCGGATCAAACCGGTCCAGATCTATACCGCTGGCGCTTCCTTCTCCTACCACACTTATCTTTTCGGCAGAGCATAGGCCTTCGGCAATCGCAAAATCACGGTTCCCGTGGCTATCAGGCGAAACATGGGTGCTAAAAAAACAGATTATCTTCTCAGTGGCCTTCATCACCATTCTAAGTAACCCGGTCTGACTCGTATAATATATCCCCCACATAAGATATAACCGCACCGGTACCCTGCATAACCAGGATGCGATACTCCCTAAAAACGCGGCTTTCGGCGTGCAATATTGGACTATATCGAAACCTCCCTCTTTTAAAACACGCCTTATGCGAATAAACGCGCGTAAATCATCCAAAGTGAACCATCCCCTGGACATCGGAATAAGGATATACCGGGCGCGCGGCGGAAGCTTGCCGATAAACCGCTCATCGGGAGAAGTGATTATGGTGACTTCAAACCCTTTATCGATAAAATAATCGATCAGGCCCTTATAAAAAAAGACCAGCGTGATAGGAACAGTGGTCATGATGCAGATACGCATAGGCCCGCCTTTTTTACCTTACTTTGCGTCACCATCTGACGCAACCCATCCTCCATAGAAACCCGATGGGTATATCCCAGCTCATCCTGAATTTTTTTAATCGAGTAACTCGAGCGAAGCGTTAAAGCGCCTACTCTCTTCTCTGTCAGCGGAAAACCGGGCAAAGACCCGCATAGCCTTGTTATCAGTCGAACCGGCCGCTCCGGAAGCCGGATCCTGGAAAAGGGCCTCTTAAGTTCATTCGCAATAATCGCGATGAATTCTTCAAGCGTCCTATAGTCAGAAAGATTATAGATCTGCCCTTTCGCCTCCGGCATTTTCCAGCATCGGATCAGGGCCTCTACGACATTGTCGACATGAATATAGTTTGCCGAAGCGCCCGGGCGGCCTATAAAAAAGAATAGCCCTTTGTCGACCATCGCTATCATCTGAAACAGCGACCGGTTCGTCATTGCCGGACCAAAGATATTTGACGGACGCAATAGCGAAAAGGTGAAAGCGCCTTTCCGGGCGGCATCGAGGACCAACTGATCGGATTCCACCTTCGTTGTTTCGTAGATACCTGCCGGCCTTAACGGCGTCTCTTCCATTATGACGCCGCTTGAACGCGGCCCATACGCGCCTACGCTGCTCAATTGGACCCAATGCCGGATCCTGTGCTTAGCGGCGGCGCATAAATTTTCCGTTCCAGTCACATGAACGGAAAACATCTTGGTCTCATCCTTGATCTCTCCCGCGCAATGGAATACGACTTCTATCCCATCGGGCAGGCTCAGTCTCTTATCCGATAGATCGCCTTTTAAAACAGTCACCTTATCTTTCCACTCGGGTGGGACTCTACCAGGATTACGCGTCAATATGCATACGCTATTACATTCATCCATCAGGCGGCGCACAAGAGACCGGCCGATAAATCCTGTAGCGCCGGTAACAAAGACCCTGGAATTTTTCATTATCTATAAGCCCTGTAATCTTATGATGCTATTCAGTTTCTTGTCCAAAAAATGCTTCTTGATAAACCGGGTCAAAAATGGGAATGCGGAGAGGATCAGCGCGAACGAAACTATACAAACCTTCTTTACATTGCTCTTGTCAAAATTCAACGAGCGTAGAAAGAGCTCCCTCGCCAACTTTGCGTCTTTGTCAATAAGGGCCCATCCCCTGATAAAAGATAGATTTGCCCTTGCCCTGTTTGCCTGGTTTTCGGCGACCCAATTCTTTTTAAGATGCTTATCCACAATGTATAGACAACGCTGCAGTTGTTTGCCATCACTCGATCTGTTGGAATCGTGCACTCTATATGCGCCAAGGGCCTGCGGTATAAAAATGATCTTGTTTTGTCTCGCTATGCGCAGCCATAGATCCAGGTCCTCACAAGCGACAATATTGGGATCCTCATCAAAATATCCCGCGTCTCTTATAAGAGACATCCTCGTAACCACGGAAGAACAGACGATAAAATTGGAGCTCATAAGCTCATTGTATAGATATCCCGATCTCAGCCTATTATCGAATATATGATTCATATTATTGATTCTCTTATCGGAACTCATTATCTTAAGATTGCAGCAGATGAGGCCTATGGCGGGGTCTTCTTTTAAATATCGCAGTTGGATGTTCAACTTATCGGGAAACCATACATCATCATGATCGAGGAACGCGATAAATTCTCCCCTGGATGCCTTTATTCCCGCATTTCTTGATATGGCGGGAAGCCCGCTGTTCTTATTGAGCCGGATGACCTTTATCCTCTCATCGCGTATATCACCGGCGATTTTATATGTATCATCGGATGAGCCGTCATCGACTATTATAAGTTCCCAATCCTTAAACGTCTGGTTGATAACCGAATAAACGGTCTCTCTTATATATGGACCGCAATTATAGGCTCCTATCACAACGGATACTTCAGGCGCTGGCATCTTTGGCCGCTTTCATCGCTTCAAGCCCATCACGCACTCCGCGGGGAAAGATATTCAACTCACGTCTTATCTTATCGATACAATAAGTGGTATTCTTCGGACGCGGACTTATCTGGGCAAAATATGAATTTTTAACAGGCTCTATCAATTTTTTATCGAAGCCGAATACCTCCGCGGTAATACAGGCAAACTCATATCTCGATACCTCATCGTTACCTCCGACGTGAAAGACCCCTTCCTTGCCCAGCATGACAGCTCTCCAGATCGCCCCGGCGCAATCTTCCGCAAAAAGCGGATTACAGAATATATCATCCACCATCTTGACCTTTACGCCTTTTTTAAGGCTTTCGATCAGCCATGTTACGGGATTTTTTCTCTCCAAAACGAGGTTCCATCCGTACATCAATATAGGTCTTATAATAGTATATTTCAAACCGCTCTTTATCACCGCGTTCTCTTCCCTGACCTTAAGTTCGCCGTAATAATTGATGGGGTTGGTACCGGCGTCCTCCGCATATGGCGGATTCTCCCCGTCAAAGACGGCATTGGAAGATATATATATTAAATGAGTTCTGTTTTCCTTACATGCCTCGATAATATTAAGCGTTCCTCCCAAATTGACATACCTTGCCTCATCTTTGTTTCTTTCAACGTAGTCCACATCCGCCAAAGCCGCGGTATGTACCAGATAATCGGGTTTAACCGCGCGCAATAGACTCAGAAGGCTCTTCTTTTCTCCGATATCCATATATCTCTTATCGCAATTATAAGGAATGGCGTCTCTCTTGCTTGCCGGGAAGAAAGAGCACCCCAGACTAAAATTATCAGGCGCTGTCTTTATCAGATAATGCCCCAGCAGACCGGTTCCGCCCGTTATAAATACCTTCTTTTCATTTTTACGCATTAACGCCACTAAATAATTCCTCCTATTTTCTCAACGACGGGTTCAGCGATCCCGCTCACCTGTTTTAAGAATACTGAATAATCGGGCGGAGAAAAAAATTCTTTAATATTAAATACTTTGGACTCCGTAGAATCGAGCGCGGAAAAGAGCGCTTCCATAAAATCATCGGCAAAAGCAAGTCTCAAATAATCAGCGATACAATATTCGTTTCCCGCGGAGACGATTTCCGGGATGAGATACAAGGTCTTCACGCCGAGAGAGAGGGATTCAAATACCACAGTTGATCCGGAAGTGACCATTAAAGAAGAACTTTCCAGCAATTTTCTCAAATCTTTTTCAGTAAGCTCGCAATTACCATATTTTAAAAATTTCCCGGAGAGTAAAGCGGATTTCGGTAAATGCGGATGAGGCTTGATCAGAAATTTATACTTGTTAAATTTACCGGTAGCCAAACAAGACAGTATCTGTTTTTGCAAGGCGATCGCAATATCGGGTGAGATGGGTAACGCGACTACAATCGCCCCATTTTTCTTATTATTCCGGTCTTTGATGGGAGAAAAGATATGCCTTAGACGGATTGTTCCAGCGTCTTCTAACAGAGAATGTTTATAATAATTCTCTAGAAAACTAAGCCACCGCGGCCCTGACGCTAAAATTACATCCGGCACAGGAGACCGCTTTTCGAAAATCGATAAACGGAAATCGAGCAGATTGGCGGGAATTGTAGTGTGCTGATAAGCGATCTTTTTAAAATTTCTCCCGAGCGCAAGATTAAGCATCTTTTCCCATGGCTGATTTTCAAATGTATAAATTATGGACAACCCCGAAGGCATCTTTTCAGCAAGGCCGCTAAAAGAGTAATAACTAAAAAGATAGGTCTTAAAACCGCTTGTTTCATTCTCATTCCTTTCTTCATCCTTCAAAAGCAGGTCCAATATTTTTACATCTTTAATGTTGCCTGCCTCGCGTAGATTGCGTTTAATGGACATTTGCGCGAAGAGTACCCGGAAAAAATCCGGTAATTGCAGATATGATAAAAGAAACACTATATTTTTAAAATGCTTTTTCAGCATAAACGCATATTTTAAATCTAGCGGAAACGGAGCTATCCTGAAAACATTATGCCCGTTTTTATTCAGAAAAGACTCAAGATCTCCGAAGTATGGGTCATTATATCCGGGCAGGCGCGAGAAGGCCCTATTGTCGATAAAACTGTGTATCAACACATCGCCCTTCTTTGGCCTTGCTGAAGTCAAAAATAATTTGAAGACCGTCCAATGAAAAACGATCCGCAAAAATCTTACGCTTCTTCTTATCCCGTTCAATACAGTATTCATAAAATCTGTGATCAGCCGGCTCTTCACCTCAACGTTTGTATGGTATATATGCTTAAGATTCATTAAAAGCCTAAGATCGTCTATTACGAATAAACGGTTTTCTTTAAGGGAGCTGAGTGATTCAATAAGTTTGATATATACATATTGATGAAACATAATCATCTGGGAAAACGATTTTGAAGCCACCCTGCTCGAATACCATAAGACCCTGTTCGTTTGAAATTCCGAAATCTGTCCTATATAATCGACAAAATTATCCCTGATCGAATCGGCAATTCTATTGATCTCTTTGCCAATAAACTTTCTCTTGTCACAGCCCAGGATACCTTCCGCATGGCGAAGCCCAATCTCACAACCCAGATATGACCAGGGCAGGCCTTTGAATTTTTTCATGCTTTTCTTATCTTTGGAAAAGACAACATATATCATACTATCTCACAATGATGCTAAGAGCGGGGTTAAACCCGACAGATCCGCTATCTTCAGGCAATCAATACCCGCAAAGATTTCTTTATTCTCATTTATACGAGCTATAAACTTTACACCGTTATCTTTTGCCGCCAGATAATCGCTCATAGCATCACCTACATATACCGTATTGCCGGGCAAGATATTCTCTTCCCTGAGAGTTCTTCTTACCGCTTCTGATTTTGTAAGCGGAGCGCCATATACAAATTTGAAAAGGCCCGCCAATCCACGCCTTCTTACGATATCGACTATCTCATCCTGCGGAGTAGCGGAAACCACAAAAAATGCGTACGCGGCGGACTCTCTTTCAAGAAATTCCTTTGCCCCTTTTACATAAGGCGCATCGATCACCGCGTTTACCACTAAACAGGCAAACTTTTTACAAAGCATATCGAATTCATTATCGTTCAGCTCTCTATGCAATATCTCCTTATAGATAAATCTGAACTTATCGAACCTGGATACGCCCATATTGCCAATATGATACGCAACGACTTTTTTTACTACGTTCGCGCCTTCCGGCTCAAACAACCTGGCAAAAGCTTCTGTCTTTATATCCGTAGATTCTACAATCACTCCGTCAAAATCGAAGAAAATGGCTTTAATCATCCCATACTCCAATTATCGTGCATGGAGACGCGTCGACATTTCGCAGGAATACAGGAAAGGCCCTTACTTCCTTTATCCTGGAGGACAGAGAAGGAATAACGGCATCTTCGATCAAAAAAAGCGTTGATCCGGTAGACGCCTCCTCCCGCAAAAGTATCCGGTGAACCTGCCTGCCTATATCGCGATTTTTCACGGAAGAAAATGAGATACAATCAATAAGTATGGCGCGAAGATTCGGAAACTTTTCCCGAATCCATTGTGCGGTCTCCGGAAGCATATAAGGATTTTCTGAAGTATAAACCATCTGCCGGTTCACCCTGTATTTTGAAAAACCCGTCCTGATCAAAAGCAGGTCAAAATCATTATCAGATATGCGGCCCTCAAGATCCGCCCTGGAAATGCTTTCATTGCGCTCTTTCGGACAATCGACGATAAACGGCCGGTTGAAAATAAAATCTTCGGGACAATGTTCTTCTATAAATTTTCCTGAATCATAAAAATGACGGATTGTCTCGATATGAGTGCCGGAGTGATTCGAAAGCGTAATGCTGAAAGTATTACAGGAGTCTCCACGCGCTATACGTTTCTGCGGCTTAACGGCAACCATATCTACAGCCGGATAAAATGCCGTTGCCGCGTCAAGAGGATAGGATAATACGCAATACTTACTCATCGCGCCCCTATAATAATTTTCTTTTTCTTCGGGTGTTTTCCGGAACGCCCGCTGTTCGCCTTTGCCATAGCAAGCTCCTGATGCATTATCTGCAGACACTGCAGAATACCCTGTCCCAGGTCATGGTAAGTTTTATTGACAATCCTCTTGGCCGTTTTAGGAGCAAATGTATAAGGGGTTATCTCGTAATGAGAATTTGCTTTCACGGGTTTAAATTCGATTTTGATCTTATTATCAAGCATTTCGCGTACCATTAACAACAGATCCCTTACTTTCATTTGCTGGTTACCGGTAATAATGACGTTCTGGTTCGCGAATTCATCCGACAAAATATCTATACTGCCATTGGCAGCGTCAAGAACATGAATATACTCCCTCAACTCCTCGCCATCGCCTTCCCTGACAATTTTTTTCAGCGTCAATGCTTGACGAATCATCGTACGAATAAAATTTCTTTCATCTGCCCGCGGACCGTACAGAGAACCATACCGCAGTATGGTATACGGCAGGCCGTAGACTTCATTATAATTTTCTATAATCAGTTCACAGGACTGTTTTGTGGATCTGTAAAACGAGCCTGCTTTACTGTAAACATAGAGTGAAGAAGCAAAAACGAAACGCCGTATTTTGGCCTTGCGGCAGCCTTCCAGGATTATAGCATTGCCGAGTATATTATGTTTTATGCACTCCATCGGGTTCTCCTGCGCTTCAACAATATCGGGTATACCGGCAAAATTATAGACAAAATCGGATCCCTTGATCGTCTTCTCAACAAGCTTATCGTCAAGGATGCTGCCGACTACCATATTCTGTGAAGGCCGCAGATAGGCAGACATATTTAAATCAAAAACCGTTACGCCATATCCTCTTTCGGTCAGGGCATCCGCGACATGGCTCCCCAGAAAACCCGATCCGCCAAATACAATCGCTTTCATAACTCTCCTTTTTTTCTTATACCGGCATATCACTGTAAATTTTCCAGGCGTTCTATCAAATTTCTCACCGCCTGAAGTTCCATTTCAATACGGGATTCCCTGGCATACGCACCGATATGAGGGGTAAGTATTACCGTATCAAGCTTGGTCAAGGCTCCCGAATACGGCTCATCGGTAAAAACGTCTAAAGCGGCTCCTGCCAGATGCTTATCCCGTAAGTTATCATACAACGCCTGAGCATCAACTAAACTCCCCCTGGCAGTATTGATTAAAAAAGCGCCCTGTTTCATCCGGCGCAGCTCTTTATTCCCAAACAAGGCATTATTCCCCGGTAATTCCGGACAATGCAATGTAATAATATCTGCCCACATAATAATTTCCGCAAACTCTTTAAACTCGCAAGAGAGACCTGCTTTCTTTCCATATATATCATTATAGGATGGTTGCGCGCCAAAGCAACGCGCTAATTCGGCAACCTTCCGTCCAATCCTCCCGAAACCGATTATTCCCACGTTCTTGCCATTTAAAAGGGATCCCATATTCTTTTTCCAGATGCCCTTCTTCAAATCCCGATCGGAGGAATTAATATAACGCAGAAGATTCAGCATCAACCCGATAGTTAATTCCGAAACGGCCTGTGTAGGGCCATCGGGAGTATTTAAAACCGTTATGCCTAATTCCTTTGCCGCTTCGAGATCAATCGCGTCTATTCCAACGCCAACACGGGACAATACCTTCAACCCGGTGAGTTCTTTCAACGTTGTGCGGTCGTAATTTTCCGTTCCGGCGATTATGCCGGAACATCCCCGGCAAATCGCGATAACTTCCCCGGGTTTAAGTTTTCTTCCAAAGGTATTTTTTACAATCCGGATCCCGCGCTCTCGTAATAACTCCAGAGGTGAACCGTCGATATCCCCAAACGTGGTCGTGGTTACCGCAACCTTACACTCTTTTAAGATCATATGGACTCCTATTAATTTAACCGCTCGATCTTTTCTACGTATTCGGTATTATCGCTTGGAAAATAGAGATACTGATCCAATACCGCATTGAATTTTTCCGGGATAATTTCCGCCGTCCGGCCATTCGTGATACTATCGCACAAATCACGTAATCCTTTTGCATCATAAACATAGGTAGGGATATCGGTAACATACGATAAAGGATTCAAATCGAGTTTCCCCTCAAAGACGGGCACTATAACCGGGCGGCCGGATGCCAAAGAATAAAAACAAGAAGATGATTCGGTAACGATCATACCCTGTGACTTTCCTGTCAGTTCCTCCAGCGGCCGGTCGGTATATTCAAACGTCCTCTCATCCAGATCGATATGTAATGAACGCGCTATCGCGGCGCAATCGAGCACCGGATGGCTTTTAAGCATTATCCGATAGCCGGGATATTCCGGGAAAGCCTGAGCGAACAGACGCAGCAGATGGGCGGCTTCCGACGGTATTAGTGAAAAAGCACACACAAAATAACGCTCTTTTGTTACGTGAGAAATGTTTCGCAGCGCCCTGATCTGTTCAAATCTCTGGGCGCCCCATATAAAAATCCGATCTTCCGGCCAGCCATATTTCTGAAAAAGATCGGCCGTAAGACGGCCCACGGTAGCTATGTAATCGGGTAACGGACAATGTCTCAGAAAATCGTCTCCGCCGATCTCCTGTGGATCATGAAAATAATTAAGCAATAACTCCGGAACATGCGTGTGTTGATAGGCGATCGTGATCAAGTCCTTCCTTTTGGCATTCAGATACAGCGCTTTTTCCCAGTTATACATCTCCGCGGTCGTAATAACCCTGGTTCCCTGTTTTACATTATCGGTCATAGCGCGAAAAAGAAAGATATACCACAAAGACAACATTAAGACCGGTCCGCTAAAGGAATTATGAAAATCCCCCTTGAAAATCTTCCAGACATCGAAATGCCTGCCTTCATATGAATAAAGAAAAAGCTTTTTAATACGAGAACCGTTAACTGCGGAAACGGCCGAAAAATAGAGATAATAGAACAATATTTTCCAAAGATGGGAGATCTTAAAAAATTCCTCCAGAAAAAAGAGCGGTTCCGGTCCGGAGAATCGCTTCAATTGGCTTAAGGACCGGCGCAATCCCGTTTCATTAATATTGACCTGTATGCAGACGTGCGCATAACTATCAGGGCGCATTTGCGCCAATAACCTATGGTAAGCGCTTATATACCGATCTTCAAAAATACCGGCTTCGGCCTTTATCTTGTCAAAGAACGGAAAATAAGAGACAACCACGGTGCTCTTGTGCTTAAGTGAGGTTACGCGTTTTTTAAACTCCCGCAGAAAGACCTTGACCAGGCAAACCCTGAACAAGAAACGAAAAAACGCGCAAAGACCCATTAAAAACGCAAGTGGCCCACAACGCAGTAAAGATTCCCGGCACGAGTATCTGTCCTGCACGGACTTCGATCCTACGAGTACGGACACAAGCTTCTCATACGCATCCGTCTTGCTCGGAGATTTCTCGGCAATCAAAGAAAACCACCAGAGAGAAAAACGCTCACCGGGAAACTGGAAGATCTTACGCAAACCGTTTTCTCCGAGATCGTAAATAAACCTCAAATAGGTCTTCTTCTGGTCAAAAGCAACTTCATGGAACTTTTTAGAAAATGCGGAGATATCCTGCTCCTTTCTGCGGATTTCTGTTTATACCCCTCCTACCAATCTTTATATTTGGAAGACCAATCACTATCCCGGCTAAGCACAAATCCATAAAATCCTTCAAAATCATTCTTCCGCCATAATGAGCGCGTAGCGCGCCAAAGACCGCGCATAGGATATTGAAGATAAACCTGTTCATTTTCGACACGCCATCCCGAGTGGCGAATGAGCAATTTCCAATCATCGGGACTTAATTCAAAAATATGGGTATTCTCCGCATAAACATCGCGCCGGTCGCATTGTCTTATGTGATGCAGCCCGATCCGGCTATTTGCAAGATAAGGAACGGTGGCTATTAAATACTTCACTTTTGTATTCGAGGACAGGCTGTTCAGGAACTTGCAGGGGTCCATAAGGTGTTCCAACGTTTCAAAGCACAGAAATATATCGGGATTTATATTATAATTTTCCAGATTTTCGGCTTTTGCGCAGATAGCTTCCAGACCTTTCGATCTTATTTTAACCACGGCCTTTTCATCAAGATTCACGCTTAGCGATCTTATCTTCAAGCCTTTCGAATAAAGGCCTCTTATATATTGCATGTGGGTGCCGGCGGAGTCGCCTATATCGACGATCACGATCGAATCATTAAAATTGCGTATCACCTTATCGATTAAAGACATCTGAAAAGCATGCATGCCCCTGACCTTTGCATTAAGGTAGCTCCCCTTAACCTCAAACAGGCTGTATTGTTTACTTATATCGGGAATTATCTCCTCCAGCCTGGACGCCATTTTTTCAAGGCCCTGTTCCTTAAGAGCGCATCGAATCGATCGCGTAAGAATCGATTGCAGGTTCGTTTTCAGGCCCGCCTTAACCTTTGCCGGAATCATATCTTTTATATTCATTATTAAAAACCTACTCTCCCCCCGCTATGGCAATAGTTTCATTTGTTACAAAACTATTTTTTCCGCTTCCCAAATAATAGATCAGATCGGC
>JAQTPE010000008.1 GCA_028748925.1 Candidatus Omnitrophota bacterium
CGCGACCAAAGACAGAAAGAGCGCTAAGATATATACTGCGCTCTTTCCAAACAGATCCTTCATCCTGTCCCTTCAAAAGTATTATGGAACTACGGTATTTCTCAAAAACTCCGCGCTCTCTTCCGGGACCGACGCGTTTATAAACATTCCCGAACCGAGTTCAAAACCCGCAGGCTGGCTGATACGCGGGACTATGCTGAGATACCAGTGAAAATATTCGACATCATTTTCATGCACAGGAATAGAGCGTATCGTGTAGTTAAAATCCGGATTGTCCAGGCCGTAATATAACCTGCTCAAAACGAATTTAAGGCTTCTGGCCATATCTTTTATCTCCGCATCGTCGATTAATGAAAATGAAGCCATATGCCTGCGCGGGAAAAGCCATGTTATAAAAGGCGACGCGCCGGCAAAAGGCAGGAATGCAACGAACTTTTCGCTCTCCATTATCACCCTCTTCTTCTCTTTCAATTCGTTATCCAGAGATTGACAGAAGATGCATTCGCCCACAAGGTCAAAGTACCTTACGGAACTATCCAACCTATTCCTGATCTGAGGGGGCACTATGGGTGTGGCTATGATCTGTGAGTGCGGATGTTCCTGGGAAGTACCGGCGCCCGGGCCGTGGTTCTTGAATATCGTCACCGCTTCCACCCCTTTTATATGTTTCATGAATTCATAGCGGTTTTTATATGTCCGGATTATATCTTCCACTTCATGGTCGGACATAAGCGCTATGATCGCGTCATGGCGCGGATGCTCAATGACCACTTCGTGCGCGCCAAAACCGCTTATAAGATTGCCGAATATGCTCGGATGCCTTTCGAATTTTTGGCTTTGAGAGAGCGCCGGAAATTTATTCGGGATGCATCTGACCCTCCAACCCTTCTCATCGCCAAGGCGGAAAGTCTCTTCCGGAGAGAGGGCTTCGTTTCCCAGACAGAACGGACAATCTTTTCTATAGGAGACGGGCTCTTTCCGCTCTTTTTTATTTCTTATGAAATCTTTCGGCCGCTTTGCCCTATCGCTCGCTATCACAACCCATTCTCTATTGATCATATTATATCTAAGCTCGGACATATACCCCCCATTAGAGTAAATTATACCCTGTGAATCAATACTTTGCCATTAATTCTGCGTATATTCCGCCGCCACAATTCCACCGTTCGGGATATTCGCAGAAAATGTCTTGCAAATCGCGGCAATTGCAGGTATATTTTACTTAACATAAGGAGAGACAATGAGAATGAGAATTCTGTCGCTGGCAGTAATTATTTTATCGATCGCGTCTTTCGGGTATTGCGCGAATGTTAATATCGGAGAGGTCGTGGATCAGTATAAGCGCGCCACAGATTTGCAACGGCAGGAATTAGAAAAATATTTTATCGGCAAAAGCCTTTCGGCGGGCGGCATTGTAGATAACGTCGGAGAATACGATTTTTTCGACATATCCAACGATACCGGCGGAAAGTATTATAAAGTATTGCTGCGGCAACAGGAGACCATAGGCAACGTCCCCTACCAGGTTGTATTCCTGTATAAAGACATAGATAGCGTCAAAGATATCAACCGCGGCCAGGCGATGGAGAGAGAAGGAAAGATCATAAAGATCGTCGATGAGAGGCTCCAGATCGCCGTATGGATCTACAACGGCGAACTGACGGAGAGGGAGAGGGAGCTCTTCAAATAATTTTCTTATTTTTCTCTCTTTAAAACTTCTATAAAGGCATCCACTACTTTAGGATTGAATTGAGTGCCGCTATTCTGCTTAAGCTGTTCTACCGCTTCCTCTTTTGTCATATTCTTCATGTAAGGCCTGTGTGAAGTCATGGCGTCATATGAATCTGCCACAGATACTATGGCGGCCATGATATTTATGTCATCCCCCTTAAGCCTGTCCGGATAGCCTTTTCCGTCGTAGCGTTCGTGATGCCCTCTTATGACCGCGAGGATATCTTTATCGAGCGAAACGGGCTTTAAGATATCTTCTCCTATGGCGGGATGTTTATGAATAATATCTCCTTCTTCGGGCGTTAAGGAACTATCCTTACGCAATATCGTCGTCTCGACGCCCATCTTGCCTATGTCGTGAAGAAGCGCCGCCTCTTTCAGGAGTTCTATCCTCTTTTCAGGCAGCCCCATCTCGATGGCCAGTTTCTCGGAATAATCCGCGACCCTGTCCGAATGCCCTTTAGTATACTGGTCCTTGGCTTCAAGCACTCTTACGAGAGTCTGTGCAACCCGGTAGAAATAATTGAAGAGCTCATTCCTTGCGTCTGAAAGCTTCACAGTCATCTTATTGAAAGAATCGGCAAGTTCACTCATTTCGTCGGACCCCCCTGTCTTAACACGATAATCGAGATCACCTTCGGATATGCGGCGTGTCCCCTGTATCAATTCTTTGACCGGCTTCGTTACCCTTAGCGAAATAAAAGTGCCCAGAAACAATGAGAGTATAATGCCCAGCAGTAAAACCAGTAAGGCGCGTTTCTGTACTTCTTTTTGCATATCATATACGTCGCGGGCGGACATATCTATGCCTAAGATGGCGACCGGCTCGCCTTTATCGTCTTTTATCGGAGCGTAACCGGATAAGAATATCCCCCACTTATCTTTTACTATTCTTCTGTCCGCGGAGGGGGCTGAAAAAGCCTTCATCATTTCAGGATAGAGAGTGCAATCATACTCCTCCCCGGGCTTCGCCGGGGATGGCTCTATCTTTGAACTGCCGGGATGCAGATCTATTATGAATTTGAAGACACACTCTTTTTGCGTCCTCTCCATTATGTATATGAATACTATGGATGGGACGATATCCCGTATCTTATTGAGTTCGCCCTCTATTCTTTTATACTGAGGCGTATTCACGCCGGAGCTATCGAGCGGGATCTCGAGCAGTTCTTTCGCGTCGACGCTCTTGGCTACCAGTTGCGCGATTACCATCAGCTTGTTGCGCAGCTGGTCCATCTGGGATCTTAAGGAATATTCATAAACAAAAAAATTGCCGATGAATCCCGACAGGAACATCAAAAGGACAAAGAGTACCGTAACTTTAAACCGGAAGTTCTTAAATATCATATTTTAAAAAGTGAGGCCGAATTGGAAACCCAGTACGAGCGCGTCGTCTATGTCGCCTGTGCCGCCGGGTTGTATAATATATTGCAGGTCCGGCTGCATATACATCCACTTCGTGATCATTATCTTGTGCGTGAATTCAAACATCATCTCGTATTTTTGCGGGTTCGATCCGACCGACTGCTGTGACTCTTTTATCTTATCGCTGTACTTCGCGTATACGATCTCGAAACCGGTCACATCGTCATCTCTCTTTGGCACCAGCCCTTTGTATACAAGGCCGCCCATAAGAAAGAACGGGAATTTATTCATATTATCCGGCCCGATAGTGGCAACCGCTAACGGCGTAAGCCCCTGGTCCTTAGTGCCCTTTTCACGGTATATCATCTGGTCGGCATGTATATAAATATTATAATCACCGATGTGCTTCTTCCTGTCAAGTCCCGTTACCGCATATGAGTTACCGTTTATATCGGAGTAGAGATCCCTCTTCACGGCGCCGTTATAATATATCCCTCCTTTGTAATGTCCGGGCAGGCCCGCCGGACCCACACCGTCTGCCGGTACATAGGCAAGTTCCTGGGCAAAGGCGATCCCCTGTTTAAGCCGCAGAGAGAAATCGAGGCCGTACATACTGTCACGTTCGACCCCTTTATCGCCGTTGTATAACGCGGAGAGGATATAAAAATCCTTATTGAGATAAAATCTCGTCCGGGCTCCCCACGTAGCGGTCGGGTAGACGGTAAAAAATAAGTTGATGGGTACGCTTATAGGAACACCGTCTACGGCATTGCTCACAAATGTGCCATAAAGAGGCGATGCGACAAAGTCATCACCTGCGGCAATTCTGCCTATTCTTATATTCAACCTCCTGTCAAGAAGGTCTTTTTCCAGATATAAAAAATAGAATCTGAATTGTTCGTGGCCGTATATGGTGCTCACGACAAGGTCGTTGCCTATCGCCGCTTTGGAGAGGTTCTGCCCCTGCCTCCAGAGCCCGGATATGTGAAACTGCGTGCCGATCAGGCCGGCGAACTTTTCGAGATCGAAATTCACATCCCATCCCATAGAAGAATCGAACCGCGCCGCCTGTTTCATGCCGCCGGATACGTTGCCAAGTTCATCGACTGTAAATGTCGAACTGAATGTGACGCCTTTTTTAGCCAGCTCTTCGCGCTTGCCGTTCCAATCGCCGATCATATATGAATTTCGCTCCAAACGAAGCGGCCGTTTTACCGCCAGCTCTATAGCCTCCTCCTCCGCCGCGTCTAAAATGTCATCTTCCTTTTCAATAGCTATGTATGAAGGATTGTAGCTCGGGTAAGCCGGAGCTGCCGCAAAGATCAACGCGAGTATCAAAGCGAACGTCTTTCTCATTATTTCGCCTCCGTGACGCCAAGGGACCTCAGCCCTTTATTCTTTCTTAAATGTTCCTCTATCTCTTCCAGAGAATGGCCCTTAGTCTCCGGCACATAGAAGTAGCAGAATGCTATGCCTATGGCGCATATAACAGCGTAAAACCAGAATGTTCCGGCCTTGCCCAGCTTTTCCGTCAGCGTAAGGAACGTCGACGCTACAATAGCGTTGAAACCCCAATTCGCCACCGTGGCGAGACTCATCGCTCTTCCGCGGACATTCAGAGGATAAATCTCGGCTATCATGAGCCAGAATATCGGCCCGAGGCTTATCGCGAAAGACGCTATGTAGAATATGACGCTTAATACAGTGACTGTCTTAAGGGCGCCCGTCATGCTCGGCATATTGAAAGCGAGTCCGATAAGTCCCAAACTTATCGCCATGCCGGTCATGCCTATATATAGAAGCGGTTTTCTCCCTAATCTGTCGATGAACCATATCGCAACGACCGTCATAAGTACGTTAACCACGCCGACGCCCACCGTAGCGAGTATCGCGACCTTATGCGATTCGAAACCGGCGAACTCAAATATAGTCGGGGCATAGTAAATTATAGTATTGATGCCCGTCATCTGCTGAAAAAAGGCCAGGGCTATGCCCACAACAAGCGCCGGCCTTATCCATGGCTGCAAAAGCTCTTTCCATAATCCCTTTTTTGTAGTAAGAGAGCCCTGTATCGAACGCATCTCCTCCTCTATCTTATCTTGCGGAATTACACGCGCCAGGACCGTGCGCGCTTCGGCTGTCATACTGCGGCTTACGAGCCATCTTGGGCTTTCGGAGAGAAAGACCATGCCTATGACTAATATTATCGCGGGTATCGCGCCGAGAGCGAACATCCAGCGCCATTCGTTGGATCCGACAGAGAGGGCGTAATCTACCAGATAAGAGACGACTATACCGCAGGTTATCATCAACTGGTTCAATGATACGAGAGCGCCCCTCATTTCCGGCGGTGATATCTCGGAAATATATAACGGAGCGGTATAAGAGGCAACTCCTATCGCGACTCCTATGATAAAACGAAATGCTATTATTCCGCCGACATTAGCGGCAAGGCTCGCGCCGATAGCCCCTATAGCGAATAGTAAAGCCGTTATTATCAGGACCTTTTTCCGTCCGAACCTGTCCGTTATAGCGCCTGAGAACGCCGCCCCTATCACGGCTCCAACAAGCACAGCGCTCACCACAGTCTCTACAACCGATGAAGTAAGTTTAAACTGATCCTTTATAAACAGTATAGCTCCGGATATTACGCCGGTATCGTATCCGAATAAGAGTCCTGCCAGAGCCGCTATCCCCGCGGTCATAAATACAAAGATCTTCGACCCCTGTTTCATCTTCCGCCCTCCTTTAGCCTTAAAGTATACCACATCTTTTTATTGTTGGAATAGGCCCTCGGCAATATCGCTCATGACATTACTTAAGTCCGGCCTGATCTTAAACTCAGGTTCTTTTAAAGTCCCGCTTATCTCTATTATGCTATAGCGTTCGATAGCGCCCGCCAGATTACTGGCATCGACCCCTTCATCGGTAAATTCCGCTTTCAATGACGCCGTTATGGAATTATCGAAACCTATCCTGGCTACGCCGATAATATCGACAAGATCACTCCTCAGGGTGAGATCATTTGTGGCTATAATCCTGTCCTTTATCGAAAAATCGCAGCTCCCCTCTTTAAAGATCACGGAGCTGAAGTCCTTCCTGAAGACGATCGTTCCCATGCCCCGGAACAGGTTGAGCTGCCACAGTTTACCGTTCAATATATTCATCTTACCCCATGCGCTGAATTTTGAGGGATCCGACAAATATCCTTTAAACCCGAATCGTGAATATATGGAGCCGGATATATCATAATCCTTAAATGCCGTATCGAACTTCATCTTTTTTATATCCATATCCTTAACCTCGGCTTTTATCTGGTAAGCTCCGTCTTTTGAGACGAGATCTATCCTGCCGGAGCCCGTGAGAGTGCCGCCGTATAAAGACGCCTGCATCTTAACGATATCCATTATGCCTTTACGCTGCATATAACTCATGGTAAAATTTTCCACCTTGAATCCATACAGCGAAACACGCGGAGAGGAGATTTCCACATCGGCTGTACATGAATTCAGATCGTTTATATTGCCTTTTAACGCGAATTTAGCGGTCAATATGCCCGAAGGCTTTAAGTCTTTCATTGCATTCTCGAATTTTTTAAAGAACTCTTTATTCTCATTGAGCCCAAATTTTATCGTACCGTTGAGTTCGGCCGTTATATTGACGGGGTCCGTCATATCGAGATCGCCGAAACCCGAGAATTCCGTAGTCTCATAACGGCCCTCAAATCTCGACAGGGTGAGAAAATTATCGTTAACCGCGAGAAGAGATCTCACCGAGAGCTTCTTTGAATCCAATTCCATATCTATGCCCGGTTTATCGAAATTGGTAAGAGTTCCCGAAGAATTGTAGCCGGTGTCCATATGCTTAAAAGCGACATCCTTCCATAATAGCTGATTCGACGTAAATCTGAACCTTCCCGTCACGTCATTGAGAGGGATCTTGTTATAGTCGAGGACGATCTTCGCTCCGGAAAGATCCACATAACCGCTAATGGCCGGCATCTGGTTTATGGGGATCTTATATTCCAGTTTTAATATTAAGTCCCCGGCGCCGGACAGCTCGGCGGGAATCTTGACTTTAAACCTGTTCTTAAGAATATCCTTTAACATACCCAATCCCGTGACGGATCTGATATCTATGATGAGCGACCCCGTGTTGAGGTCCGTCAAATTCGCCATAGCGGCGACGGGCAATCCGAGCAAGGTACAGGTGAGATCCTTAGACAGGAATTTTGATTCGGTAAATATGGCTTTCCCTCTTATATCATCTATCTTATCCACATATTCGAGCCCGGATATGCTGAGATTTTTAATATCCATATTGCCTGAGTATATGAGCGCTTTCTTATTGAGATCGTATTGGATATTAGCCGTAAGCGCGCAATTTATATTCGCTTTTATCGGCTCTTGAGAGAATCCGAGGCCAAGGCTCGTCATATCTATCCTGGCATCGATCTTATCGTTATCGGCGTCTATATCCGCCTGGAGATCCATCCTGCCTTCAGGTAAGGGAAAGTTCCAGTCTTTACAATATGGCGACAACTCTTTCAGGTAGAGATCTTTCGTCTTCACATCAAGAGACCATTCTCTCTTAAACGGCCTATACTCGCCGCCGGCTTTTACTATTATAGGAAGTTCCGGAGCGGAGAGTTCGAATTCGGCGTCGAATACTATCTTATCGGGGAAAGACAGGCGCGCGTCCAAAAATGCCATCCCGATATCTTTTAAAAGCGGAGGTTCGAACATGCTGTCTTTAAAACTGATGTAAGCTTTGGAGAGTATTATTCTTGAAATAGTAAGGTTATACCCTCCGTTCAAGATAACCGGTTTTTTAAAGAATGCCTCGACTATATTGATCGAATTATCGCGGGCGCGCTCTACGAATATCCTGGGGCTCTCAAATTTCAATGAGGTGATTATGATCTCTTTCTTAAAGAGAGGGATGATCAGGAATCTCGCGCTCGCGGTTTTAGCGGTAACGACCCAAAGATCGTTATCTAAAATAGCGAGATCCTTTATGACCAGCCCCCTGAAGAGGTCAAGCTTTGCGCTCGACAGTTCCAGCTTTTTGCCGGTTTCAAGCTCAAAACTTTTGATCAGCGCCGATCGTATCTTTTGCGGGAATACCGCTTCGTTTAAATATACCGCTCCGGCGACGGCCAGAGAGCAGAGTAGGGCGAGAACCGGTAAGATTATCTTTTTCAATCTATTCGATAAATTCTTTTATCATGACGATTATCACTGAGCCATCGCCGGTAACCGATGCCTCCGGCCAGGCGATAAATCGCTCCTAAAGCTCAAGGCGAGATCCCGGACCTGCCGAATGGCCTTACTTTCTACCGGATCTTTTCCAGGCCGACATCTTATATATCTTACGGACCCTTGCTATTTGATTCTTCGTAAGACCGTATTCCATAATTTCGTCATCGGACATATTATGCTCTATCCCATAGAGGACGATATCTATCTTGCCAAAGCTCATACCGAGCGCCAGTGTGTCATCGGCGCCTCTCAGGACATCCGCGGACGGAGCTCTCTTCTGTATCGCTATGGGGATATTTAAATACTGAGCGAGCTGCCATACCTGCGTCTTAAGCAGGCGCATAATGGGAGAATGCGGCATATTATCCACGCCGTTTACGGTAAACCACCCCGTAAGGTCCTCGGAGAGATTGCCTGAGCCTATGAGAAGCAGATTCTTCTCTTTGGCGATCTTTTCAAGCACTACTCTGCGCGCGGCACAGGGCCCGTCAAACATCTCCTCAAGGCCATTGACTATATTATCGTAGAGCCATATCCTGAATTTGCTCTTCTTAAGCTCTTCCTTCCGCAATGTGGTCATATACGGCGTTTCGCCCACAATTATATAGTAAAGGCTCGACATAAAAGGAAGCACAAAAGGAGGTAACTTGCTTATGAACTTAAAGAATGCGGCATCCTTCTCTTTTTCACGCATTATGGCATCGATGCTTCCGACGTTCAATTTCAAACCGAGGCCTTCCGCGACGATCTGCGCCTTATTGACAGAATCTTTTTCGCCGTTCCTGTCCTGCAAAAAATATACACATACTCTATCCTTGCCCAGCGCGCGTACGGCCAGCGTCACTAAGACAGTGGAGTCGAGGCCGCCGGAAAGCCCCATCAGGATACCGTTAACCCTGTTTTCGGCAACTATATTCTGTATATGTTTTTCTATACGTTCGGCCGTCTCTTTTTCATTAATATTCAATAACTCTTTCGCTGATTTCATCTATCTACCTCTTTCTATTGTCACGGTTATACAACCCAATCAGTTCAGCGGATGAAAGGATGCTTCTTTGCATCGCCTTCTCAAGATCTTTCTTTGAGATACCATCATTCAGGCCGAGAACTTTATCCAATGCGTAAATTTTGAAATAGTAACGATGCGTCCCTGATGGAGGAAGCGGTCCGCTATAATCTTTGCCGCCGGAGTCATTGATGCCCTGCTTGCCGGGGATACTGTCTTCTTCAATATATCCCGAGGGCGGGATATCATAAACCACCCAGTGTACCCAGGTCTTCATGGAGGCATCGGGGTCATCGACTATCAAAGCCAGACTCTTTGTCCCTTCAGGCAGATTTTCGATCCGAAGCGCGGGGTTGACGCCTTCGCCGTCGCAGGTAAATTTGGCGGGCATCTTCTCATTATTCTTGAATGAAGGACTGGTAAGTTTCATCACGGCACCCCCTTCTTTTTCATCCGCTACCGCAAAGATACCTGTGCTAAATCCCATAAGAAACAGCGCCGATAACAGAGAGGCCGTTGTTTTATTCATTCTTCACGATTATACGACGCTTTAAGGCTGCCAGCAATATGACAGGCGCGATCGAACCGGCCGCCCCCGCAAGCGCCGGAAATGCCTGAAGGAGCGTTTGCGAATAAATGTATTCGAGAGAATAATATTTTTTTGCGCTTGGAGACTTACCATTCAGATTTTCTATCTTAATGGCTTCTCTTGTGCTGTGCACCGTAGATATGGTGCCCGCTATACCTATAAAAAGAGGCGCCAGCGCAATAAATGCCAGGGCATTCAGAAACTTTTTATCCGGACGCATGAATAAAAGGATCAAAAACAATACGGTTATAACCACCCCTGAGACCAGCGCAATAAAAGCCAGCGGATCAGAGAGCATAAAATAATGAAGAAAAAAATATCTGAGGTTAACAAGCAACCCGCTATATCTTGGCACAGGCATATTATATCATATTTTTTGGATTTTCCGATAATCTTAATGTATACTTAGTGTGATATGAACTTTACTATAAGCTTTAATAAGCACCGGTTCAGATATTTGACTGGGATATTGATGTGTACCTGCCTGATCTTTATCTTAAGAGGCCCTTTTTACGAATCCGTGGTCGACATAAGTGTCTCCCCTCCCGAAAATATAAGAAAGACGGACTTCAGCTGGATCACCGTAAATGAATGGTTCAACGGCCAGATTTACATCATATCGAGCCATACACTCTTAAAAGATGTGGTATCCGACATTAACGGCGAAAAACTCCGGAAGATGGTTCACGCCAAGCGATTGGGCGCGGCCGACATAATCCGTCTATCCGTGAGGTCGGAAGAAAAACCCGAAACGCTCCTGAAACTGGCGGCCGAAATATCGGATCTCTACATAAAAAAGATCAATGAAGATACGCCGGAAGAGAAAAAAAACAAAGAAAAAAAAGATGAACGGGAAAAAGAGGCTCTCAAAAAAGAGGCTCTCAAAAAAGACGGCAACCTGATCTTAAAGAATTCCATAGACGCTCTATATGACAAACGCGTGAAGATAAAATCGGATATCTACGCTTCGATAGAACAGGTAAGAAATTATGAGCTCTCGCTGAATAAATCCAGGCAGGATGGAACAAGATCGCAGGATATAAAAAATCGCCTTTCCGGGATCGAGAACGAAACATCCGCGCTTACCCAGAAATTGACCCATCTGAGAACTATATACACGGATAATTGGCTTGAGATCGTAAGCTTAAAGGAGAAGATCGGCCCGCTTGAAGAGGAGAAGAGACGGCTCATGTCCGAACTGAATCTCGCGTTAAAGAGGGAGGCCGAGGAACGCCTGATTTGCGATATGAGAGATAATGAAAATACGAGACTGTCCAAGCTTAAGGACGAATTAAACCTGATAGATATCCGCCTGGATGAATCGCTGAATATGATGACGGAAGAGACGCCGCCCGTACCTGAGATGGTGAAAGAGAGGCTCTCCAAGGGGATGAGCTACGCGTATATACTGAACCCGCCTACGTTAAATTTTCTTCCGGATTTAGAGATTCAATTGATAAACGGCGCCTTTATCGGTTTTGCGATATGGTTTGCTATAGGACTCTACACGCACATCAGGCGGCCGTCGGACTGATAAACAGATCAAAAAAACCGGTTATTTGTACTTGTTAAGCACATCCAGAAGAGATTTGGCGCTATCCGGCATCTTGGCCTTATTCTCCAGTAATATCTCCCGCGCCGAAAGATCTTTGCCGTACATCTCCTTATCTCCTTCCCAGTGCTGCGTGATCACGGCGCCTTCCAGTTTCACTCCGGCAAATAGCCCGCGGCTTCTCGAATAAGAGAGTATACCGCCTTTTAGTTGTATGTCCGTGGACGCCTCGGCTACTCTGCCCACAGGCCCTCCGGCGACAGACGCGTCGGCTCCGAGCTTAAATTTGCCGTCAAGCAAGCCATCGACGCTGCGGCGATTCATAATGAGCAATACAAAATCAGTGGCCTGGCCGCCTATCTGTAACCCCCAGCTGCCGCCGGCAATCGTAAAGATGGCCGGGGCGGACCATTTATGGCTCTTTCCGTCTTTTACCATGATGATGCCCTGGCCGTATTTGCCGCCGAATAAAATACCCGCGGAGATGGTGTTGGGAAATATCGCGATGGCCGCGCAGTCACGCAGCAGATTCTCCGGGATATTCTGGTCGGGCATCTGCTGTATCTGGTCGAGCACCAGGCCCGATTCTTCGACAAGCCTCGTCCACTTATTCCCTTCGGCGCAAGCGCCGTCCTGAAAGGTAACTAACGCTGTAAGTAACAATACCGCCAAAATTTTAAAACCGGCCCGCATATAATACCTCCTTTAATGATGCACTGTTTCAACGAAATAATATATATTTTCTGGCGGAGAAGTTTACCGCGAATACGGCTATGGTGGATATGACCTTCGACGCCATATAATGAAAATGGGCGCTTTCAGTGAAGAACCTGATACAATAGTGGTTTAAAAACAGGCCCGCGATCCCTATAGAAAAGAACAGGATCGCCTCCAGGCGCCTATCGGCGAATGCCCGCCTGTCAAAGACCCATATGATATTCAGTATGTAGCTCACCGTCGCTCCCAGCATAAAAGCTATCGCCGCGGATGTTAAATAGTACAGCTTGAAGGCCTGTGTAAGCATGACCAGCATGCTATAGTCGACCACGCAGGCCACGGCGCCGGATAAGACATAACGGAACATCTGTACGGAGATAGCATCCGACTGGGATCTGAAAAACCTGTCTATCATAGTCCCTCTATCAGGACTTCCACTTTTTCGGAATTTATGCCACCCTCAAGACCGGCATACCCGAGCCATTCGTATTCCGGCACGGCCGAATGCCAGGCATATGATCTGGGTAAAAAAACCTTAACAAAATTGAGCACGCCGAGCCTCGGATCGACGCAAAGCCGGTATGCCGCCACCTTCCGGCCGTTAAGGCCTATAGTCTCTCTTCCCATGCGCTTAAGCTCTATATTGTAAAGCTGCGGTTCCTCGCTCACCATCTGGAGCCTTTCACTCGTCTTCCCGCTCTCGAGGAATTTCTGGGCGTAAAGCCCCAACGAGAGCCTCGTCACGACATCCCTGTTAAATTTGAACTTTCTGGTGCGGGATATATTCCTGGCGGGTTCCTTATGAGTACATATGCCGGTGTTTGCGGCAAGATCGAACTCTTGCCTCTCATGCCTTATCACATTGCCCCCGGCGTCGAAAACACGCTTATCAAGACTAATGGGCCTGATATTATCTTCGGTACGCTCAAATTTCATCTCGGCCACCCATGATACCTGCCCCTTAAAAGAGGAATAGACGCCCTGCGCTTTCTCTGTCATAATATAAATACCGGGTGAGATATTCTTTATCTCGCTATTTGCCCTCCACCTGACGGCCCCTTTCAGGTCCCGGCATACATAATTCATACTTACAACTTCTTCGTCCGCAAAGAGCGCGCCCCGGCACGCGAGAGAAGAGAAGATCATAATAAAAAACAGGAGTCTCTTCATATAGCGATTATCTTTTCGGCCTGACGGATGACCTCGCTCTTTTCCAGGACATCCAAAAGCGAACGCCTTACCCTGTTTGAAGCGGTCAGACAGAACTTTTTGGTATCTAAATCGTAAATATCGTCGAAACTGACCGGCGGCAATATAGTCACTTTTACCTTGCCCGGGCTGATAAGAGGGCTGCCTTTCTTCTGAATATCGATACTGCCGTCGATGGCCACAGGGACGACCCTCACCCGGGCGTCCTGCAGGAAAGAAAAGCTGAAAGATTTAAATTTCTGCAGCTCCCTGTTATAAGATCGGGTGCCTTCGGGATATATGACTATGGAATTCCCGGACCCTATCAATGAGACTATCTTCTTATACGTCTTGAACGACTTTCTTATGCTGTCTCTTTCAATAGGTATATAATTCTGGATCTTCATATAGACTCCGAAAATCGGCACATCAAACAGCTCTTTTTTTGCCAGAAAGAGATATTGGCCGGGTATCGTCCTGAATATAATGGGCCAATCGATATCGCTCTGGTGATTGGCCATATATACGACGGTCTCATTCTTCGGCAGGTTCTCGGTGCCAATGATCTCCAATTTTATTCCGCCCAGCTTCATGAGCGTCCAGGCCCAGAAGTTTTCGGCTCTTCTATACATCTTCCTGTTGCCGCGCCAGACGATGGAATCGAAAACGATTCCCAGCAGCACTATAGCGATCCAGTCTATCCACCATATTATCGAATGCGCGATCCTGATAGATTTTTTCAACATAATCCTACCCTGCCGCTCCACTCATCCTTTTAAGTTCACGACTACTTCTCTAAGCTCATTGCCCAGTTCCAACGACCTCTTTTTATCGACATTGTCATAATACTCTTCAAAATGGACGGGTCTGCCGATCTTCACCGTAACCGGACCGCGTCTTATTCTCCACCGCCCTTTCGGTAAAGCCGTAAAGGTTCCGTCGATCAGGATGGGAACCACGGGTACACGGCTGCGCTGAATGATGATCGAGGTCCCTCTGCCGAATTCACCGACAGTGCCGTCTCTCGTCAACTTCCCTTCGGGGAATATGACAAAAGACTCATTATTTTTCAACAGGTCTATCACCTTATGTATGGTCTGGATAGACCTCTTCCTGTCCTTACGATCCAAAGATATAAAACCGGCTTGCGCGATATGGTACCCTATGAGCGGCACCTTAAACAACTTCCTCATTATAACAAATCTGAACGGGACAGGCAGTATCTTTAGTAAAATAAATATATCGAGATAACTCTGATGGTTCGGCGTAAAGATGACTGTGGTGCCGGACGGAATATTCTCCAGGCCCATCACTCTCACCTTTAGAGACGCGGCATCGGCCAGGAGGGAACCCCACAACCTTGCCCCTTTTTGATAGAACCTGCTCTTCTCATCCGGATTTTTTATGAAGAGAGCTATTATATAAGAGGCCGAGCCTATTATGACGCTGTAAAAGAACGTTAAGAACCAGAATACGACGCTATGAATATAGCTGAAGATCCCGCTCAATTAACTTCCTCTCTCTTCTTTATACCCATATGACAAACGACGCGGTCGGAACAGAGATGAACGGCTACATACAATAATGCCGTAACAGCCATTACCCATACGGGAGGAACGTATACGATCGAACTCAAAATCATAGCGCCCGCTATCCAATCGAGCTGATCCCACGGGAACCAGGGTTTGCCGGGCGGCACGTCAAGCCTTCTCTTTATGAAACTCTTCGCCAGATCGCCCATAAGGGCGCCGCCGCCCATAAGGGCGCCGAAGAGGATAAAGTTAACTTTTCCATAATCGACCAGAGTATTAATTTTAAAAAAATCGATCTTAAAAAAAAGTAACGCCTGGATACCGGCTGTAAGTATTCCTGCCGCGATCCCGACCAGGAGGCCTCTCCACGTCTTATTCTTCCCGAATATCTCCTTGCCGCGCCATAGAACTCCAAAATCTACAGGGCGGGCAAGTTTTGCCAGGCCATCTTTAATTATTGCCGGCAACCATATGCGGTTGCCGCACGAAGCGGTATGATTGCCCAACGCCGCCGGCAGGAGATACCAGAGGCATAGGAATGTGAATTTAATCATCGGTCTTTTGCGAGCGACTTACGGACATAGAGTATTCTCTGAAGCACTGTGAAGTGGGTCAGGATGGAAATTATCAATAGCCCCCAAAAGACCTGACCTATACAGAAAGCGGCTCCCAATAATATTATTCTGGCTGTGCGGGGCATAAGCCCGATTTCGCATTCCAGTCCGAGCGATTCCGCTTTTGCTCTCACATAACTTACGGCAAAAGAACCTATCATCGCTATCACAACCCATATGGCATAAGCCGTATCCCCATATCTTAAGAAGTATATGAGGATCCCAAAATATATAACGGAATCCGAGTAACGGTCGAGAACCGAATCGAAAAAACTGCCGAATTTCGTGACGCGGCCCGTCTGACGGGCCAGGCTGCCGTCCAAAGCATCGAAGAAACCGGCGGCCCATATCAGGATGCCCATTACAAAAAAACGTAAATTTCCCCGGGCGATAAAATATGCGACCGCGCAATTGGCCAGGAGGCCTATTATCGTAACCTGATCGGGCGTCATCTTTGTCTTCGCCAGGATGCTGCCCGGATATTTTGCCATAATGCGGATATATTTCCCTAAAGGATCTGCCATTTTAGCTTCTCTTCTTCCCTTTCTTCTTTCCGTAAGCGGCGATAAATTCTTCCATCATAGCTTTAGCGGTATTATCATCGTATTGCACGGGAGGAGATTTTTTTAGATACGCGCTCGGCCCCAGGAGCGCGCCCGATATGCCGTTATCCAGCGCTATCTTAGCGCAACGGATCGCGTCTATTACAACTCCGGCGGAATTTGGGGAATCTTCAACCGAAAGGCGGCATTCCAGGTTCATGGGAATATCCCCGAAATGCAGGCTCTCTATACGCAGAAAACAGAGCTTATTATCCTTCTGCCAGGGAACATAATCGCTCGGCCCGATGTGGACATTGTCCTTGCGTATATTCATGCCTCTATTCTGTATCTGGGAAACGACCGCGTTGGTCTTCGATATCTTCTTCGACGAAAGGCGCTCTTCCTCTTTCATGTTCAGGAAATCCGTATTCCCGCCGGTATTGAGCTGATAAGTATGGACTATCGGCATTCCCCTGTCCAAAAAGAGATTTGTCAGCACCCTGTGCAATATAGTGGCGCCCACCTGCGATTTTATGTCGTCCCCTATGATCGGCAGTCCTTTTTCCTTAAAGCGGCTCTGCCAGTATTCTTCGCGGGCGATAAATACCGGTATGCAGTTGATGAAAGCGCATCCGGCGTTTAATACCTGCTCTACATACCATTTGGTCGCTTCTTCAGAACCGACCGGAAGATAATTAATGACCACATCGGTCTTCGTCTTCTTTAATATACCGCATACATCGTCGGTCTTGCCGGGAGCTTTTGTGATGATCTTTGACAGGTATTTACCGAGGCTGTCGTGAGTCATGCCGCGGCGGACCCTGACACCCAGGCGTGGGACCTTAGCGAAGACTTTTGTATTATTGGGCTTCGTATAAATGGCTTCGCTTAAGAGCTTTCCGACCTTATTTTTGTCAACATCAAACGCGGCGGAAAATTCGATATCGCTTATGTGATAACCGCCCAAATTAACATGCATAAGCCCGGGAACGAAATCCCCATCTTTCGCGTTCTTATAATACTCTACACCCTGAACCAGCGAAGAGGCGCAATTGCCGACTCCGATGATCGCAACTCTGATCTTACCCATGAATCGCTACTCCTTTTTGTGGTACTAATCCCCATGATATAGCCTGTTTATCTTAAGAATGGAGGGGGGCTCTGCCATAACTTATACTGTATTATACAAAATATCCGCCCGTAAGGCAAAGCAATTGATGCCGGGCGTCCGCCGGTAGAAAAATCGCTATTTGGCGCCTGATATTATATGCAGTATCTTTTTCATCTCTGCCCCAAATCTTTCTCTATCGTCTTCTTGAGTTCATCCCAAAATTTTTTCCGCTTATCCGAACCCGTCTCGGACTGCGCCGGAAATTCCAGGAATGGGATTTCCGCCTTATCATTGGCCAGCTCCTCGGATAATATCTCGGTCATTATGCCTTTAAGCAGCGGCTCTCCGGGATCCGGGCTATCCACGGGATTCGGGGATTCCGTCTGGTGTTTATTCACTTTATGCTTTCCCCATTTTACGCCGCAGGTGGGACTGTTTTCAAGGCCTATGAAACAGGTGAGGCGATATCCGTTCTTTATGAATTCCCTCACCATAAGCATCGGCACTTTAAGCAGTTCCTTGCAGTGATTCCTGAAGAATATATTATCGTACTGTTGACGCCCCTGCGGATTGCGCATAAGACCCATCGCCGTCGTCTCCGGGCACGGGTATTGTACTATACCGACGCGTTTTTCCATGAGGTAGTCCATAAGCTCTCTGGAGAGATCGAAATTCTGACCCAGTATGTGCACCCTGCAATACGGATTCACCAGGCACTGTGCTATCAATATTATCCTTTTATCTTTTTTACTCATATAGCCTGCCTCCTGTCCTGCATGCGCACCCCTTCTTTTTCAGAAGAGCGAGCTGTCTTTTGGGCGAATCGACGTAAATATCCTGAATCGCGGATCCGGACGCCAATTTTACCGGTAGAGGGCTTTTGTGGTTATAGCCCCTTCTTTCCATCTCCCGGAACAACTTTCCGTGCCTCAGGTAAAGCGCTTTTAACTTGCCCTTCCACCTCTTCACTTCCGGGTGACGCGAATAGCCTTTTTTATGTTTAGTCAATATGGACCATGTCGCGTGAAGTTCGGCATGCTCTCCTAAAAGATGTTTACGGCACAATCTGTCGGCGCTGATATCCCAGATTCTCATAAAGCTTTTTCTACTCTACCCCTGCTTTATCTTAATCTCCAAACGGATTCTTAAATGCCTTGCTCATTGCGTCTGTAGTATTTGAAATCGTCTCCCCTGCCTTCCTGGCGGTCTCGACAGCTTTTTTTGTAGTCTGTTTCGCCGTCTCGGCGGCCTGTGCGGTCACCTTATGTGCGCCGGCGAGCGCCCCGGAGACCGAATTACTTAAACCTTTAAGGTCGAAATTGGTAAGGCTCGCTATGGAAGTATTCGTTAGAGCTTTCACGACTATCAGGCTGACGAGAGTATAGGGATTCGTTATATTGGTATATTCTTCATCTATATTGACATTAAATTCTTTTATGCTCGGTTCGCCGCCTGCGGAATAATCTTTATAAATAACTCTGCCTATCGTTAAACGCAGTTTGTCTATCTGTATCTCCGGAGCCTTTGCGCCGGATTTCTCCGCGGGCCTGGCGCCCGATTTCTGGGCCTGAACAACCTTAAGCGAGTCGAGGTTCAGCTTTCCTTTTTCGTTTTTGATAACTGTGAATTCCCGCATATTTATGCGCGCGTCCGTTAAATGGACCTTGCCTCTGAATATCGCGCCAAGATTATAATCTACAAAAATCTCCGGCATAACAAGCATGTTCTTGTCTTTAAAACCTTCGGGGTTCAATATGCGCAGATCTTTTATATCGACGAGGGTATTCAACAGTCCTGCTTTAAACCCTCCCATCTTTAATTTAAGTCCGGTCACCATCTGCGTTCCGGACTCAACCGCTACCTTAATGACCAGGTCCTTGACCACGCCCAAAATAAAGATCACCGCCAAAATCCCTATCGCTATAACCATCCATTTCTTCATACACCCACCTCCGGGTTATAGAATATAATAAGATCCTCCGGACATCTTAAGCAATAACAAGATAAAGATAATATAACACTTTTCACGGGCCAATCATAGCATGAAAAAATTCATTCCCGCAGGGCGGCGTTTTGCGGGATGGAATTTGTTTAAATGTCCCACGATATGGCATCTCTCTATCCGCAGATGGTCGAGAAGACCTATCGCGTCATCGGCCATATCGCGGATCGAATATCTCTTGTCCGGCGTATCGCTCCTGCCGGATCCGCGGTTATCAAATAGTATGACACGGAAATCTTTCGCAAGCCTGCTACACACACCGGACCAGCTTGCGTTATCCGCGTTAAGTCCCGATATCAATAAAACAGGATGGCCGCTGCCGTGGATCTCATAATATAGGGATATAGTGCTTAACTTTGCCTTGGGCATAAATCCCGATTGTTGCGGTTATTAGGGTCAGACCTTATGGAGACGATCATCAGCCGCATATCTATTAACCAGGGGTCTCCATGTGGGATGGCGCCTTTTGCGCGAAATCCTGCTATTTCATCGCTAAGTTGATACGCGATAAACGTTCTTTGATAATATTAACAAATCGATCTTGCGCTTCCTTCTTAATTTCCGAATCTCTAATTATTGTCTCCATTAAATTCAAGCTTTTTTCAAATTTTTCATATCGAATTTTAATTGGCATATTTAAATACTCTGCCAACTTATCAAAATCGTCCCTTTTCAATGCATTCTTTTTGCTATTGATAGATAATGCGGAGTCTTCCTCATCCGGAATAACCAGCTTTGAACAAACGATGTCATAGGCCGGCGCCAGGCGAATGGTCTCCTTGTCCTTATATGTAATCGAATAGTTCTTTAAATGGGCATCTCCATTTCCAATAATAAAATTGAAAACAACTCTTTCAAAAAATAATTGCGCATCATACCCGGGCGCTGTAGATATTTGTTTTAATTTACGGCCGATTTGCTCAACGGAACCTCTATACTTATCATATGACTCTAATATTTGAAAAAAATCTTCCTGATGTATCTTAATACCGGATTTCCTGTCAAATCTTTTCACAATATACGCCCAGCTCCCGTCTTTTAAAGACAACAAACAATGAGGAGGGACATCGATCTTAAGCCCTGCCGCTATATCCATGCAACACTGCTCATTCTCGGGAATATGCGGGAAGGCCGCGGTTTGTGGTTTTAAAATATACTCTCCTCCTTCGGCAACAGAAATTAATGTATTATTTTTCCTGTCAAGCTTCATGGATAATTTTGGCTGAACCCCGGAAATAGACAACTTGCCTGTGGTCTTCTGAGCTTTTTGAGAAACGTCTTCCAGGCCAAATTCTATTGATGGAAGATCGGATGTATTAAACATCTCTTTAATAAGCTTTTCGTTCATTCTCATATTCATTTTATCTTTCGAACGGTTACAGCGCCAATCGTATCTACGCCGGTTGTACAAAGCAAAAGGCCAAACAAGTCCTCTCTATCTACTTTTTGTGTAGCAGAGACAATATCTAAATACCAACCTTCCGGTAACAACCCTTTAAAAAATGAAAACAATTCTTTAGACTCATAAGGCTTTTCTCTGGGAGGTAACGATAACGAAATAGGTATATTCTTTTTTAAAAACTCTCTATCATACTCAAAAAAATAACCCTCGGGCTTTTCGCTAATGTATCCGGCCAAATCTTTATCGAAGTATACCTGTCCTCTTCTAAGTTCTCTCATAACCCTGCTTCAAGTTTGAATTATTATCCGCAGATTCGGATTTTGTCCTATCATTACGTTCTATAACCAGATGAAATCCCAGAAAATCCAGTACTTGATTAACCTTATCTAACCGAACTGTAGGCTTACCCTCTTCCAATTTTCTAAGAAAACGCAAGCCCACCCCTGCTCTTTTTGCAAAATCGACTTGAGTCAAATGCAATTTTTTTCGTAGCTTTTTAATCTGTATATTCATTGGAATGTCCGTCATCATGATAAAAATATATCACATTTCGGGTATAATTGCAAGTTTTATTTTATTTTTTATACCTGATAGGGAATAATTTATTATAAATAACCCTTAAAGGGTATAATATATAATATTTTATAAAAAAAAATCAAACTTTTATACCCTTTAGGGTATATTTTACAGTTTGCTATTTCAAGATTTCATTCCTGCTTGAATACGTACGGAAGATATCTTCTGCCTCCATAACTTGAGGTGCCAATTTGGCACCTCAAGAATTCTTCTTTTGTTAGCCTAAACATAAAATCTTCAGGTAAATTATTGCGACCGAGCCTGCTATCGCATGCGGCGAGGAAGTCCCGCCGTCCTTAGGCTACAAAATAGCGCAGGCGGGGCAAATTATTTGAAATTAGTTTTTGTCCAACGGGAAAAAATTGCTAGTTAAGGACTAAAAAGGAGGGTGCTTATATTATATCACAAAATATGGCAGGGATGCTTGCCCTACGAAGCAATAAGTCTATTTCTTATTGATTGCGAAGTAGGGGCACTTTCTGGGATGGCACCGACTTTGTCATTCCCGCGCCAGCGCCTTCTGGCGGGATCCCGCCAGAAGGCGGGAAAAGCGGGAATCCATAATACCGTCATTGCGAGTCCCGCCGCTGTTAAGGCGGGACGAAGCAATCTCAAAATCTATTTGGAAAATAGGCGCCTGTCCCATTTTTTCTCTAGGGGCCAGTTCTTTAAAATAGATGTGGCTCCTAATGAAACGGGCCCTACTTACGCTCTAATGTTCATCTCATCTCTTCCAATGCTTTAAATTAAAGACATCCGGGTTGATCAGCACTCCATTACGAAAATATTCAGCAAGATGATTAATGACGTTCTTAAACTCCTCCTCATCTAAGTCGGATTTCATATCATTAATAACTGATGCAGCAATAACAATATCATCTTCTTTTCGCGGTATACGGTGATCAAATGTTATATATAAAGGTGATTTATGATCTTTTTCCTCCAATTTCACACCAGAATAATTACACCTAAAACAGCTACCATCCCACGAAGATTTAAGCGCCTTAATTCGCGCTGCTCTATCGTGCTTTCTTCTAGTATCTATCCTGTCCAGTATTTTCTTACACCGCTTACAGAATTTCGCTAAGAGATGCTTATCTAAACCACAAATATAACAAACTGTTTTTTTATATACTGTCATTTTTTATCTTGCTGTCAGTTATGTTGCCTACAGAGCAAGTACGAAGGCGACAGGTTTAAAGTTGTCGAGTTGCCGGGGACGTGTCACTTTGGGACGCCCATAAAGTTGTTGTCCCCTAATTCTTTTAATTTCTTTAAAAATATATCCTTACGTAAAATGTCTACTACCTATCCTATTTAGAATTTCATTAATAGGTACTCTATAAAAATCAATTTTCTCATCAATCGCATAATCAAAAAATTTCTTAAGGCAAACGTTTCGAAATTTTTCAATTTCCAGCGGAGGCTTCTCTCCGTGTTGGATAATTAATGCATATAATTCTCTTATTTCTTTATCATTTTTAAGTGTGGCAACGCCTGATTTTAATAACCCATCATATCCACCGGTATAGTTGGACTTTCTAAACCCCATATACTTATTAAACACATCATTTATTCTCTGTCTTTTTTCTTTTTGTAAACCTCTTTGAACACCAGCAAAATATGTTAATGCTGATAAAATTATTCCCCCAATTCCAATAATACTTTCATTTTTCATGTACTAATATGATGTTTTTTACAGACGTCCTACTTTGGTACATCCTATAGGGTCCCAAAATAGGACGTCTACTTATCCTTTACTTATCCTTCTATTTTGTTTATTTATAGATAGTTTTTATACTTTTTCTACTAATAAATCTCTCACTAGCGCACTTTCGTCTCCATCACTCCTAAAACCCACCGTTCCATACTCTAAATCAATGGGGAAAGGAATCGTTACTTTTGCATTTTCACCACTAAATACAAAAGGTACAGCTCCAGAAGGTATACGCCATTTTTGATCAACAATAAACTTATTTTTATCTATAATCTTAATACATATCATTCTTTTATCGCACAAAATTTCGCATCTATACCATGTATTTTTCAATAATTTTTGTGGAAATACCAATCCTTCTTGTTCCGCTTCTTGGATTAACCAACCACCATTAATTCTTAAATGAGGCCTGATACCGTAATAGTTTATTTGCATCATAATATAATTTGACAAATTCATTGCTCTTAATATAACGCCCAAACATTTATTAGTAATTTGAAAATCAAAATAAATCCTATAATCAGTCCAAGTAAAAATCTTTTGAAAAATAAATCCTGAATAAGAATGTGTAATCATATAGCTTTTATCACTACGAAAATATTCAAAATTGCCTTCTCCTGCCCAATCGTCCTTATCTTCTCTTCTGTTAAAGGAAATATAAAAAAAATCTTTTTCTTTAAGATAGAAATATATTGTTACGATTAGTCCGAAAAAGATAACCATTAGTGATAATGATAACGAAATTTTAATGTTACTATCGGGAATGCACAATGGAATAATAGTAAGAATAATGGTAACTGCGGTTGAAAATAATTCTTTTTTATATCGTCTATAAAAATACTTAACCTTCTTTTTCATTCTTATTTTTCCTTACTTTCAACTAAAAAAGGTGATTCTACAGACGTCCTATTTTAACACATTTACAGACGTCCTGCTTTGGTACATCCTATAGGGTGTCCCAGAATAGGGCGTTTACTTACCTATGCTTGACCCCTGCATGCTTTTATTTATAGTAGGTGTACTTATGCGTCTTCCCTTTGACTAATTGCGTGGGGTACTTCTTGGCATTCTTTTTCAGCTTTTTTAGTACGGCGGAGCTTAAGTCTATATCAAACATATTGCAGAATTCCATGACAAACATAGCGATATCAGCAAGCTCATCCTTTATATCTTCGAGCTTCTTCTTATTTTTCAAGATCTTATGAGATTCTTCGATATTTGCCCACTGGAATACTTCCATAAGCTCAGCGGCTTCTATGGCTATGGACATTGAAAGATTCTTAGGTGAGTGATATTGCGCCCAGTCGCGGTCTTTTACGAATTTAGCAAGTTTCTTTTTGAGGTGGTCTATGGTAGTTAAATCGTCTCTGCCCTTGGAGGCATTCATATCAAAAATCCATTAATTCAGATATTGAAACTTTGAGGGCACTTGCCAGTTTTCCGATCGTATCTATCTTAAGCGCGGGCGGATTCTTACCTTCTATCCTCTGCAGATATTTATAATCGATATCCGCTAACTCGGCGAGCTTGCTTTGAGTATATCCTCGTTTTTTTCGAAAATACTTTATCTTCTCGCCCAGTTTTAACCTAATAACCTTATCCATAGTACCGTATTGTAGCACGGTGATTATTTTCTTGACACCTAACTATAGTAAGGTGTAGTATATTTACAGTTTATACTAAAAAGGACACCTTTTATGCCAAAAATCCTCGTAATAGATGATGAAATCGACATATGCGAAATGTTCCGGGAGTTTTTCAGTAAGAGAGGCTATGAGGTTATATACGCTCTAACCGGCCGGGGAGGGATGGACGGTTTCATTGTTGAAAGACCTCATATAGTCACGCTCGATCTATGTCTAAATGATATAAACGGATTGGAAATTTTAAAAGCGATCAAGGACATCGATCCATCCTGTATAGTGATCATCATAACAGGATCGGCTTCCGAGGATGATAGAAGAAAGGCTTTAGCTCTAGGCGCTGACTACTATATCGCCAAGCCATTTTCTATAGCCAGGCTCAATAGCCTGATAGCTGAGGTAGCTTAATTAGGAATAGACCGGTCCTCGAAGATATTTTGGGATTGCTTCGTCCCGCCTTAACAGCGGCGGGACTCGCAATGACGAAGTTATGGATTCCCGCTGGAGTTTTACCCCCGCGGAAGCGGGGGCGGGAATGACAAAAGAAAATAGATGTCTGTCCCTATTTTTTGGATGGTTTGCGCTTAATCTTATTTTTGGGTTTTTTGCGCTTAATCTTTTTTTCCGGCTTTTTCTCTTCCGCCTTTTCTCCGGATTCCTTGAGGGAGTCTTCGTCTGACAGCGAAACGGGTGATGCCGCTATATCATTCACGGGAGGGGTATTTTCAAGTTGAGGCATGCCAATCTCGGGCTTAACGGCATCTTCGGCTTCTTCCTTCCGTCCGGCCGTCTTATCCATATTTTCCCGGCGGGCCTCGGCTAAAAGCTTCTGGTTTTCCCGCATGATCGACTCCGCCGCCTTGTTCCGCTCTTCCAGCTCTTTATCTTTGATCTCAAGAGCCTTCTTAAGATTTCTTATCTCTTCCTCCAATATCGGCACCCTGCCAGGCTCCTTCGGGAGTTCCTGCGTCTTGTTTATTTTGGACGCACTGATTTCCGCCCACTTCTTTCCTATATGTACATATCTGCCTGCCATATAAAAAAAGACGCATAGCCCAACCATTATCAAAATCGGTATAGCCATATAGATAAGCACGTGTCACCCCCCTCTTATTTTGAGATCTCTCTCCAATGCACGCAATAAAATAACCGCTCAAATCAAGATGTTGCCTGCTTCACGCATCCCATTATACCAAAAGATATCCCGAAAAGGATAGCATCATTGTGATCTTTATATGCTTTAAACCGCGTTCGCCTCTTTTTTTAACGCTTTGAGAGCGGCGTCATAATCGGGCGGAGAACTCAGCTCTTTTACGAACTGAACATATTTGACCGTGTCGTCTTTACCGATAATGAATATGGCCCTCGCCAGAAGCCTCAATTCTTTGATGAGAACTCCGTAATTCAGGCCGAAACTCGCCTCCCTATGGTCGGAGAGAGTCTTCACCTTATTGATATCGAATTCCTGACAGAACCGCTTCTGGGCAAACGGCAGATCCATGCTGATAAATATTATCACGACGTTTTTTGAGACCTTTGACGCTTCGTCGTTAAAACGCTTTATCTCGGTATCGCATACGGGAGTGTCGAGAGAAGGAACAGACGCTATCAGTTTTATCTTGCCTTTGAAATCGGCGAGGCTCTTTGATTCAAGATCATAAGAAAGCGCCTGAAATCCGGGGGCTTTCTGCCCCACCTTTATCTCCGTTCCATCAAGAGTCAACGGATTACCCTTCATCGTAACTACTGTCTTTCTTTCCATATGCGCTCCTTTAGTTGGGGGAGGGAAACATAGTAATGCATATCTATACTTCGCTTGGCGGAGAGGGAGAGAAACACCTCATAGCTATTTCTTATCGAAGGTGGTCCTCGACCTATCCAGCCATTTTTACAAAGTAAAAATGGCGGCTTGTCGTTGACGGTAGGCGAACCCTACAAGTCGTTGAAGCAAGCCTACTTATAAAAATTTATCGAAAACGGCGTATGGGCTGGCTTATCGCCCTGGATGAGCCGGTATTCCCATTTTTACATCGCGATAAAACTATCGACAAAAACCTGCGATAGATTAAACCTTCTGAAATATATAATTTCTCCATTTTTGCTCAAAAAGACTTTTGTCCAAATACCCTTCTCTTATGAAACACAAACCCACCCTCTGAGCATTTATCACTAAATATTCTTTATTGAAACAATGAACTTCTCTACGGATCCTTCTGCCACTAACTTCTAAAGTGCTCCAATTTTCATTAATACCCCAGCCATCCTGAACTATTGCGATAAGGTACCCTTTTTTAGCTATTAAATCAGCTACATTGCGTAAAACTGTTTCCAACAGGTTCTCTGTTACATGAATCAAAGATGCGCAGGCAAAAACGGCATCAAACTTCCCAAGCTTATTATCCAATTTTAAAAAATTCATAACTTCAAATCTGCATTGAGGGCATCGCCTCTTTGCGACCTTGATACATTCACGACTAAAATCAATACCGACCACTTTTGCACCCAATGATTCCAATCGCATACTCTCGTGTCCAGGGCCACAGCCCAGATCTAATATGCGTGGTTTGGCCGGAAGAAGGCTGATAAAATCTTTTATCGTTGGCAATAAAATGTCATTTTTATACCATTCATCAGCGGTCTTTTCCGCCGTCAAATCATAAAATAACTTTGTTTCGTCTTTCATTTAAATCCCAAGAAAAAACGTTGATCTCGAACAATTCCAGCAAACATCTTCAATTTCACTCTAGGGTTCGCGTCCACAATTAGTGTGGACGATTTTAATAATTCATCAACCCCGACAGCATTTTGCAAATCTCGTCCAGTCTTTCTTTGAATGCTTTAGCGGCCTCTTCCGCGATTAGTTTCTTGCGCTTGCATAATTCTAGTATAGGAACGCATTCAAAAGCTGAACCACGAGCAATCCGGAAAAAATTAATCCTGTCGGCTTTGTGATATTTGCCATTCCCTTCAGCGATATTGGCCGCGATAGATAATACAGCTCGATTTAGCTGATCGGATAAATAATAATTACCTTTGGGGAAGGACTCGGTAAGAGTGCTTAGTTCATCAGCAATGTCAACAGCCTTTTTATAAACTTCAAGATTTTCAAACATAAAAGGCATCTTGTCACCTTCTTTTGAACAATAGAACAATTGAACATTAGACCGCAATTGAGCTTTTTTCTATTGCTCTATTGTCTATTGCTCAATTGCTCTGCCAAAATTTGCTTTGCAAATTTTGGCGGAGAGGGAGAGATTTGAACTCTCGGTACCTTTCGGTACACGCGCTTTCCAAGCGCGCGCCATAAACCGGGCTAGGCGACCTCTCCGCTTGCAATCTTACAAAAAGCTCTTTAAGACCGAAAATATATTATCGTTGCGTTTAAAATTCTCCGTACGCCAGGAGTAGATCATGCTCCCTTTCTCCTTAGGCCATACGGATGCGAATGTCTCCAATCCCGCTACCGGACCCTGCCTGTTGACCCATGCGGGATTCTCCGTATATCTGTATATTCCATCGGGATACGCGTAATTCGCTATCGTTTTGTAGTTCCAGTAGGTCCAGCTTATGCCGTACTTTTCTGCCACTGATAGTATATCACGCACCCATTCATCTTCGCCGTAATTACCGCCGCGCGCGTTCACGCCGAACTCTCCCAGGAATAGGGGCACCTGGACTTTCTTCATAAGATCATCGTAAGCCTTTGCCATGGAATCGAGCTTCTTCCTGTTCCACATCACCTTATAGGCTCTGCCGGGATAGCGCATGTCCGGTTCGAAGTTGTGCGTAAAATCGAGCGGCGCATAGCAATGTATGCTATACGCGGTATTGCCGTCTTTGGGCCTGCCTAAAAACTCGAGCCTCTGCGCCCAGAGGTTCCCTTCCAAAAATATTATATGCTTCTTATCGGTATCGCGTATCTCTCCGGTGACGTCTTCATAAAGACTCCTCACCTGGTTCTCTTCCAGGACGCCCACAACGGGCTCGTTCAATACATCGTAGCCGGCTATGGCGCTCACATCTTTGTACCGGTCCGCGAGAAAGAACCATAATCTCAGGTAGCGGTCCTTATTGGCCTCGTTTAAGAA